>CALWMX010000049.1 GCA_944382105.1 uncultured Butyrivibrio sp.
GTCTCAAGAGAAAATCCCTGCGGCCAGAAGGTTACTGATTTGGATGTAACCGCTTCAGGTGATGATATTGAGTTAATAAAAATATAATAAAACGGGAATATACATATCAGCATAAACAATGCAAACAGCGTGTAGTTAACGATATTAAATATAACATCATTGGCTCCCAGTCTGTAAATTCTTTTATGCTTTTTATTGTATTCTTTTTCAGCTTTAAGCTCCTGTTTCATTTTTTCGGACATTTTAGCCATATCATATCACCTCCTACATAATGCTCTCGCCACGGATCAGCTTAGATATAGCGTTCGCAGAGAACAGCAGGATTACGCTGACTATGGACTTAGTCATAGAAACTACGGTTGAAAGCGGAATGGAGCCGCTGGAGCCAAGGCCTAATCTGTATACGTACAAATCCAATACCTGTATCAGTTTCATGTTATGCGGATTGGAAAATACGAGATACTGATCCATACCGTTTGTAAGGATGTTGGCAATTGACATGAGCAGCAATACGCAATATGTAGGCATAAGTCCCGGCACCGTAATATGCCACATCTTCTGTGCCCTTCCGGCTCCGTCAACCGTCGCCGCCTCATAAAGCTCAAGCGGAATACCGGAAATGCCGGCTACGTAAATAATAGCGCTCCAGCCGGTGCCCTTCCACAAGCCCCATGCAAGCATCTTAAACCAGGTTCCCTTCGGATTTCCAAGGAAATCGATTGAGGTTCCAAGCAGCTGGTTAATAAAACCTTCCGAAGAGAAAATTGCAAATGCAAGGGCATATACAAGTACCCAGCTTACAAAGTTAGGAATTGTCGTAAATACCTGAACAGACTTGCGGAACCATTTTGTTTTAATCTCGTTAAGCAGGATAGCGAAAAACATCGGCAGCCAGCTTGTAGCAATACCGAGACCGCTCATTACCAACGTATTCCTCAATACGTTTATAACGTCCCTTCGTGTTGCGGGATCGCTTACAAGTCTTGTAAACCATTTAAATCCCACAAACTGATCCATCGACAGCCGGGTTCCCGGAGCATAATCAAAGAAAGCATATCTCCAGCCGTAAAGCGGCAGATACGAGAAAGCGAAAGTAAGTACGATAAACGGAAGCATACAAAGGAAAAGCTTATACTTTGTTGCAATTCCGCACTTCTCGTCCTTTGCAGGCTTCGGAAGCATAATAGCCGTAACAAGCGTAAACACGAATACTACCACAGCTATTATGAAAAATACCCACATGGCAGTCGGCATTGAAGGCAAAAACGGGTTGGGATTTGTTGCTTCTGTAGGCGATACTGCGTCAACAATCTGATTGTATGGTATGTGCATAAGAAGCATTGCTGCTCCCAGCATCAGCGCGCCTCCCAGCGCAAAGAAATTGCCTCTCACTTTTGTTTTAAGATTTCCTAACGACATACATCCACCAACGCACATAAGAATAATTCCTATGAGAGCGATAATGGAGAAAATCATTATCAATCGGAACGGATCATATGAAATTACCCTCAAATCAAATCCTCGGATACCGTCAATAATTCCATTCCATGATACGGCGCTCGTGAACAATGATAAGTTGGTGCTTATTCGCTCACAGAGTCTGCCGGGATTCATGGCGGGCAAAAACATCATTACTGCCGTTGCCAAAATCCCAAGCCGCACAAGCCAATACACTTTGTCTGCGGCCAATTCACTCTTGGATTTCTGTTCGTTCATCCTCTACCTCCATTTCATACTACAAGGTAAATCAATAGTATTTATTTACAATTATTATATAAGATTTTTTAAATTTGAACTACTATAAATACTGTACATCAAATACAGTAATTTTTAGAAATATTTAATATAATTATCACACCAATTTTAGATATATTACACAAAAAGAGCGGAGCATAAGCTCCGCCCTGAAAAACCTTTTTAATTCAATAAATGATTATTTAGCTTTTTTCTTCTTGGAAGAAGATGCGGCAATAACGATAATAATTATAACAACAACTACTACCGCTGCAACGATACCAATGATTGCGCCCGTTGAAAGACCGGTGCTTTCGCTGTCGGTATCTGCCGTGTCATTTGCTTCCGTTGCATCGTCAGGTGCCTCAGTCTCATCATCTGCAGGTGCCTCAGTCTCATCTGCTGCTTTGTCATAATCAAAACCGGACACTGTAAATGAAATCTCAACCTTGCTTACGGTACCAGGCCATACATCAGTTCCGCCAAGCATTGTGTTGGCATCTGCGCAGGTCTCGCTGTTCCAAATGTTAACGCCGAGAACATTGATGTAAGAATTATTGCTGATGCAGTCAGGGTCTACAACACCCTCGTCATATGTATAAGACATAATAGAGCTGTCGTTGACCGTAATCTTAACGTTGGTAAACTTAACTGTCTCTGCTGCTGTAGCAGGAATATCGGTTGAAATACCGATGAGGTTGAAGTTGGTTGCAGCATCACCGAAGCTAGGGGCGTCAAGGGTAAGTGTGTAATCTCCGTTACCTGCGAGAGTTACATCAGTGAAAGTACCTTCGTACTCCTCTTTAATCTCACCGTTTTCTGCAACTGTAATCTTGTCTGCTCCGGCATATCCGCTGTCTCTTCCTGTCTCGTCATTGCTGATAGGGTCTCTGAATGCCCAGCTTCCGCCAATCTGGATAAACATCTGTGCGGAATACTCTCCTGACGGATCAAATTCATCAGTAACCTGAACATAGGCTGCAAATGATGATACGCAAAGAGCTGAAACCGTCATTACGCCTGCAAGAAGCGCTGCTAACATTTTTCTAAGTTTCATTGTCATCCTCCTATTTGTAACTTTCGTTACATGATAATATATTGTAGATTAGCCTACCATGTAATTATATAATGGCTCAGATGCCTAATCAAGTATTTTTTTAGAGATAAAATACTGCAACTATTAGAGAATTTGTACACACCTGTCCTTTTTTGTCGTCCCGTACCCTGACTGAACGGCAGAAAAAGGGAACCGGATATCCGGTTCCCTCGCGATCAACATATTATTCAATAATGAAAAATTATCTCTCAACTGCGTACTTCTTAACAGAAACCGTAGCTACTACTGCAAGAGCTGCAACTGCTACAAGTACAAGTGCTGTTGAAGCGCTGTCTCCTGTCTCTGTATCTGCTGCAAGGTCAGCATCTGCCCAAGTAATGGTTATGGCATCAGTGCCTCCATTGATTGTTGAACCGTTAGCGCTCTTTGCAACTACTGCCTGCTGTCCGGCTGCATTCCAGATGTTAGGGAAACCATTCAATGTTCCGTCTGAAGGATTAATTGCTGATGTCTGGAAAACTGCGTCTTTGCCTTCATTAGCTGAAGCATCTGCCTGGAATTCGAATGATACGCCATTGATAACAACGCTGTCAAGAGAAAGTATATTGGCAACTTTTCCGGACAGATATCCCATATTTGTGAATGCAGACTCTTCCATTATATTTCCGTCTTCTGCTTTCCACTGAAGAGTAGCTGATACTGCTCCCTCTCCGGTAATATCGAATGTGCTTTCAACTCCTACCCAGTCAGATGTCTGTGCGCCGATTGTTACAGTCTCAGCTTCAACAAATTCTGTTACAGTAAAGTTATAGGTAACTTCTGTAAATTTTACTTCATCGTCAGCAAATGCGGCTACAGCCATTGATGAAAGAACCATTGTTCCTGCTAAAACAGCAGCCAAAACTTTTTTTAATTTTTTCATTGTACTATTACCCTCCTAGATAATTAATAATATGTTTCCCACCGTTTCGGTTTGCAATATGCTACCCGTCCCGACGATTAATTGTATTTTACAGTTTTTACATATATTTGAATACACAAAAAATTAGAGATTGAGTACGAGATAAATTAGATATATTTTAATTCGGAGTTTATTTAATCTGTATTCGTATCGGCCAGAACAGAATATACAAAAGCAAGCAAACAGACAAAAAAGAGGATGTCCTTTTGACGAGTTTGGAAATTCATCGTCATGGACATCCTCTGCACATATTATTACACTATATAATTTTAATTATGAAAAGCAATAATTACTTTTCTGTCACGGCTCTCTTTCTGGAAAGCACGACAACGCCTGCCGCAGCAACAACAGCTGCAAGCATGTACAGCGCAGCGGAATCGCCGGCCGGCACTTCCTCTGTACCGTCACCTGTGTTACCCTCATCGCCTGTATTGCCTTCGTCGCCTGTATTGCCTTCATCGCCTGTATTGCCTTCATCGCCTGTATTGCCTTCGTCGCCTGTATTGCCTTCGTCGCCTGTGTTGCCTTCATCGCCTGTGTTGCCCTCGTCGCCTGTGTTGCCTTCATCGCCTGTGTTGCCTTCATCGCCTGTATTGCCTTCATCGCCTGTATTGCCTTCATCGCCTGTGGCATCAGCCATTGTGACCGTTATTCCGTCAGCGCTTCCGTTAATTGTGGAACCATCGGCTGCCATTGCAACTACCGCCTGAGTTCCTGCAGCATTCCAGATATTCGGAAGTCCGTTTAAATTTGAGTCTGTAGGGTTAACTGTCGAAGTCTGGTAAACGGCATCATGACCGTCCGCCACTGACGCATCCGCCTGGAATTCAAACTGAACGCCATTGATTTCTATGAAATCAATCTTAAAAACATTGGCAATATCTTCCGCACTTGAGAAAACACCCATATTGTTAAATCCTGATACCGCGCCCCACGCATCAAGCCCGGTAATAGTAACGGAATATGTGCCCGTTCCGTTTACATGAAACGTACCAGATGAACTGCACCAATTGCTGGCTGTCACATCCACCTTCACATCATCCTCTCCCACAAACTCGGTACATGTAATCGAATAAGTAACTTCACCAAAAGTGTCATCAGCAGCAAATGCCGACACAAGCATGGACGAAAGAACCATTGTTCCCGTCAGTACAGCGGCTAAAATCTTTTTAATTTTTCTCATTAAATTTACCTCCTAAAACCTTATAACTATAGTGTAATACATGAAGTATTTTCATTGTATCACGATAACGTTTTCGTAAATACGTTCATAATTAGATTCTATAAACGGTAAATTTTAGACATGCATCCGTAAATGCCGCGTTCTACAGGATAATCAGACAAAAAATGTCCGCCAATCCAGATGATTGACGGACATAACAGTCTGTTCTGCGCTCTGACAAAATCAGTCCAACGTATACGGCAGAAGTGCAATATGCCTTGCTCTCTTAATAGCAACCGTAAGGGCTCTCTGATGCTTTGCACATGTTCCCGTAATTCTTCTTGGAAGAATTTTGCCTCTTTCCGATACGTATCTCTTTAATTTATTTACATCCTTATAATCGATTACATTATTTGCGCTGTCGCTGCAGAATACACAAACTTTTTTTCTTCTGCGGCCCATTCTCTTTTTCATTGGAGAATCGCTTTTGGAATCTCTTGGATTAGACATTGTCATGACCTCCTTATAAATTCTTTCTAGAACGGTAAACCTTCGTCCTCCACGCCGTCAGGAATGTTCATAAAGCCATCGCCTGCCGCCGCGCCCGGCTCAGGCCTCACCGGAGAAGGTGTATAGCCGCCTTCCGCAGATGCCTTGCTCTCTGCAAACTCCTGCTCCTCTACAATTATATCTGTAGTATAAACTCTGTTACCGTCCTTATTAACGTAGCTTCCGGTCTGGATTCTGCCGGTAACGGCAATCTTGGTTCCCTGCTTAAGATATTTTTCCGCAAATTCAGCGTTCCTGTCAAAAGCAACGCATGGAATAAAATCCGCCGTCTGCTCGCTGTCTCTCTTAAATCTTCTGTCTACCGCCAAAGTATATCTGGCTATTGTTGTGGCCCTGTCTCCCGTTCCGTAACGGATATCCGGGTCCCTTGTTAATCTTCCCATTAAGATAACTTTATTCATCTGTGCCTCCATTTCCGACTATATCTCTCAGGATATAAGTCCGTAAATTGCCGAAGGTTGAAAATCTATGGGGACTGCCGTAAGGCGATTATTCTTCTACCTTAACGCATAAGTATCTGAGGACATTGTCCATGATACGCATCTGTGCTTCAATTTCAGCCGGGGCGGTCGCCTCTGCTTCAAAGCTGATGAAATAATAGAAGCCGTCATTCATCTTCTGAATCTCGTAAGCCAGTTTTTTCTTACCCCATTCGTCAACGCCCGTAACAGTTCCTCCGAAACGTACGATAAGGTCTTTAGCTTTCTCAATGACAGCTGTTCTTGCGTCGTCCTCAATAACTGCGTTAACAACGACTACTAATTCATACTTATTCATGCTGTACTGCACCTCCTTTTGGTCTTATGGCCCCTTGAAAAATAAGGAGCAAGGAATATATCTAATATATCACGAAGATATATGATACCATACATAATTATTGTTGGCAAGCATTTTTTGAAAAATATCGCCTGCTCATCGCTCTTTTCAATTATTTATTGTTCCTGATGCCGCGTGTATTTTTTTCAACAAGTCTTCGTGCAATCATAATCTGATGCCCGCATCCTGTACATTTCAGCCTGAAATCCGCACCCGTGCGCAATATCTCCCATTCACTGCTTCCGCATGGATGCGGTTTTTTCATTTTGATAATGTCACCCACGTTATATTCCACAATGCACCTCTTTAATATGTCTTTGCAAAAAAATAAATCCCACAAAATATATTTATGGGATTTATCAAGAGGCGAGTGACGGATTTGAACCGACGATCAGGGTGTTGCAGACCCACGCCTTACCACTTGGCTAACTCGCCATATATATTCAGTGCATCCGTGTAAATCCGTCTGCACCGAAAGCTTTTACATTATAACAAGTAAGCAATGTCAAGTCAATAGAATTTTTAAAAAAGTTTTATCCGCTAAAAAAGTCCAAGTATTAAATTCATTATTACATTGCGGCTGTACATAAAAGTAAGAAAAGGATTTTCATCAATTTGTGCAAAGACCGTTGCCGCAAACTGTGTATTCCCCAGAACGGTTATTACAATAAAACCAATCCATACAATCATCACGCCCGTCACAAGGCCCACAATACCTCCGCCTATCCTGTTAATCTGCTTAAGGACAGGAAGTCTGCTGACAACATTAAGCAACGCGCCTATCACAAAAAGAATAAGACTTATAATAACGAAAGAAGCCACATAAACCGCAGCCGAAAAAATAATTTCCGATACTCTTCCGATGACATAATTATTATATGCCGAAGCGCCCTGACCGGCCAGCTCTCCGGCTTTATCATCTATGCTCTGCTTAAGAGATTTGGGCAGCGGCAGCTTATCGGTATCCACAAATCCGTCTTCGCCGGCAAGCATATCATGCTCCTCCAGATATGCCTCCGTCTTCTCATATACCTTTTCGTCCAGACCGGTATTCTCTTCCAGAAGGCGGCATATATGCGGCGCCGCAAAAACCGTCACCACAATAATGACAGCTATCGACACCATTGAAAAAATCATTTTGACAAGTCCTCTGCCTATGCCTGCTATCATATTTATCAGCAATATTCCAATCACACATATAAGTGTCCAGTTCATGTCAGCCTCCATGTTTTAAAGAAATTTTCTGCATAGCCTTAGAGCTGTGATATAAAAATTCGGTGTTCCCCGAAAGCGGAAGGATTCCGATTATTCCGTCCTCAAATTCATACTCAAAAACGGTATTGCCCTTCATATTTAAAAGCTTACACATATTCTCTCCATACATAAGCAGTCCTTCGTCGGTAAAATCAAAGGAAGTATACTGTTCTTCAACGTCAGCCGACAAAACACGCTCTCCGGACGCATCATACACGTCAGCTTTTGTGCTGCCGTCATCCGTCTGATAAAAGCGTCCCACGTATTTTGAGGAGTAAAAAATTTTTTTGGTTGTAAATTCCGTTTCCACATCCGTAAGCAGCTTTGGATATTCGTCAATTCTGAAAAAGCTTATTACATTTTCCCCAAAGGCCACCGCAGTATCGTCGTTAATAAATTCCACCTTGGATACAAGCCGGCTGCCGTACGTATCATAGCCGCCCACAATACGTTCAACCTCGCTCTGTCCGACCTCGTCAAAATTATAAAATACAACGCTGGTGGCAAGCTCCTGTCCGCTTACGGCAGTGTATGACACCACAAGCTTTTTGCCGTCATTGGATACTGCCATGCTGACAGGTACGCCGTCTCCGTCAACAGTCGTTTTAATATTATATATTTTACTTCCGTCCTTATTATACATATTAATATAGGAAGCGCTGCCGTCATTAAGGATTGCCGCCACAAGACCCTGTGACGACACGCTGATTTGAGCTATCGGAAGAGCCGTACTGACAGTCGCCTCATAGCCGTCCTCGTTAAACAGATATATTTGAGTTCCCTCAATATCCGCAATCGCCATGTATCCCTGACATACGTCAACCGCAGGGTTATTGATTTCGTAGCTTCTGTCCCACACACGCACTCCGTCATAGCTAAAAAGCGCAGCGCCGTCACGGCTGTATCTTACATATCCGCCTCCAAAGCTGATATATCTCGTATATCCGTTATCATTAAGAGCAACCGATGCGCGGACACGATATGACCCGTAATCGGAGTTGTATTTAACTATGCAGACGACAGCCACGGCAATGGCTGCAATCACAACCGCGGCAATAATAATCCCGCGTACTCTCATACGGTGAAGCTTTATCCTGTCGATATAATTATCATTATCGTCCGTATCTGCCGGATTTGTTTTCTGTTTTTGTCTTCTGTACTGTCTTATATCAGCCACATTTTACTCCTTACGCCAATTCCGGATACCGCCTGAAATTTTAATCAGGTATCCTTATGGTATCTCCCGGCAAAAGCTCGCTGCTGGTTGTAAGCCCGTTAAATTCAAGGATTCTGTTGACGCCCTCAGCTGACTGGGTTCCGTAAAATCTCTCGCAGATCTTATAATATGTATCGCCCTGCTGTACAGTGTATGTCTGATATGAAGGCTCTGTCTGCTGAGGCTCGGTTTCCGCAGGCCTCTCAGTGGTTGTCTCCTCAGGTTCCCTGGTGGTGGTTTCTTCCTGCCTCTCGGTGGTTGTCTCTTCGGGTTCTTTCGTCGTGGTTTCTTCCTGTCTGGTTGTATCGGCTTCGGTTGTCACATCGCCGGCAACCGTCTGAACCGGAACGGTCTCCTCCGGAGTCGTCGCCACGCCGGCATTAGCCTCTTTTCCGCTGTCTTTCGTACCGCTGCCGTTTCCGCCGTCATAATTGTTTATGCTGTTGACTCCGATTATAAGCACCACTATAATCAACAGCATACTTAAGCAATACACGAATGTAAGATGCCTTTTGACGCTCTTGGTCACAGGCTCTTTGCGGCTGTTGACAAGCCTGCGGTACTGTCCCTCACCGCTTTCTTCTTTTTGAACATATTCATTGCTGCGGCGGTAATCACCCATATACGCCTGCATTTTCTCGTTGCGTTCATAATATACAATATACCCCGAAAGTTCTGACAGCCCGCTGTCCTTTTTCTCATAGAAGGCTTCATCCCTTGTGGCGGGATTAATCATAAGAAAAACATTGTCCTGATTATTGAAGTTATCCGCATCCGCCTTGTTAATCACATACATATCGTCGGACGTTATCTTTGACGAAACCAAATACCAGCCTACAATATCCATCCCTTCAAAATACTGTTTCACAGTGTTGTTGACAATAGGCCATGTCTCATCCGTAAATGCAATCCTGTCAGTGTAGACGGCCGCATTGGCCACCTCTGCGGCTCCTTTCACAAAAATATATGTAATATCGTCAATGACGTTTATCTCTCCCAGAAGAATTCCGACTGCGCCGTCATCAAAATCATCAACCTTGATATCCCTTATAAAAGAATATGCATAATCTTCTATATAAACTCGGCGGTTTCCCGCTTCCGAACCTATTTGTTTAATGTTCTTAGGCAGCTTTGCCTGTTTCTTTTTATTATCGTATATCATCTCCATGACAAGTTACCTCCTGTATATATGTACACTTTATGACAATCGTACCACACTATCCAAATTGATTTTATCATTTTCTGTCGGCAAAATCATCTCTTTTTTATTTTTTTTGTATATTATGCGACGGAAATCCTTTAAATGTTATATTTTTTGCACCTATACCGGACAGCATCCAAAACTTTTGTCATATTACGTCGTCCGAAAAAAGCATAAATTTGCGGATTTAAGCGTAGACTTTACTAGTGTTCTAATCTTTTTCGAAAAAATAAGCTGAAAGGATTTACGCTTTAATGTTACAAACTAAGACGGAAAAAAACTTTTCTCCGAGGAAAGCAGAAAAATACCCTGCGCATATATCATATTTTGATGCCGGCTTCAAACAGTCCGCATTTGAATTAAAAGAAAGCCTGCTTGGAATGTTCAGGCTGCACCGCATACGTTCGCGCGATTTTGTAATCCTTTGCATAGGAAGCGACCGTTCCACCGGCGACAGCCTCGGTCCGCTCATCGGCTACAAACTGGAAAAATATCACATTCCCGGAGTAACGGTCCGCGGAACACTCAATAATCCGATTCACGCGGCAAATCTGTCCGAGAATCTCGAAAATATTTACAGCACTTATAAAAACCCGTTTATTCTGGCAATAGACGCGTCACTTGGCACCAAAGAACACATAGGCTATGTAACGCTGGCCAACGGGCCGCTGCGTCCCGGACTCGGCGTCAAAAAAGAACTTCCAAATGTTGGCGACATCCACATCACGGGAATCGTGAATTTTTCGGGAATGATGGAAAGCCTGCTTTTGCAGACCACAAGACTGTCAATGGTAATGCAGCTGGCGGATACCATTAGCAAAGCCGTCCTGTACGGTGTGACGGAATTTTTTGATATTTGACCTCCGCAGCCGAAAAGCAGTCTGCACGACAGCGAACCGGATTTGGCCTGCCAAATCCGGTTCTTATAATTACTGACAATTTATTTCGTATTGTAAATATTGACCGCTTCAGACACTGTTGACGCCTTTCCCGTCTCCATAATGGAGATAAGCTCGTCTATCTTGGCCGTATCGGTGTAGTCCTTCCCCAGATAAGCCTCGTAATCCGTGGAAATCTTAAGCCCCAGCTGCTTTATGTCTTCTTCAAGCTTTGCCAGACGGGCCGCAGTCTCACTGTAGCTGCTTTCGAGTTCATTGATTCTCGGCAGCTCTCTGCTCTCGATTTCCGCCCCGATATCAACGCTGGCAGAGACGTCGAAGTTTTTAAGTGCGGCCTCTTTATCGGACTTTATCTTTTCGATGTCGGCCTCAATATCACGTATCTGAGCGTCATAATCCTCAAGACCGTACATATCCTCGTTCTTATCCTTGGATATGGACCTGGCTATTCCGGATATCTGTTTCTTATTGCTGCTGATTCTGTCTCGCAGCGCCCTGACGGACCTGAGTTCATCCTCATGCTTATGCTTTGTCAAATCCCCGATTATCTTATATATGAAAAATATAATCACAACCACCACAAAATACGTGACGGCAAATGCCGGTATCGTATAACTGTCAGGAAGCTTCTCAAGGGGAAGCGCAAGATATACAGCCGCAGGAAAAAGAAGAAACATCAGTATTATCATCACGGCGCATATGAAAATTTCACCTGCTCCCTTTGTAAAATACAATGTAAAATAAAATGCCGAACCGCAGAATTTCGGCATCCTGATTTCCTTAAGCGCCGATTTGATATTCTTCTTAAGTTCTTTATTCTGCTCCGTAAGGTCGGAAGTCTCCTCGGCAATCCTTCCCTTTACTCCTTTATCTCTGGCTTTGCCGCGCCTGCTCTGTATTTTTCTAAGCTTGTCCCTGTCTTTGGCAATCTCCTGGTCAAATTTGTTCTCAATCTCTCCGCGCCGTTTCTTAACGGTGCTGTCTATATTATCCTTAAGGTTTTTCTTATTGATTGAAAGTTCTTTCTCAAGCCTTTTTTCTTCTGACGCGCTCTGTGCGCACAGGGCTTTAGCCTCTTCATACTGCTCCACTATATTCTTAAACTCTTTAAGACTACCTAAATCACCTGACAAAATATTATTGTTATCTTCCAAACCTTAATCCTCCTTGTAGAGCTTCGGATAGTAATTATCAGTTATAATTATAGTCTATTTGAGAACGGTCTACAAGAGTTTTTTATACTTCAAGCTTTAAGTCTCCGTCTTTTATCCAGCCGGCCTTTCTCATTCCCGTACAGATTAACCATGTTAAAAGCGCAGGCAGTATGAAATGCATAAGGGCTATCTGTCCGATTGCAGCCGCCGGCTCCATTCCCTCCGATATCATAACCCCGTATGCCGAAAACTGGCCCACAAGACCGGACGTACCCATCCCGGAGCCCACTGCATTGCTGTGCATCTTAAACACAAGCGTAGAAACCGGAGCCAGAATAATACTTGAGATTATCGGCGGAAGCCATATTATCGGCTTTTTTATTATATTTGGCATCTGAAGCATCGATGTACCGATGCCCTGGGAAATAAGCCCTCCCATTTTATTTTCTTTATAGCTCATAACCGCGAAGCCCACCATCTGACAGCAGCAGCCGATTGTCGCCGCACCTGCGGCCAGACCGTCAAGACCCAGCACAACCCCGATTGCCGCGGAGCTGATAGGCAGCGTCAGGAAAATTCCCATCAGTGCCGATACTATTATTCCGCCGATAAAAGGATGCGCTTCGACATTGATGGTAATAAGCGAGCCAAGCCATGTGGTAAATACGTCGATATACGGTCCCACAAGAAATGCAACCAAGGCGCCGGCTGCTATGGTGGCAAGCGGAGTAAGTATTATATCCACAGGCGTTCTGCCTGATACAAGATGCCCTATTTCGATAGCGACATACGCCGCAATAAAAGCGCTTAACGGATTTCCCGGACTTCCGAGCGTGATTGCTCCCGTAAGCACCGTTCCCGTATCGCCCGATACGAATGCGCTCGGAAAAGCTCCTATAAGGCCTACAACAGCAGCCGATACGGTCACAAGAGGACTCTCTTTGTATTTGCTGGCAACGCCCACCCCGATACCGGCGCCCATAAGGCTCTTTGCGATATTGCTGGCATAGGTTATATACAACCCTATGTTTCCCGGAATAAATTTTGCAATCTGCCCTGCAATCGTCCCTATTATTAACGTGGAAAAAAGTCCCAGCGCCATTCCGCTGAAACCGTCGATAAATACCCTGTGAAGATATTTTTTAATGCCTTTCATTGTAAAATTACAATCCTTTCATATGAATTATTCGCTGCCGGGCAGTATCATAACCCGAATCCCGCGCTTCTGTGCCATGATTTCCGGCGCTCATTCACTGTCTTGACAGTTGTCTTGTCAGCTACGACACAGTTTATCACACCTTTATTCTGAAATCAAGTACCCTTTGTTTTTCAGCTGTTCTTCAATCCTGTCAAGGGTTTCTTCGTTATCCGCTTCAACGGTATGATAGTGGACTCCGTCTGTCAGGTACTTAAGAGGGCGGGAGCTCCCCGATATTTTATCCATAAATTCGCTGACATCATATCTGGTGGCAATCTGCAAATCGGCGGTTATCGTCCCGTAAACCTCATGTTCCACAATCACATCAAGAATCTTGCCTCCGTTGTCAACAATTGTATTAAGCTCGTCCCTCATCTGTTCATCGTTGTGCCGCACCATAAAAATACGGTTGCTTTTAAATTCATCAGGCTCAAAAAACATATAGCCTTTGTTGGTGGAGATAATATTTTTGTCAACGGCACGCAGAAGCGCAATATCCTGCACTATAACCTGCCTGCTCACATTAAGTCTGGCGGATAACGCCGTTCCCGACACTGGCTCGCCGCTTTTTTTTAGTATTTCCATTATTTTGTCCCTGCGCTCTCTGCCTTCCATAATAATCTCCTTCCGCATTGATTTTATTCTCAAAATAGTATAAACTACTGTTGATTTGTTTTCAATATTAATCATGGGAGGCGGCCGTCATGTTCAGGATGTGGTGCAAAATTTTTAAAGACAATCATATGATACGCGATACGGTAATTGCCAATGACAGCAATTCCGTGACACGAACCGGAAAGGTTTTAGATGCCTTGGACACCGCGTGCCATGAATTTGACCTGGCCGTGCCCATGTGGCTGGAATCCACAATTGAAGATTTCCGGCGCCACGATAAAACCCGGTTTTACCAGGATAATTTTATTGAACATATCGAATTTGATTTTCTCGAAATACATGTTATTGAGGAAGATTGATATATCTGCATAAAGAAAAGACAGAGCCTTTTTGACAGCAATAATCGCTGCAATCCGGCTCTGCCTTTTATTTGTATCAATTATGCTTTAATAACTTAACGTTTCATAAAAATATAACAGACTATCCGTTAAGCTTTGCCATAATAGCTTCTCTTTCCTTTTCATATCCCGGTTTTCCGAGAAGTGCGAACATATTTTTCTTGTAGCTCTCAACACCCGGCTGATTGAACGGATTTACCCCGAGAATGTAACCGCTCACGCCGCATGCGAACTCATAAAAATAGAAAAGCTGTCCCAGATAAAATTCGTTCTGCTCCGGAATATTGACCATAAGATTCGGTACCTGACCGTCGGTGTGGGCAACCACAACGCCGTTCATGGCGCACTTGTTGGCAAAATCAATGGTTCTGCCGGCAAGATAATTAAGGCCGTCAAGGTCATTGTCCTCAAGTCCTATAATAAGCTCGCATTTCGGCTTCTCCACATTCATGACAGTCTCGAACATAATCCTTGAACCATCCTGAATGAACTGTCCCATTGAATGGAGGTCCGTTGTGAAATCACATGCCGCTGGGAAGATTCCTTTGCCGTCCTTGCCCTCGCTTTCTCCGAAAAGCTGCTTCCACCACTCTGATACATAGTGAAGACTGGGCTCATAATTGGCAACAATTTCTACCGACTTGCCCTGTCTGTATAAAATATTGCGGACAGCCGCATATTGCATGGCATCGTTGTCCTCAAAGCCGTTCTCAAGAGCAAGCCTGCGTCCTTCTGCCGCACCCTCCATAAGCTTATCAATATCGGCTCCGCTCACCGCGATAGGAAGAAGTCCCACAGCCGTCAGAACGGAAAATCTTCCGCCCACATCATCCGGTACTACAAACGTCTCATATCCCTGCGCATCGGAAAGCTTCTTGAGCGCTCCCTTGGCTTTGTCGGTTGTGGCGTAAATACGTCCCGCCGCCTTGTCGCTGCCGTACTTTTTCTCAAGCATTTCCTTGAAAACCCTGAAAGCGATTGCCGGCTCCGTTGTGGTGCCGGACTTTGAAATGATGTTGACAGAAAAATCCCTGTCGCCGATTACGTCGATAAGACCGGCAATATACGTGCTGCTGATATTGTTTCCCACAAAATAAATCTCCGGTGTCTTTCTTTCGTCCTTGGTAATGTTGTTGTAAAATCCGTGTCTCAGGAATTCGATTGCCGCCCTTGCGCCCAGATATGAACCTCCGATACCTATAACCACAAGCACATCCGAATCCGACTGGATTTTCTTTGCCGCAGCCTTGATTCTTGCAAACTCTTCCTTATCGTAATCTACCGGAAGGTCAATCCATCCCAGGAAATCATTGCCTGCGCCGGTTCTGCCCGTAAGCACATCCTTCGCCTCGACAGCCAATGGTTTCATATTATCTATTTCAGCCGCCGAAATAAACTGTGCCGCTTTAGAGTAATCAAACGTTATTTTTGCCATTTCCATATCTCCTTCTTTAGTCAAAAATCAAAATCGTATATATTATAGTAGATTAATTTCCATTTATCAACCCAAATATTCCTTTAATATCTCGTCAATTAGCTTTTTTTCTTCTTCCGAGAATGAAATTTTCACATTTTCATTAAATTTCCCCAGAGGTTCTTTCTCTCCGCCTCCGTCGCTTTTTTTCTCGGTTCTGCTTCGTAAAGCTTCGGCATCCCTTTCATAATCAATATCTCTGCCGCGCGCTTTTTCCCGGTTTGTCCTCTCCGGTTTGCAGGTTTCCATTGTGACGGCGCTGAATCTGTTCTCAAAATAATCCACATGATTAATTGTAATTCTCTTTTTTTTGGCGGGAATATCTATAAGCTGTCTGCTTCCTGCCACCACATACATGGCAAGAAATCCGGCAAGCAGATATTCTAGCGCGTGGCTCTTATCAAGCAGCGCCCCGCATGCGCCGAAAATAACGCACAGCCCGGCAGCGCACGCGGATGCCTTTTCAAAACTCTGCAGCCTTATGCCGTGCCTTCTGTACTTGTCCAAATACTTGCCCGCAAAAGCTTCGGTATTGTTGATTTCATGTCCCATTTTAAGATAGTTTTCGTACTTGAGCTTCATCTGCCTGAAAAAAGTAAAGCTGGTGTGGTCTATCTCTTCGGCCTCCCTTGCAAGCTCATTCACGCAGCTGCGCAAAATACCGTTGATTATTATCCCCGCAAGAAACGCCCCTGCCGCTAATATGAAAAAATACATATATTCTCCTCCCAACCTGGTATGATTATTGATTTTTTAAAAACTGAATATTATAATCTGCTAATCATAGAATATATGCAAAGGAGGGAGGAATAAAGTCCCATTTATTCGTTTTTTTATGACAAAATATGACTATATGCGCTCAATCATACAGGTGAGCAGCGCAACGGAATTATTTATGGCCCGCCGCTCAAATTCACTGTAATCCATTTTGGCACTGCCGTCGGCCTTGTCAGAGATAGCTCTTATGATAAGGAAAGGAATATTATTAAGGTATGCTGCCTGCGCAATGGCCGCACCCTCCATCTCCGTACAGAACGCATCGAACTGCTTTGTAAGTCTTTCTTTAACCTGCCTGTCGGATATGAACTGGTCGCCGCTGACAATCCTTCCTTCATATACTCCTACAGACGGCACGGCCTCCCTGCAAGCCTGAACCGCCAGTTTTCTCAGCCTTTCATCCGCCGGAAAATCGGAAATTTTCATTCTGGGAATCACCCCCGGTTTATACCCGAACCCTGTAGCATCCATATCGTGCTGAACGGCATCCGTTGAAATGACCACATCTCCGATGTTAATCTCATTTCTCAGCGAGCCCGCAACTCCGGTGTTTATAATATGGTCCGCATGAAAATCCGCGGCAAGAATCTGTGTGCATATGGCGGCATTGACTTTGCCTATCCCGCTGCGCACCGCAACGATTTCCCTGCCGTTAAGCTTACCCCGGTTAAACGTCATACCCGCTGTTTCCGTAACGGCCACTCCTGTCATTTTATCAGTAATCTGGCTGATTTCCTCATCCATTGCTCCTATAATTCCTATCATAAACATTCCTCCCGGATATTTCCGTATTTTTTTGTTTTAATTATACCACTTTCCGGTTTTCTATGCTATACTATAAAAAGCTATACTTGAAAAGAATTACATATCAGGAGGTAATGTTTTGAATACTTATAAGACACAGGGCGTATGTTCCCAGGAAATACAGTTTGAAATTGACGGCGATACTGTAAAATCCGTAAAGTTCATAGGCGGGTGCGCCGGCAATACACAGGGCGTTGCAAGACTTGTTGCCGGAATGAAAATTGACGAGGCGATAAAACGGCTCGACGGCATAAAATGCGGCTTTAAACCGACTTCCTGTCCCGACCAGCTGGCTAAAGCGCTCAAACAATATGTGGAGGCTCAGACATGAAAAAAATAGTTTTAACCGGCGGCGGGACTGCCGGACACGTCACACCGAATATCGCGCTTCTGCCGCGGCTTAAAGAGGCGGGCTATGAAGTATCTTACATCGGTTCATATTCCGGAATTGAGAAAAAATTAATGGAAGAACTGGACGTTCCTTATTATGGCATATCCTCTGGAAAGCTACGCCGGTATTTCGACCTGAAGAATTTTACGGACCCGTTCAGGGTTTTAAAAGGGTTTTCACAGGCCAAAAAGCTTATAAAACAGATTAATCCCGATATTGTATTTTCCAAGGGCGGGTTCGTTGCCGTTCCGGTTGTAATTGCAGCCGACAAATGCAACATCCCTGTCATCATTCACGAATCCGACATGACTCCGGGACTGGCCAACAGGCTCTGCCAGAAGCACGCGCTTAAGGTATGCTGTAATTTTCCGGAAACGGTCAAACTGATTCCCGACGGAAAGGGTGTTCTCACGGGAACTCCCATACGCAGCGAACTGCTTCACGGCGATAAGGCAGCAGGCCTCAGGCTCTGCGGATTCAATACTTCCAAACCGGTACTTATGGTTATCGGCGGCAGTCTGGGCGCGCTCCACATAAATGAGGCAATACGCGGAATACTTTCACGACTTCTGGAAAAATTCCAAATAATCCATGTATGCGGCAAGGGTAAGATTGACGCCTCTTTTAATAATACTACCGGCTATTGTCAGTTTGAATATGTCAACGAAGAGCTTAAGGACCTTTTTGCGGCCGCCGACGTGGTGGTTTCCCGTGCCGGAGCCAACGTAATATGCGAGCTGCTCGCCATGAGAAAGCCTAATCTTCTTATACCTCTTCCGGCCGATGCAAGCCGCGGCGACCAGCTTCTTAACGCGGCCTCATTTAAAAAACAAGGCTTTTCCGCAGTCCTTGAGGAAGAGGCAATGTCGGACACCTTGCTTTTTGACACAATCTGTTCGCTTTACGATAAGCGCGAACAGTATATAACTGCAATGAGCAAGGGAAAACAGGGCGATGCTGCTAAAAGCATTGTAGATATGATTATCAAATATACCAAATAGGGAGGATAACGCTTATGAGAACTTTTAATGGATTTCAAAAAGGGATGAACCTTGGCGGCTGGTATTCACAGTGTGATCACACCAAGGACAGGTACGACAATTTTATAACGGAAAAGGATTTTGAAGAATTGTCCCACTGGGGCATAGACCATCTCCGTCTTCCTGTGGATTACAATCTTGTTGAAGATGAGAACGGCAATTACAAAGAGGACGGCTTTGCCAGAATACAAAAGGTTATCGACTGGTGCGGCAAATACAATTTCAACATGGTTCTGGACCTGCATAAGACAGCCGGATATGTTTTTGACGTACCACAGGAAACAAACACTTTTTTCAAAAATCCCCAGCTTCAGGAACGATTTTTCCGTCTGTGGGAACAGTTTGCCAGGCTTTTCGGAAAATACAGCGACAGAGTCGCCTTTGAGCTTCTCAATGAAGTTGTGGAACCATCCGATTCCAAGGAGTGGAACCGCATTGCCCGCAACGCAATCCGCCGCATCCGCGAAATTGCTCCCGAAACATATATCCTTGTAGGAAGCTACTGGAACAACAGCGCCCAGGCTGTCAAGGATTTGGACGCACCTTATGATGACAGAATTGTTTATAATTTTCATTGTTATTCCCCTCTTATGTTCACACATCAGGGCGCATACTGGATATCCGGAATGCCGGCAGATTACAGGGTTGAGTTTCCTTCCACGTTGGACAGGCTGCGCGCGGACGAAGCGAAGTATCTCGACGTGCATTTTCCTGAACTTGATACGGATATTAAAGGAGAAATTACGGCCGACTATTTCGAATGGCTCCTTGGGGATGCCATCTCAGCCGCAGAGAAAAACGATGTTCCTCTGTACTGTGGCGAGTACGGCGTAATCGAGCTTGCCGACCCTGTCAGCACAATGAACTGGTACAAATGCTTTAACTCCGTACTTGTCCGGCATGGTATCGGACGCGCCGCGTGGACCTACCGCGGTATGGATTTTGATTTGTGCGGTCCGAGAATGAAACCTGTGCTTGAAGAACTTAAGAAATACCTGTAATTCTTTACTTTATATTTATTCTTGCCGTTACCGTAGTGCCGACGCCTTCCTTGCTGTCAATTGAAAGTCCGCAGCCGGCGCCGTAGCACAGTTTTATACGGCGGTTAATGTTGTAAAGGCCGATTCCATAGCGTTCACCGGTATTGCCTTTTTCCAGATTTTGCCGCATGTTTTGAAGAGTTTGGGCATCCATACCGCAGCCGTTGTCCCTGATAGCGATAATAATGGAATTTGGGTTAGCAGCGTCCCGGTATATGTCAACGTCTATGCGTCCGCCCTCCTCCAGCTCTTCAAGTCCGTGTAAAATAGCGTTTTCCACGATTGGCTGGAGCAGCAGAGGAAGAATTTTAATCTTATCCAAGGCAAGCCCTTCCTCGGAATGGAAGAAATAATTCACTCTCTCGCCGAAACGGAGCTTTTGTATTTGCAGATAAGTTTCAATGTGCGAAAGCTCCTTGGCGACCGTAGTGTATTCCGTTCCGGTATTATCAAGCACGTAGCGCATGGATTTTCCCAGAAGCTTTATCGCGGTGGCTGTTTCCGTATCTCCTGCGGTTATGGCTTTCATCCGGATTGTTTCAAGCGTATTATAAAGGAAATGCGGATTAATCTGGCTTGCAAGCATCTGGAACTCCATCTTCTGCTGCTCATTGAGCAGCTTTTGTTCATTGATTTCTTTGGCAAACATTCCGGCATCTTTTTCCTTAATCATATCAACCATTATTTTCAGGTCCTTATACGCCGCAGTAAGTTCATAGCAGCCGTCATAATCTCCCATAAAGTCGTAATCGCCCTGACTGGCATTATGCATTTCATCCCTGATTTTGCTGACCTGCGCACTGAAATTGTTTATGAAAAATCCCATAAGGAATGCCGGCAGAATCAGAGCCAGAAAAATTATGAACGACGTCATAATAACAATCTGCTGCACGCTTCCGTACGCCGAATTGCTGATTATTACTATGAACATTTTGGAGTCCGACTGTTTCATTGTAAGTGTGGATATGCAGGTCATATTCATTGCGCCGTTATATTCCATATCACCTTCATATGAAAAATAGTCGTCGCTCTCGTCCACTATATCCAGCATATCCTTTCTTCCCTCATTGCTCCTTTTGTTGCTGTAAAATACTTTTTTATCTTCCAGGGCAAGAAGTATATCATCCTCATTGTCTTCAATCCTGTTTTTCAAATAATTATCACTGATATGTATTATAAGAATCGCTTCCGCCTCTGTATCATAAAGCGTTATTTTACGCACCAGGGCAAGGCTCTGATATTCGTTGCCGGCAGTGTCTTCCTTAAGAATAGTATCCCAAAATATACTGTACTGATTGCTTGCCGTTTTATACCAGTCCTCCATGACAACTTCATCCGTTATGGTCTTAAAAAAGCGGTAATCCAGAGCCCCCTCCTGATTTGTATATATCTCGATGTCGGCAACTCCCGCATAATTTTTCTGATAATAGTTGAGCGATGTGATTTTATCTGCGGCATCTTTAAATGCCTGTTCATTGTGATATTCGGTTGACAATATATCTACAAGCTGCTCATCAAAAACTATCTCACCCGAGATGCTGTGTATCTGGCTTGTTATCTCGTACAGCACCGAACGCACCCTGTTATTGTTGGCTTTCAGCAAATCGCTGTGATACCGGGTCAGACGGTTGGCATTGGAAGCGATAAGTATGATGCCGATAATCAAAATAGGCGTGAAAATAGCGGAAAAATACATTATGACAAGCTGGGTTTTCATTTTGGCATGCTTGTATTTTTCTATTATTATTCTGAATATTTTTTTCATTAAAAAGCCTCCGGACATACATTCTACCACTATCCGCATGTCATGGTTTAATTATAAGCGGGCTTTACCGTACTGTCAAATTCACATCATTAAAATTTATGGTAATTATCTAAAAAAAACAATGTAGTTTTCCTTTGCTTAATATTATATAATATGATTGATATTTTGGCTATTTACAGCGATGCAGAACTTTAATTCGCAAAAGGAGGATTTATGAAATTTAGTAATGGATGCTGGCTTCAGAAGGAAGGCTGCGAATGTTTCGCTCCGCAGGAGGTATACTTTACCACCGTTGAAGACCGTAAGGTTACGTTATGCGCACCTACTGTTCCTATTGCCAACAGAGGATGCACTTTGGGAAGCATCAATCTTACCCTTGTAATTACATCACCTATGCCGGGAGTTATCCGTCTTCAGATGGCGCATCACCTGGGAAGGATACATAAAGGTCCGGAATTTGAACTTAATATCGAAGATCAGGTTCTTGACGTTCAGGATTCGGATGACCTTATTGTCATCACAAGCGGCAGCTTAAGCCTTGAAATCACCAAGAAACCTTGGTCAATGACATATAAGAGAAACGGCGAGGTTATATCCAGAGCTTCGGGGCGCGACCTTGCAATTATGAAAACAAACTGGAAGGGTCTCGCTTACGACAAGGGCGATGATGTGGATACATACGCGCGCCAGCAGCTTTCGATAGACGTAGGCGAACTTATCTATGGTCTCGGAGAGCATTTCACGCCGTTCGCCAAGAACGGACAGTCGGTTGAAATCTGGAATGCCGACGGCGGGACAAGCACGGAGCAGTCGTACAAAAATATTCCTTTCTTTATTTCCAACAAAGGTTACGGCGTGCTTGTAAATCATCCGGAAAAGGTTGAATTTGAAATCGGCACCGAAATGGTTACCAAAACGGAATTTTCCGTTCCGGGAGACCGTCTTGATTACTTCCTTTTTGACGGTCCTACAATGAAGGATGTGCTTGTTAAGTACACCGACCTTACCGGTAAACCGTCGCTTCCTGCACCTTGGACTTTCGGACTGTGGCTTTCAACTTCATTTACAACCAATTATGATGAAGATACGGTCATGAGTTTTGTTGACGGAATGCTTGACAGAGGAATCCCTCTCAGGACTTTCCATTTTGACTGTTTCTGGATGAAGGAATTCCACTGGTCTGATTTTGTCTGGGACGAGAGAGTATTCCCTGACCCTGAAGGACTTTTAAAGAGACTTAAAGCAAAAGGACTTAATATATGTGTATGGATTAACTCATATATCGGACAGGAATCACGTCTTTTCAAAGAAGGCTGTGAAAAGGGCTACTTCATCAAGCGTACTAACGGAGATGTATGGCAGTGGGATATGTGGCAGCCCGGACTGGCAATCGTTGATTTCACTAATCCTGAGGCTTGGAAATGGTTCCAGGACAAGCTTGAGGTTCTTCTTGATATGGGAGTTGACTGTTTTAAGACGGACTTCGGCGAAAGGATACCTTCCGAAAACGTTGTTTATTACGACGGTTCCGATCCTAAGAAAATGCACAATTACTATACATATCTTTACAACAAGTGCGTATATGAGCTTCTTGAAAGAAAAAGAGGCAAGGATGAGGCAGTTCTTTTTGCCCGTTCCGCTACTGTGGGCGGTCAGAAATTCCCTGTGCACTGGGGCGGTGACTGCTGGTCCGATTACGTATCAATGGAAGAGAGCTTAAGGGGTGGTCTTTCCCTCTGTATGTCCGGATTCGGTTACTGGAGCCATGACATCGGCGGATTTGAGCACACCTCCACTCCTGACGTATATAAAAGATGGGCCGCATTCGGTCTTTTATCCTCTCATTCAAGACTCCACGGAAGTCAGTCCTACAGAGTGCCTTGGGTTTACGATGAAGAGGCAGTTGATGTGGTAAGAACATTTACCAAGCTTAAGGCTGCGCTTATGCCTTACCTTTACAGAAATGCAATCTATACTTCACAGACGGGTATTCCTATGATGAGAAGTATGGTTCTTGAGTTTACCGAAGACCGTAACACTGCTTACCTTGACAAACAGTATATGATGGGCG
>CALWMX010000050.1 GCA_944382105.1 uncultured Butyrivibrio sp.
AAATTGAAGCCGCCAGCGATCCTGAGGAGGAGCGCAGGGCTCAGATTAAGGAGTATGAGGATAAGTTCATGAAGCCTTATATCGCCGCGGAACGGGGGTATGTTGACGAAGTAGTCCGTCCTGAGGAAACGAGGGCGCGCGTTATAGACGCATTTGCGATGCTGGAACAGAAGTCAGTAAACGCTCCGGACAAAAAACACGGAAATATTCCTTTATAGATTTATGTAATTGAAGTAAATTTAACCGCAGGGAGAAAATTTTCTTCCTGCGGTTTTTGAACGTCTTTATAAAAGGTCTTGCATTTATCAGGGTAAAATGATATATTATTTGCAATTGAGGACTTTTGTCTTAGTTTAAGGAGGAAGGATTATGAAGATAAAGAAAATTCTTGCGCTTGTGATGGCTGCGGTCATGATTATCGGAACTTTTACCGCCTGCGGAAGCGGTGAGAGCGGCAGCGCAAAAACCGCTAAGGTTATTGAAATCAATCTGACCAATGAAGAATATGCTTTCGGTGTTGATAAGGATCAGCCCGAGCTGTTGGAGGAGGTCAATGCATTTATCGCCGAAATTATGGATAACGGAGAGTTTGAAGAAATCTGCGACCGTTATTTCGGAGACGGTACTCCGGTACCTGTAACATCCGCCAAGTTAGATTCAAGCAAAGACCAGCTTGTAATTGCCACAAACGCAGCTTTTGAGCCGTTTGAATACATGGATGGTGAAAATTACCTGGGAATAGATATGGAAATTGCTGCTGCGCTTGCCGAGAAGCTTGGCAAGGAGCTTGTAATCCAGAACATGGATTTTGACGCAGTATGCCTTGCTGTCGGTCAGCATAAATGCGACATTGCTATGGCAGGCCTTACGGTAAACGAGGACAGAAAGGAATATGTTAATTTTTCGGATACATATTATCTGGCTTACCAGAGACTTATAGTTATGTCTGACGACGATACCTTCGATTCGTGTAAAGAGGCTGCCGATGTTGAGAAAATCCTCAACGGTTTCGGAAAGGATATAAAAATAGGCGTTCAGAACGGCACAACCGGTCAGTTCTACTGCGAAGGCGATGAGGACTGGGGCTTTGACGGCTATAATGTAACTACGGTAGGATATAAGAGCGGAGCGCTGGCGGTTCAGGATATGATGAACGGAAATCTTGATTATGTTGTCATAGATGCGGCTCCGGCTGAATTTATTACCGAATCCCTTAATGAAATGCGGTAATATATAATATTTTGCATAACAAAGAACGCTTCGGCGTTCTTGTTGTGTGTTAAGTAACATTAACATTGAAATGCAGCGGAAAAGAAAGGGTTGTACATGGGAAGCTTCGGCCGTAAGGTAGAGAGATTTTTTCAGATTTTCATAGATAATAATGGCTATGTAAAGGTACTTGAAGGCTTGCAGAATACGCTTATAATCGCGGTTCTCGGTCTTGTGTTAGGCATATTGCTGGGCACTGTAATTGCAACGGTGAGAGTGATGCCCCGTTATAAAACGCTGCCGAAAGTGCTTAACGGAATCAGCTCCTTTTATGTGGCGCTTTTCAGAGGCACTCCCGTTGTTGTCCAGCTTTTGGTATTTTATTATGTAGTGCTGCCGTTGACGGGTATTAATATGACCGGCGTACAGGTTTCAGTGATGGTTTTCGGACTGAACAGCGCGGCATACATATCCGAAATAATGCGAAGCGGCATCATGTCGGTGGACAGCGGACAGATGGAAGCGGGCCGTGCCGTGGGTCTGAGCTTTGGAACCACGATGATGAAAATAGTGATTCCTCAGGCGGTTAAAAACATTCTGCCGACACTGGGAAACGAGTTCATTGCGCTTATCAAGGAAACTTCGGTTGTAAGCTTTGTAGGGGCCGCCGATTTGTACAGCGCGTTTAACTACATAGGAAGCAGCAGCTATGAATTCATGGTTCCGTATCTTGTAATGGCAATCATATATATTGTGCTTGTACTGATAATAAGTTTTGCAATAAAAGTGATGGAAAGGAGCCTGAGAAAAAGTGATAGACGTAGTTAATCTTGAAAAATCCTTTGGTGAGCACCAGGTTCTGAAATCAATTAACATAAAGATTGAAAAGGGCGACATCATGGTTATTGTAGGGCCGTCAGGCTCAGGCAAAAGTACGTTTCTTCGTTGCCTCAACTGTATGGAAGACCCCACCGGCGGACAGATTATTTTTAACGGAGTTGACATAGCGGATATGCATGTTGACATAAATGTGCACAGAAGACACATAGGAATGGTGTTTCAGCATTTTAATCTGTTCAACAACAAAACCGTTATACAGAATATCATGCTTGCTCCCGTATATCTCCAGTGCAAGGATTTAAAGTCGTTGAAAAGAAAAAACCGGATAAACCGCTTTTTTAACGCTTTCAGAAAGGCCGACAAAAAGAAAGAGATAACTCCGGTGACCGTCACAAAAAAGAAGATTATCAGTGACGCCAGAGAAAACGCTTTGAGCCTTCTAAAAAGAATAGGGCTTGAAGACAAGGCGGACGTTTATCCTTCAACTCTGTCGGGAGGACAGAAGCAGCGTGTTGCCATTGTGCGTTCCTTAGCGATGAATCCTGAGGTGATTTTATTTGATGAGCCTACAAGCGCTCTGGACCCGGAAATGGTAGGAGAGGTTCTGGATCTGATTAAAGCTCTTGCGAAGGAGGGCATGACTATGGTTATTGTCACTCACGAAATGGGATTTGCGAGAGAGGTTGCAAACAGAGTTATCTTTATTGATGAAGGTCAGATACTGGAAAGCGGAACGCCTGAGGAATTTTTCAGGAACCCTCAGAATCCGAGACTTAAAGATTTTTTGTCAAAGGTATTATGAATAACAGCGTGATATCTGTTTTTTATTCACTGTGTTTGGGGCAAATGCAATGCGGTTTTTTATGTTTGTAAAATACCGTACGGCATTTTGCCCGGATTGGTCTCACGCCTGATAAAAAATACTTGCAATAATTCATTTGATATGATATCATATCTATTGTTGAAAAAACATAGTTGATTTGCGGGTGTAGTTCAATGGTAGAACACCAGCCTTCCAAGCTGGATACGTGGGTT
>CALWMX010000051.1 GCA_944382105.1 uncultured Butyrivibrio sp.
GTATTTTTTTATTATATAGAGAAACCATTTGCCTGCTGTCATATTACCGTACCCTTTCTTGTCGATGTTGTTTTAAATCAGTATAATTAATTTTATTAAAAATAAAATGTAGTATTTTGTTTCTTTGATGTAGTATTTTGTCCGATTTGTGATATACTCTTATGTATGTATCTGCGATAAAATACCAAGTAGGTCAGGCAGGTCCTGAAGCGGTAATGAACAGACGGAAAGGCAGTTATTGACATGGCTAAAGATATTCGCTTTGATGAACTTAATCCCACATTTTTGTTCAGCTGGAAGGGGGCAAGAACCCGGGACGAGAAAAATTATCACTGTCACAGCAATTATGTGGAGATGAGTCTTATAATTTCCGGCAGCGGCAGATACAGGATAAATGATGAGATTTATGATGTTGAAGAAGGAGATTTGCTTATTTTCAATCCGGGTGTATATCATCAGGCGCTGACAGACGGAAAGGGCAGTCCTGCGGTGGAGTTTTTTGTTGGCTTCACGGATATACAGCTTACGGGACATACCGCCAATAATTTTGACATTACTGACGGGCCGATAATGCATACGGATGGTGAGTTTCGACAGAAGCTTCTGCGGATTACGCTGAAAATGTCCGAAGAAAATGAAGTCCTTCGCACGGGAAGATATTTTATGCTCAGGTCATATCTTGTGGAGATGCTTCTTCTTATTGTAAGAGAACTTTCCGAACCGATAGACAGGAAAGACGGATATGCTTTCGAGTCAGTGAGCAGAAAATATGTTGTGGAGCAGATTATCAATTATTTTGAGGATCATTATGCCGAAAAAATATCTCTCGACCAGATTGCCGGGAATATGTATTTGAGCCCATACTACATATCAAAGATATTTAAGAGCGAAACGGGCGATGCGCCCATAAGCTACCTCATTGATATCAGGCTGGGCCATGCGATGAACATTCTCAGGAAAGGCGAATACGACAGCATACAGCAGGTGGCGCAGATGGTGGGCTATGATGACGCATACCATTTCAGCAAGCTGTTTAAGAAAAAATACAATATATCCCCGTCAAAAGTAAAAAAAATGCAGTAATGGTACGGCGGTATAAATATATAAAATAAATAAAAAGAAAGGTAAAAAAATGAAGATTATAATTGTTGGCTGCGGGAATGTAGGAGCAACGCTCGCACAGCAGCTGAGCAACGAAGGCCACGACATCACGGTGGTTGACAGTAACGAAAAGCTGGTGGGAGGTATATCGGATGCATTTGATGTTCTTGGAGTAGTCGGCAACGGCGCCAGCCTTAATATTCAAAGAGAGGCAGGAGTGGACAATACTGACCTTCTGATTGCCGTAACAGGCTCGGATGAGCTAAATCTTTTGTGCTGCCTTATAGCGAAAAAGGCCGGAGGCTGCCATACAATAGCAAGAGTGAGCAATCCCGTGTACAGCAAGGAGATAGGTTTTATCAAAGAAGAACTTGGACTTTCCATGATAATTAACCCTCAGATGGCGGCTGCCAGAGAAATAGGAAGACTTTTAAAATATCCGTCCGCCCTTAAAGTTGACAGCTTCGTCAAGAGCAGGGTTGAACTGGTCGTCTATAAAATACCGGAGAATTCTCCGCTGTGTAACGTACAATTAAAGGATATGGACCGCACAATCCACTGCAATGTGCTCATACCTGTAGTTGAACGCGGAGAACAGGTGATAATCCCCGACGGTAATTTTGAGCTTAAGGCAGGGGATGAGATTACAATAGTTGCGCCGGCGGAAAATACCATTGAATTTTTCAAACGTATCGGAGTGCCGGCTGCGGTTACAAAGGATATAATGATGATTGGGGGCGGCATTACCTCGATATATCTTGCAAAACAGCTTATTGCCATGGGGGTTAAGGTCAAAATTGTGGAAAGGGACCCTGTCAGATGCGAGGAGTTAACCGAAATGCTTCCGAAAGCGCTTATAATATGCGGAGACGCCACGGAAAAAGAGCTTCTTATTGAAGAGGGCATAAGGAATGTAGGCGCGTTTGCCGCAATGACTAATTTTGATGAGGAAAACATAATGCTTGCCCTCTTTGCCAAGAGCATTTCCAAGGCCAAACTTATTACCAAAGTCCACAGAATTGCCTATGACGAGATTATAGACAGCCTTGGAATCGGAAGCGTAATTTATCCTAAGTACATAACCTCGGAGAGCATTATCAAATATGTAAGGGCCATGAGGAATACAATCGGAAGCAATATAGAGACTCTGTACAGGCTCAATGACAACCGGGTTGAGGTGCTGGAATTCCACATAAGAAAGGATTCCCCTGTGGCGGGAATACCTCTCAGAGAACTTAAACTTAAGAAAAACATGATAATCGGCTGCATAACCCACAAGGGGCAGGTAGAGATGCCTAACGGCGACAGTGTAATAGATGTGGATGATATGGTCATATTGATTACCACCACCACCGGGCTTCATGACATCAGTGATGCGCTAAAGTAGGAGGAAGATATGAATTATTCGATTATCAGATACATACTCAGCAGCGTTATCTGCTTTGAAGGCGTATTTTTGGCTCTGCCTGCGATTGTAGGCGCAATATACGGAGAAAAAGAAGGTACAATATACGGAATAATAGCAGTCATCTGCATGCTGGCAGGTTTTGCGGGAAGAATCCGCAAACCTAAGAGCACTACATTTTATGCCAGAGAGGGGTTTGTATGCGTATCCTTGAGCTGGATTCTGCTAAGCCTTGTGGGGGCGCTGCCGTTTACGCTGACCGGCGAAATCCCGTTTTATATAGACGCGCTTTTTGAGACAGTGTCCGGCTTTACCACCACGGGGGCAAGTATTCTTCCGTCTGTTGAGGAATTGTCTTATTGTACGTCTTTCTGGCGGCTTTTTACCCATTGGATAGGCGGAATGGGTGTGCTTGTGTTTATTATGGCCGTACTGCCCCTTGCAGGAGGTTCCAACATGCATTTGATGAGAGCAGAAAGCCCGGGACCTTCGGTGAGCAAATTTGTGCCCAGAGTAAAGCGCACGGCCATGATTCTTTACGGTATTTATATGGTTATAACTATTATGGAAATACTTGCGCTCAAAATTGCAGGAATGACGCTTTTTGATTCGGTAACTCTTTCCTTTGCCACAGTAGGAACGGGAGGCTTTGCGCTGCTCAATTCAAGCGCAGCTTCATATTCCACTGCCGTTCAGGTAATAATAACCATATTTATGCTGTTGTGCTCGGTTAATTTCACCGTCTATTACCTTCTGCTCATAAAAAAAGGAAAAGAAGCCCTGCTCAACGAAGAGGTGCGGTATTTCTTTATTATTGTTTTTGTATCGGCCATAATGATTGCCATTAATATAAGAGACAGTTTCGGAAACTTTGCGGAGGCCTTTCATCATTCGATTTTTCAGGTCGCATCCATTATAAGCACCAGCGGGTTTGCTTCATGCGATTTTAATTTATGGCCTGAGTTTTCAAAAGCCATACTTGTCATGCTGATGTTTGTGGGAGCTTGCGCGGGAAGCACCGGAGGCGGATTTAAGGTATCCAGGCTGATTATTCTTGTCAAGGCCGCCAAGAACGAAATCACAGCCGCAATACACCCTAAAAGCGTCAACCGCGTGAGGATTAATCAGAAAGGGGTTCCTGATGGGACGGTCAGAGCCGTGCTGGTGTATCTTGCTGTATATGTTCTCATTGGCGGAATATCGTTTTTGATAGTAAGCCTTGATAAATACGATATGACCACAAACTTTACTGCGGTAATGACAACTTTTAATAACGTAGGCCCCGGACTGGGCGCTGTGGGACCCACGGGAAATTTCGGAGGGTTCAGCGTGCTTTCTAAAATAGTCATGATTTTTGACATGCTTATAGGAAGGCTTGAGATTTATCCGATGCTTGTATTGTTTGTGCCGGGAACCTGGAGAGGAAGACAAAGCGCGTAGAAGAAGCGGAAGGAGAGATAAAACGCTTTAACGGTTGTTTATATTTATAGAATATGATATAATAATTATAGATAATTGAAGTATAACTTTTAGAGCGGCATTAATTTTCGGAGGGAGGCTATAAATTATGAAATTAAAGGGATTTGCGGTATTAACTACAATAACGTTTCTGGCCGCACAGATCGGTAACGCATATGTTGCGGCAGCCAGGTCAGGGATAGAAAGTGAAGAACATGAGATGGACATGTGGGTATGGATGCAGGATGGGAAAATCATATACCCCGTAACGCCCATTGACGAAATGTGGCAGTCTTTATTTACAACAACGGAGCGGGTCGATGCATGCCGAATACCGGATGAGATACTGGAGAAGATGACGACACTGCAGTTGCTTTTGGCAACAATTGATTATCCTATGTCTGGTACCCTGTATATGTATTCTGATATGGAGACAGGGTTTGAGGTGCTGACAGAATACTGCGGAGCATTGGAGGAATTGTTATCCAGAGCCGATTGCATGAAAACTGTTAAGGAATATTACGTAAACTATAATATACCTGAAAATAAGATAGTCGACTGGTCACGGATAATTGATGAGGATGATCCGGCGGAAGGTGCCAATGCCATAATTAACGACCCGGAACTTCTTGAGCTTGCAACCGCCGATTACAGGATTATGTATGCTATTGACCTTATGGAAATGATTATGGCGTCAAAGACTCTGGAGCTTGATTCTGCCGGACAGGAACAGCTTATAAATATTATACTTGATAAAAAAGAAGACAAAGACTGCTCCGAACTGTTTGAAAAAACGGATGACTGTACATATCTTAATGTGGTATGCGAACAGATTGACGCTGATGGAACAACTGTTTTCATGAGTTCAAGCAATGATGTTACTGTAACATTGAGGAGTCCGAGCGGTAATACATTTACGGTTAGAAAAAATAATAATACGCAAACCTGTGATTATGAAGTTTGGGCGCCGATTGTCGCACAGACACCGGGAGCGGTAATGGTTACAGTTGCATCTAAAGCATTTAACTGTCATTCATATGCATGGCTCAGTGACTTATATCCGAACGATTATACTAAATATTGGTTAGATTTAGTACCATCGGCATTGTATAATGATCCCGCATACAAGAAGGAAAAGAATCCACTGCATAACGGGGAAATAGTTCATTGGGAAAGTTCTCGGCATTCCGGCAGGCTGTACGGGACAGATATATATCAGGTTCCCGGAAGCGGAGGTAAAATCTCTCCCAAAATACTCTCAAAATGGTCGAACGGACCTATGGTATTACATTATATAAACGCATATGAAGGATTTGAGTGTGGAGTAACATATTATTATAAATATAAATAAGAAAGGGTGATTTTAATGAAAAGAAAAAGATTAGTGTTAATCTTTTTTGCAGCTCTCATATCCGTTCCGGCAGCGGGATGTGCCCGGGAAAGCGGGACAGTATCGGGCACGGAAAGCGGAAGCGTGTCAGAAACAGTGCAGGCGGAAAGCACAGAGGCGGCAGTCACTACAGAAGAGCTGTATGAGACGGGGCTGCACCACATAACGGAGGAAAGCTGGTATGTGGTTGATATGTTCAACTATCCTGACCAGTGTATGGGTATATGGATTGACCATTGTGAGGAAATAGGGATACTACTGGAAAGGGATGATTATGCCCGGATTGTGATGGAGCATTATATGAACATAAAGCTTCCGCCGGATGAGGTTACCGAAGAAAACATGCGGATATATAAGGCGGCTTCATTTGACGAAATGCTGCTGTCTCAGGAAGCAGCATATTACCAGCTGACGGATGAAGAACGTTCGGAGCTTGTCAGTCAGGTTATAGCAAATGCATTTAAACGGATAAACGGTGAAACATTGAATGTCAGCCGTGTAGGCCATTTTTTTGAAAATATCTGGGGATATGCCGCCCAAGAAAAGGAAAACATATGGTATGATGAGCTTAAAAATATGGAATTCAACGAGGAGGAACAGCAGTTTATAAATGAAATTTATGGCATGACTCCTCCGTTATTTTCCTCAGATTTTGTTGACTGAGGTTTTTACTGCGGTATAAAGAATAATTTTCATATAAAAAAGTTGTTGACTTGTCAACAGCTTTTTTATATAATCGCACTGTTATGTGTTGTATCATACATGAGTTCAAGGATATAACTGGAGGATTATTATCATGAGTATTAAATTTATTACGGATTCTGCTTCCGATATAGCGCAGGGAAGCAAAAAAGACGTGATTGTACTGCCGATGACAATCGGTTTCGGCGAAGAAGAATATAAAGACGGCGTGAATCTTACGCATGAAGAGTTTTACGGGAAGCTTATAGAGAGCGATGTGCTTCCCAAGACAAGCCAGATTCCACCGTATGATTTTGAATGTGCAATTAAGGAGGCGTCAGCGGACGGCAGCGAGATAGTTATTGTCACCATGTCGTCAAAGCTTTCCGGCACATATCAGAGCGCTTGCATGGCGGCCTCTGAGTACCGGAAAGGTGTTTATGTTGTGGACAGTGAAAATGTCACTGTTGGAGAGATGGCCCTGATAGAGTACGGGCTGGAGCTGAGGGAGCAGGGCAAAAACGCTTCCGAGATTGCAGACACACTTAATTCGGTCAAAAAGAACATTCGTCTGGTTGCACTGCTTGACACGCTGGAATATCTGAAAAAAGGCGGCAGAATCTCGAAAACCGCCGCATTTGCGGGAAGCCTTTTATCCATAAAGCCGGTTATTGCAATAGAAGACGGAGAGGTTGCGATGCTTGGCAAAGCCAGAGGCTCCAGACATGGCAACAATCTCTTGGTACAGCAGATTCAACAGGCAGGGGGAATCGCCTTTGATATGCCGCTTTTCCTTGGATATACGGGCTTAAGTGACAGTCTTCTCACAAAATATATATCTGACAGCAGACCGCTTTGGGAAGACCATATTGATGAGCTCAAAATATTCACCGTAGGAGGCACTATCGGGACACATGCGGGGCCCGGAGCCATTGCAGTTGCCTTTTTTGCTAAGAATAAATAAGTCCGTTCTCAAAAGCTTTCTGCATATCGCATTTACATCTGAATCCGAGACTGCATAAGGTTTTATCAAGGGCGTACAGCGTTTCGGCCACGTCTTTTGGGTTGGCACAGCTGCCCATGTGGCCGATGCGCAAAACCTTGCCCGACAGATAATCAAAGCTTCCTGAGATAAGGATTCCATAGTTTTCTTTCATATTTTCTATAATATCATCGGCTTTAAGACCCTCAGGCACATTGATTACGGTGACGGTAGGGGAAAAGCCGTCTTCAAGATAAAGGCTGAGTCCGGCCGATGTGACTGCATTGCGCAATGCTCCCGCTATGTGGGCGTGTCGTTTCGTTCTGTCTTTATCCGCCATGACAATGTCCACAGCCTCGCCCAGTCCGTAGATGTCGCTTGCGGGCATCGTGTACGGAAACCATTTATCCCTGTAATAATTGCGAAAAGCAAGTATATTGCAGTAAAAGGAGGCGATGGGAATATGTCTGTTTTCCATCGCTGACAGTGCATCACGGCTGACTGCAACAAATGTGAGTCCGGGAGGCGCGGACAGGGCTTTCTGGGAACCGCCGCAGGCAAGGTCTATCTGCCAGTCATCCATACGGAACTCGGCTCCGAACATTGCGGATACTGAATCCACTACAGTAAGTATGCCATGGCTTTTTAACAGCGGACATATTTCGGAAATATTATTAAGCACTCCGCTGGGGGTATCACAGTGAACCACTGTAGCGTATTTGAAATCATGGTCTTTTTCCAAAAAACGGGCAAGTTCATAAGTAGCGACAGGTCTGCGGTAGTCCGTAGTGTATAAGACCGGGTTTCCGCCGTACATTGAAACGAAATCCGCAAAGCCTTTTCCGTATATTCCGTTGTCAATTACAAGAACCCTGTCTCCGGGCTCGGTCAGAGACGCACAGGCTGCTTCAAGTCCAAGTATGCCTTCCCCATCCATTATGAAAACTTCATTTTCCGTGTGCATAAGGCCGGCCAGCTTAAGGCAAACCTGACGGTACTCCTCACAGAATGAAATGTCAACATCGGGGTTGGGAAACCAGCGGCTTCTGGCATCCATGACAGCCTGTGAGACGTTTGTGGGTCCGGGTGTCATTATTTTGTACATATTAACCTCCTTCTGCTAGCGGGCTGACGGACAAAGCTTTGCTATAAGGCTGTGGCAGGACGAATTGAGAAAAAGGATGACGGGCACTGCTATAACCGAATTGACGGCAATTTGTATGATGTTTCCCGGTATGGAAGCCAGAGGGACAAGAAAACTGCCGTACATAACAGTTTCACCCAGATAATAGCCTGCCACTTTTACAATCAGGACCGTTGCGGAGGCGGTTATAAGTCTGGTAAGCGTCGGCTGACGGTTTACGATAAGACCGTACACAAAGCCCATGATACCGACGGTAATAAGCGTTATCGGCGCCCATGGCGCCCAGCCTGTAAGTAAATCGCTCAAAGCCATTCCGACGCCGCCCACAACAGCTCCGGTTTTTTTGCCGAAAAGAGCGGCAGCTGTAAAAAGCGGGATGTTTCCGATATGGACCATGCCTCCTGCCGAGCCTGTAGGTATCTGCAAAAACATGGTAAATACGCATGTCAAAGCCGTAAAAACGGCGCATACTGCGATTTGGCGCACATCAAATTTTTTATTGGTTGCGGAAACGGTGTTTTTCATAGTATAATCTCCTTTGGATATAAATATGCTGAGGATTATTTGAATTGTCAGTATAATATGATAAATGTGGTATTTTGAAAATAACCAGATTAACCAAATTTAATCATACCAGTTTAAAGTGAAGGATTTTATATGGAAAAAAGACCGATACTCAGGAATAAAATATTTCTCTATCTAACGGAGTTTTTTGCGGGCATGAGCGTTATGGCGGTGGAGCTTGGCGCCAGCAGGCTTCTTGCGCCGTATTTCAGTTCATCCCAGATAGTGTGGACAATCATAATAGGAACCATAATGATTGCCATGGCTCTCGGTAATATTTTCGGGGGAAGAAGTGCGGACAAGAACCCGAATCCGGACAAGCTTTACGGAAGAATACTTATAGCCTCAGTGTGGATTGCCCTTATACCTGTTGTAGGCAAATACATAATATTGGGGATTTCTGCGCTGCTTATTTTTACGGTGAACAATAATTTCCTTATAATTGCGGCATTTGCTGCATGTATGGTAATATTTGTGTTTCCGCTGTTCCTTCTCGGAACGGTTACGCCCTCCCTTGCCAAATATTCCGTTGACAGCCTTAATGACAGCGGCAAAACAGTAGGCACTCTCGGAGCTTTCAATACAATAGGCAGCATTATAGGTACCTTTATCCCGACCTTTGTGACGATACCGGCGGTGGGAACGTCAGTGACATTTCTTATTTTTGCGGGAATACTTATAGCGCTTGGGGTTATATATTTTATCAGTGCGGGAACCGGAAGGATAAAAAGCATTGCCGCAGTGGTTATTCTTGCCGTGAGCGCAGTTTTCGGACATTCCGCAAGCTTTGCATTCTGGGAGGACGACCTGACATATGAGGGGGAATCCGTTTACAATTATCTGCAGGTCTATGAGGACGATAATGAGGTTGTGCTTTCAACCAACGTGCTTTTCGGGGTACAGTCCGTCAAACTTAAAGAACCGGGGCTGACGGGAATGTATTATGATTATGCTATGGCTGCGCCGCTTATGGCGGATATCGCCGGCAAGAATAAGTGCGATATTCTAATACTGGGAATGGGCAGCGGCACGTACGCTACTCAGTGCGAGGCATATTTTGACAATGTAAATATCGAAGGCGTTGAGATTGACAGTAAGATAACGGACCTTGCGGTAAAATATTTTGACCTGCCGGAGGACGTTAAGGTGGTGACCTATGACGGAAGGGCGTATCTGAACGCTGTTGATACCAAATATGATGTGATAATGGTTGACGCATATCAGGACATAACAATTCCTTTCCAGATGTCGTCGGTGGAATTTTTTACTCTTGTAAAGAAACATCTGTCCGATGACGGAGTAATGGTTGTCAACATGAATATGCGTGGCGGCGGTGAAGGAAGTATCAATGACTATCTGGCAGACACGATTGCATCAGTATTTGACAACGTATATACAGTGGATGTGGACGGTTCCACCAATATGGAGCTGTTCGCGTCTGATAATGAAGGTATGCTTGATAACCTGTCGGACAATCTGGAAAGCCTGACGGAAGGGGAGCTTGCTTCGGCTCTTAGAAGCGTGGCGTTTGGGCTCACCGAATATCAGGCGGGGGAATACCTTATGACCGATGACAAGGCTCCCGTAGAATTGCTCGGCATGCAGGTGATCGACAGCATCATCAAAGAAGAAGTGGACTATTACAAAAAAATCTATCAGGAACAGGGAATACAAGGCGTAATTGACAATTTATAAAAATAATATTTGATTGGAGCGGTATATGTCGGACAGAAATACTTTTATGGAGACGCTCAGGGAAGTTGAGCAGATTGTAAGAACCTCTCCGGGGCAGCTTACAAGGGAAGAAATTCTCGGATATTTTAAAGATTCGGGGTTGAATGAAGAACAGGAAAATATGGTTTTCAAGTATCTGACTACACCTCATGATGATACGCAGGAGCAGGCGGAGCAAAAGGAAAATAAAGAAACACAGCTACCGGCCCAAAAGCATTCAAAAGCGCTTGAGCTTTATCTTGAAGACCTTGAAAAGCTTCCGGAGTATACAGATGAGGAACTTGAAACAATGTATGAGGAAGTTCTTAACGGCAATATTGAGCTTATTGACAGTGTTTCACACAGCATGTTGAAAAATGTTGCGCTCCTTGCCGATGAGTATGCTTCGGATAAGGCGGGTGTTGAAGATTTGATACAGGAGGGCAATATGGCGCTTTTCATGCGCCTTTCCGAATTATGCGGCATGGGCGCAGAGTCCGGATATGACCTTATGGATGAAGTGAGCGACGCGGTAAATGAAGCTATGAAAAGTTATGTTTCCCGTATATCTGACGAGGAAGCTTCCGAGAACATAGTCGTGGGCAAGGCAAATCTTGTGAGAGAGGCCCGAAAACATTTACTGGAGGAAAATAAATCGGAGCCTTCCGCTGCGCAGATTTCCGAATATACTCACATGCCGGAGGAGGAATTAAACGATATAATGGGAATTATAAAAGATAACGGCAAATAATTGCGGATTAGTATGATATTATTTCCGCGCCTGTTTCAGTCACCAGTATCTGGATTTCCCACTGAGCCGACGGAGAACCGTCCTCGGTGTAGATGGTCCACCCGTTTTCGTCATCCTGCACAATATCGGCTTTGCCCATATTAATCATCGGTTCTATTGTGAAGCACATTCCCGGAGCCATTATCATGCCGGTTCCTGAAGGGATTGTGTATCCCACCCACGGCTCCTCATGGAACTCTATTCCGCAGCCGTGGCCGCCGATTTCACGAACCACGGTGTAGCCTCTGGATTTGACAAAATCGTTGATTGCCGCGCTCATATCGCCTAACGGGGCGAAGGGCTTAACGGCATCCAGCCCTTTCTGAAGGCTTTCTCTGGCAGTTTCCACCAGTCTTTTTTTGTCCTCGGATACATTACCTATACAGAACATTCTTGATGAGTCCGAAAAATATCCTTTGTAAATTGTAGACACATCCACATTGATAATATCCCCGTCCTTGAGAATAGTGTTTTCGTCCGGAATTCCGTGGCATACCTGATCGTTCAGCGATGTGCAGACGCTTTTTGGGAAGCCTTCGTAATTAAGCGGCGCCGGAATGCCGCCCAGCTTTCTTGTGAGGGAATCAACCCAGCCGTTAATTTCCTCCGTGGATATTCCCGCTTTAATATGCTCGCCAACATAATCAAGGACGGCAATGTTGATTTTTGCGCTTTCCTTAATGCCTTCAATCTGGGTTTTTGTCTTTATAAGCTTTGTATCGGGAACAGTGTATCCCCTCTCCTTAAGCTCTTCCAGTTTTTCGTCGAATTCACAGTGGCATTTTTTGTATTTCTGCCCGCTGCCGCACCAGCACGGGTCATTTCGTCCAAGTTTCATAATAAAAAGCTCCTTGTTAAATGCTAAGGTAAAGTATATCATAATAGACCGGTTAATGGTAATAAATTTTTATCATTTATGTGACTTTTAGTAAAAAAAATCGTCATAAATAACAGCGGGGGCCCTAAGAAGTACAATCGGAGATAATAGCTGTATGCTTATTTGAACTGAGGCGGGTAATAATTAATTACATAGGAGAAATTAAATGGAGGATGAAAAAATTATTGAACTGTATTTGCGGCGCGATGAAAATGCTATTTTTGAGACGCAGCGCAAATACGGCAGGAGTTTGTATGCCATTGCGCTGAATATTCTGAGGGATTTTGAGGATGCGAAGGAGTGTGAGAACGATACATATTATAAAGCATGGTTAAATATTCCGATTCAAAAGCCGTCCTATCTGATGGCTTATCTTTCACGAATAAGCCGGAATGTTGCGCTTGACAGGATTGCCCACAAAAATGCCAAGAGAAGAAAAGGGGAGACGGTTGAGTTTTGTGACGAACTGGATTACAGTCTCAGGTGCGGAACAATAGAGCAGTATCTGGACAGCTATGAAATATGCAGGATAATAGATGAATTTCTTGACAGTCTTACGGATGAGAAAAACGCTATTTTTATAAGGAGATACCGGGAATCGGAAAGCATATCACAGATTGCCGAGGAGCTTAACATAAGCGAAAGCAAGGTCAAGATGACTATCAGCAGGCTGAAGGTAAAGCTGAGAAAATGTTTTGACAGGGAGGGGATAGTAATATAACATTCCGGGACTTGCCTGCCGTATGTTGAATACATGGTATTTCCTGTTATTTTCAGTCTGACTTGTACGCTTGCATGAAATCCGGATTTTTGAAAGAAACGCCTGCAAATCCGGAAGAATCGCCAAACGGTTCCAATCAGCGATTTTTCCGCTTTTGGACAGAACTGCGGCAGGAACAAAAATGAAAAGACAATACACGGACAGAACACGCTGCTATATTCCAAATCAAAAAGGAGGATGTCATTGCCTCTCCGGAAAACCGCAAGGTGTTTCCGGAGAGCTGATGGGCGATGCCGATCTTGCTTCCTTTCTCGTCGGCTTCCGTCTCGGCGCAAAGATGATCTTCAATACCTTTTGTAGCGATGACACCCCGTTTGAAAGCTGTCTGAAAGATTAAAATTGCATATTCGCAAACAGAAACCTCCTTTGGTACAATGGCAGCATCAAAGGAGGTTTTGTATTATGGAAAAAACAAATTAGTCAAGTACAATCTGCCGAATCATACTTGACTAAATTTGATTTTGTGCTATACTATAGTTAGACTATAAGCAATGCGTATCGTTGAGGAGGATACCAGCCATGTTTATCGGCAGAGAGCGTGAACTTGCAACGCTGAATAAGTTATACGCATCGGATAAGTTTGAATTTGTAGTGATATATGGCCGCCGCCGAGTCGGAAAAACGGCGCTAATCAGCCGGTTTATAGACGATAAAAATGCAATTTATTTTATGGGCGTCGAGAGCAACGCCAAGCAAAATCTTGAAAATTTCAGCAAGAGTATTATGAGCTGCCATACCGGGATAAATACCGAAACTTCTTTTCTATCCTTTCAGGCGGCTTTGGAGTATGTGTTCAAGCTGTCCGAAAAAGAGCGAGTCGTCCTTGCAATCGACGAATATCCCTATGTCGCCCGTTCGGCGAAAAGCCTTGCTTCGACAATCCAACTCTTAATTGATCAATATAAGGATACTTCTAAACTAATGCTAATCCTTTGTGGTTCGTCGATGTCATATATGGAAGACCATGTCCTCGCCTATAAAGCGCCGCTTTACGGCAGACGGACAGCACAGATGAAAATTCTTCCATTTGACTTTAAAGAGACCTGCCATTATTTCAAAAATTTCACCGATGAAGAGAAAGCCTATGTGTACGGAATCGTAGGCGGAACACCGCAGTATCTGCTTCAGATGAGCGATAAGCTAAGCATTGAGGATAATATTAAAAGCACTTTCCTAAACCCCAACTCTGCCCTGTTTGAAGAACCGGAAAATCTGCTCAAGCAGGAGGTGCGGGAACCGGCGCTCTACAATGCGATCATCACGGCGATCGCCACCGGCGCTTCCCGTATGTCGGAGATTTCCGGCAAGGTGGGTGAAAGCACAAATATTTGCTCCGCCTATGTAAAAAATCTTATTTCCCGCGGTATTATCGAAAAAGAAACACCATACGGTGAGAAAGCGTCCCGGAAAGCGATTTACTCCATTGCGGACAATATGTTCCGCTTTTGGTATCGTTTTGTACCGGAAAACAATTCAATTATCGCCCGTGGCGCTGCCGATTTAGCATATAAGCGCATTGAACCGTATCTGTCCGACTATATGGGCAAAGTGTTTGAAGAAATTTGCAGGCAATATCTCTGGAAGCTGTTGCTAAACGGAGAATGCCCGGTGGAGTTTTCTTCTCTCGGCCGCTGGTGGGGCAACGATCCCAAAGAAAAGAGTCAGGCGGAAATCGATATTCTTGCGGAACAGGATAAAAACACCGCCCTTTTCGGTGAGTGCAAATGGACGAACGAGAAGGTTGATCTTGGTGTCTTAGAAACGCTTGTGAAGCGCAGCGAGCTGTTTTCCTATCAAAATGTTCGCTACTATCTCTTTGCAAAGTCCGGATTTACCAAAGGCTGCACCGACCGGGCAAATGAGATGGGGAATGTGACGCTGGTGAGTTACAAGGATATTGTTAGTGGGATGGGATAAAGTTGTACTACCTATCTTGATTCATCGGAAAGTGAACATAAAATTGTATCAGCGTACAGCTACTTGTTCATGCTGTGATCCATCAGGCGCTGAAATACGCCATGAAAATCAAACCTGCATATTCCGTGAATTTAACATTACAGTAAATATTATCGTTGAAGTGCATATACTATACACATAGTAATTCAGGAAAACAGATGTATTTCTGTTATGCAGGTGGTCACATGGATTTCAATAACGGATGCTACGAAGTCATAATAGGCGCGTTCAGTATAGAGTACAATGCGGAATTTGCCGCAGGACAGGCGGCAAAACGGGGAATCGCGGTGACGGTCAACGACAGCAACGGCCGTTACCGTGTCAGCGCCGGACAATACTGTAATGAGGAAAAAGCCCGTGAAAGGCTTCAGGCCGTCCAAAGCGCCGGATATGTGTTCTCTTATATCATGCCTTGCTGCTGATTTTGGAATACATACCTTTTGTCAGAAAAGAATGTTCTTGTTAAGAATATCCGAAAGAAGCTGGTGTGCGTCGCGCTCGTTTTTCTTAAAATCGTTGTTTTCATTATGGCTTTCGTTAATAAAGCCCAAAAGCCCGTAACAAAGAAAGCCCGTAATCTGACGATTTGTGTATTTCAGCGGATGTCTGGAATTTTCCTTGCTTGTATGGTGCTCAACAGTCCAATATACATGATTGAAAAAGGAGAAGGCCAGATA
>CALWMX010000052.1 GCA_944382105.1 uncultured Butyrivibrio sp.
GTAATCCCATAGGGTTGGCCGCATTTTATATTGATGTGGATATGGGTAATTTCACTCAGATACTGCAGATAGTAAAGCTGCTGAATAATACGATAAGCAATTACAGAAATATGAGGTATTTAAAAGATACAGCCGACGCCATGGAAGATATGTACAGATATGACCATCTTACAGGGCTGTATAACCGCAATGCGTTTTATAAGGAACTGCCGGGTATAATGAAAGAGGCTGTGATGATGGCGGGGGCATCCGTTCTTGTTGCAATGATAGATATAAACGGTTTGAAGACCATAAATGATACATACGGACATAAACAAGGTGATTTTGCCATAAGCACGGTTGCGGATGCGGTAAGAACCGTATCGCTTATAAATAAATTAAGCGCGCGTTTCGGCGGTGATGAATTCGTTATATGCGCCGTTACCCTTGACGCTGAGAGGGATGAAAATATTCTGAGAAGCGATATTATGCATTATATCAATATGATAAACTATAATGGGGACAAGCCGTATATTATCTCTGCCAGTGTGGGTGTGGCCAGCAGCCCCGCCGGTGAATTTGATTTTGACAGTGTGCTGAAGAAATCCGATGAGGAGATGTATTCCCGTAAACTGTCCGGCAGATACAGAAGACGCTAGAAGCTTATATTTTCAATATGTTCCGTATTATTCCCCACGCGATAAGAAGAACAAGCACAGCCCGGTTGACCCAGAGAGGTTTGGGGTTAAGATTATGCCGGCCTGTTCTGACATATGTAACTGATATGTTTACTGTCAGCCATATAACATATGCCGCGATTAACGGAGCGGCATAATTGAAGGACAGCGCTTCTTTAAATCGGAACTCCATACAGTAAAGACAGAAGCGGCTGATGCCGCAGCCCGGACAGCGAAGCCCGGTTATCAGTCTGAATATACACGGAATGCCAAGTCCTGTTTTATTAACAAACAGGGCGTATATAATAAGTATGGAAAGTACGATTATATAGTATTTTAGAAGCTTAAAAATTCTTTTTTTCATATTAATATAAAAAAGAGCTTCCGGCTGAACACCGGAAGCTCGGCTGCATACATACGTCAGTTCTTAAGCTGCCGGAGTAAGCTTGTTTATTTCGTTCTGAACGAGACAAACCAGTACAATTGGAATGAAGATTCCGAGAATTATGTAAAGCACCTTGTTGTCTGTGGCAGGAATTCCTCTCCTTTGTTTGATTGAATTGATGTTGGCGTCTGCGTTGAGTCCGAAAAGAATGAATCCGACATACAAGAACATTAAGATAAACTGTGCAACAGGCGGCATATTGCTTGCCTGCCCCTCTCTGTCAAGTGCCGAAATCGTAACCCATAACCAATAGAGCTGATAGATACCGCATGTAATAATTGATAAAATTATTACCAGTGCTATATTACGGTTCTTAAGCATATCCTTTTTTCCTCCTGAAAAATAAATAATATTTTATACTAGATAAATATACAATATACGCTAATTATTGTCAATAATATTTGATTAAAATATATGTAAAATATAATCAAATCATAAAGATACTATTACAATTTGCATTCCGTGTTAAAGTATGTTATTATGAATGTACAGCATTTGCAAAAAAACGGAGGATAAGAATGGAGTATTTGATTTTTTCAGATGTGTCTTTGGACATAGATAAGGATTTTGCCGAAAACCATGATATAAGATATATTCCTATGGAATATGTTGTCGGCGACGACACTTTTCATTGTGACAGGCCGGAAAGCGATGAGATGATGCATGTTTTTTATGAAAAGCTCAGACAGAAGGTGAAGACACAGACAAGCCAGATAACGCCTACCCATTATATGGATATTTTCGGGCCTCTTGTCAAGGAGGGCAACGCTATACTTTATCTCTCACTTTCAAGCGGACTCAGCAATACATATGAATCGGCGCTTCTTGCGGTTAATAATATCAAGGAAGTTTATCCGGAGGCGCGCATTGAGGTGGTTGATTCCTACTGCGCGACAGGAGGGATGGGACTTCTGATAGAATCTGCCTTTGCCAATATGGAGGCAGGAATGAGTCTTGAAGATAATGCGGCATGGCTCAGGGAGCATGCGCTTAAAGTTAATCTCTGGTTCAAGGTGGAGGATTTAATGTATCTGAAAAGAGGCGGGAGAGTATCGGCTGCCACAGCCGTTGTAGGTACCGCGTTGAATATCAAGCCAATACTGAGAATCGGAAGAGACGGCAGACTTGAGACAATTGACAAAAAAAGAGGCAATAAAATGGCGTTTAAGGGACTTATCGAGAAGTTTGAAAGCAAGTTTGACCCGTCAGCCGGAAATACAGTTTATATAAGCTGCGCGGACTGTGCTGAAGATGCCAATACTCTCAAAGACATGCTGCTTGAGAAATATCCGGATTTGACTGTCAGAATGACCATGCTCAGTCCGATTATCGGGGCGCACACAGGGCCGGATATGCTGGCGCTTATTCATTACGGAGCGGAAAGATAATAAAATCCCATACGCAGACGAGGCGGTCTTTTTAATCAAGATTTTATCGGGCCGCCTTGCAGGTGCGTATGGGATTTTTATAACAGTGTACAGTTACAGAGACCGGTTGCGGCCTCAGTTGTGTTTACATACACCGGAAGCCCGGTATGAATTTGCTCCGGCAATATTCTTTCGCCGGGCGAGACAAGCATCGTGCCTTCGCGGTTGAGGATTGCTTTCACATAGTCGGCTGCGCTTTCAATGGGATTGTCAAATCCCATTCCATAGTGTCCGTCCCTTGGAAGAGTTCCGATTTTATGGATATCGGAACCGGCAGTCATAAAAATATCTTTTTCTCTGCAGTAAAGCTCTGCATTATGGTTATGCCGTGTCTGGTTAAAGGCGTTATAAGCTTCCATTGCGTCGCAGCTTTCCGGGTTGAGACGGATTGAATTTAAATAACCGCGTTCCCTGAAAGGATGGGCCTGAACCACAAGCCCTCCGTCAGCATGAACAATGTCGTATTGCTGTTTCCTGCTGTATGAGAGTATGTCCGGGTGGTCAAGAAGCCATCTCTTGTCCAGTCCGTATATCAAAAATTCGTCGCCGTCAAAATTAGCCTCCCATCCGAAAAATACCGGAAACCCTATGGCATCGCCTGCAGCTTTGGCATTTTCGTATCCCTTGCAGAATTCATTGACACGCTTTTCCCAATTGTCGTATACGGGTATGCGGCTGTTCCCGTTAAAAAAATGGTCGGTTACAAATATTCCGTCATATCCCAAATCCTTATAATACTGCGGATACAGACAGCCCTTTGAGGAGGCGCAGAGGCTTGCCTCGTATGTATGAAGATGAGTTTCGTATTTGAACATGATATTAACCTCCAATAAAAGACAATAGCTTTGTTTTTCTATTATAACATTTTTTCCCGTATTTATCTGTAAATTTTCCCTGTTATATGATAAAATTTCCATGCGGCAGCTTTGGCGGACAAATTACGCGGTGCCGTATGAGTTGATTCGGCGGGGATAATTTGGCATATGAAGAAGATTATTACATCAGACATGCTTAAAATCATTGGTATTGTATCGATGTTGTCGGACCATTGTGCCGTGGTTTTTACGGACTGCGGACTTCCGGAATGGATATATTGGACAATGCGCGGTGCGGGACGGCTGGCTTTCCCGATTTTTGCATATTTTATCGCTCAGGGATATATATACACACACTCGGTTGCAAAATACGTAGCCAGATTGTTTATTACTGCGCTTATATCGGAAATACCGTATAATATGGCTGTTTTCGGGCGAGTATGGTATTTTGGAAGGAATAATATATTGTTTACCTTTGCGCTTGCGTTGTTTGTGCTTTGGATATCAGACAGGCTGTTTAAAAAGGGCAGAGGATATATACCGGTAATGGCGGTAATTGCAATATGGGCGATGGCGTTAAGTTATATTCTCGGTTTGGATTATTCATGGAGATGTATATTGCTTGTCGCAATATTTTATTATGCAAGAGAATATCCGCCTGTAATGTATACTTCAGCGGCGATTGTCATGATTTCCGGAGGGAGTGCGGCAGGGCTTGTCACACCGCTTTCGCTTATTCCGATACACATGCATGACGGGCAAAAAGGCAGACTGCCGAGGATTTTCATACAGTTGTTTTATCCTGTACATTTGCTGGTTCTGGGTATTGTCCGAATGCTTTTAATTTGACAAAAGAATCTCCGTTATTTTAATATGATAGGGGACTATTATAATAAAAATAACATTTTCCGATGGACTTGCCGTAATAATTATGATATAATGTGAACACTTAATAAGCACAAGCGCAGCGCAGTGCGAATTTAGTGAGAACATATACCTGAGCACTTGGCGAGGTATTTCACGAGCCTAGTGCACATGGTTTACAGATTTTAATTGGTATTTTTATCTTAGATATATATCATATTCTATCTTACAGAAAAGTTTCGAGGTAACACAATGCGTGTGGAAAAGACAATGACAGAGACACTTACCAGGCTGCCACATATTGATTATTTCAAACAAACAGCAGGGAAAATTATGAAACAGGAGATGAAAGCTCCTGTTATATTGTCGCTGGATATCAGTAATTTTAAATATTTTAATCAAATGTATGGCTATGATGCGGGCGATAAGCTTATAGAGCGCTGCGTATGCAGATACTGTCATATGAATTCGGACTGCGTTCTTGCCGGAAGGGTTTATGTTGACCATATAATAATGCTTATTGAAATGGGACACAGGGATGTCAATGACCTGGAAATCGAGTACGATACGCTTAACAGACAGTTTGGCGATGAAGTCAATCAGGAATTCCCGCTTGCACGTGTACGTATGTATATGGGAGCATATGTTGTCGAGGACTTGGATGATGATATCAACAATATGATAGACAAGGCGCAGTATGCCAGACGAAGCATTAAGACGGATTATTCAAAAACGATTGCCATGTTTACGACTGACATGGCCATGCGTGCCAGCCAGCAGGCAAGCGTACTGCCGATGTTTTTTTCCGCCCTTGAAAGCGGCAGGATTAAAGTGTACATACAGCCCAAATTTTCAATAGATGAACAGAAGCTTATCGGCGGCGAAGCGTTGTCAAGAATAGTGGATGCAGACGGCAACATAGTTTCACCGTCGGTATATATAGATATGCTTGAGAATACCGGGCTGATATCAAGACTGGATAATTACGTCATAATGAAGGTTATTGAGCTCCAGAAGGAATGGATGAATAATGGCTATGAGCTGACAACCATATCCATGAACCTGTCGAAGATGGATTTCTGGAAGACCGGTTTTATACGCAGAATTGATGATGCTATCCGTATGTCAGGAGTGCCTGCCAAATATTTTGAATTTGAGCTAACGGAAACCATTTTTTGTGAAAATCTTACGGAGATTACCAGACAGATTGATTTCTTGCGTGAACGGGGATATAAAATAAGCATGGACGACTTTGGTTCGGGCTATAATTCGCTGTACATGCTCGGGAAAATTCCGGTTGACATTATCAAGTTCGACAGAGGATTTGTTCTTAACAGTCTCAGTGTTGATTCGGGCCGCAAGATAATGAAAAACCTTATGAATACCTTTAAGGATATTCAGTTTGAGGTTATATGCGAGGGTATTGAGAGCCGTGAAGAAGAACGTATAGTGCATGAATGCGGATGTAATGCGGTCCAGGGCTATTTACACGACAAACCGCTTCCTTATGAAGTGTTTGAAGATAAATATATGAAAACCCGCAGCTGTGAGCCGCATTCAGCCCGGAGCTGCTGTAATTGTTAATTAATTTATGTGATGGAGGATATATTTATGGCAAGAGGAGGAGGCCGTTCATCAGGAGGGCACTCGGGAGGCGGGCGCAGCTCGTCGCATTCAGGAGGAGGAGGCAGCTTTGGCGGACGCGGATTTTCATCCGGAAGAAGCAGCAGACCTTTTAATACGGGAGGCAGAGGACGTTACGGTGCGCCGCCTCCAAGGCGTCATTATGGTGCGCCGCCTCCACCGAGAGGAGGCTTTTACGGTGCTCCGCCGCCTCCAAGAAGAAGATATTACCGCACGCCGTACCGCGCAGGCGGAGGATGCTCGGCCGTTTTTGCATTTATTATAATTCTGGTGATTTTAATTATTGTTTTTCCGCTCACTTTATTATTCAGGAACATTTCGGGAGGAACAACAAAGAGCACGGTCAAACGTGACAAGCTTGACGGCAAATACGTGGATTATATCGACGAATGGTATGATGACCAGTTAGGATGGCTTGGCACCAATAACCGTACGGTAATCGGAGGTCTTGAAGATTTCTATAAAGAGACCGGCGTTCAGCCGTATTTATGCCTTGTCGAATACGGAACCGTGGAAGATAGTGACACCGCAAGGGATGAATATATAGAGAATCTTTACAGTGAACTTTTCACGGATGAAGGACATCTGCTTTTCTGTTATTTTGCCTGTGAGAATGACAGACCTGAAATTATGGACGGAACATGGCTTTATATTGTGGGCAAAGATACGGAACTGGTGATGGACGAGAATGCCAAGGATATACTTGAGTCTAATTTTCAGTATTATTACGATGATACGTCTCTCGATGTTGATGAGCTTTTCGCCAGAACATTTTCCTCTGCCGGCGAATCGATAATGAAGGGTCCTGTCCATATGAGATATATTGTGCTGATAATTGTTGCGATAGTTGCCGTTGTAATTATCGTTGCGCTTCTCATCAAGTGGTGGAAAGCAAGGACCGCTCAGAAAAACAAAGAACAGGAAGACTTGGAGCGCATGCTTGACAAGCCTCTCGAGACATTCGGGACAGATTCGGTGGATGAACTGAAAGGCAAATATGATGACAAATAACATTTTCAGGGGAAGCAGCGGCTTCCCCTGTATCTGTCTGAAATAATATAAAATTACGGAAGAATTTTTGATTGTCGGGAAGGGTACAGAAATGAAAAATGAAAATAAAGGTATACTTGCTGTGAAAACAAAAAAATTCGGAATATATGCATTATCCGTCCTTAAATTGATTTTTATAGGATTATTGTCAGGATTTTTCGCAGGCGCCGCAGGTACTTTATTTTCTTTCTGCCTGTCACATGCCACGGCTTTCCGTGACGGACATATTTGGATTGTCTACGGACTTCCGCTTGGCGGATTGGCGATAGCCGGTCTTTATAAGATTTTTAAACTGGATAATGATAAGGGTACAAACCTTGTTCTGACATCGATAACGGGAAAAGATAAGGTGCCCTTCAGAATGGCGCCTCTGATATTTGTCAGCACGATTCTTACTCATTTTCTTGGCGGGTCCGTAGGGCGCGAGGGCGCTGCACTGCAGCTGGGCGGCAGCCTGGGGAATACTGCGGCTTCAATTTTGAAAATGGATGAAAAGGACAGAAAGATATTTATTATGAGCGGTATGAGCGCAGCTTTTGCCGCACTTTTCGGAACGCCGATGGCGGCGGCCTTTTTTGCAATAGAGGTGGCTGCGGTAGGAACGCTTTACATATCCGCGCTGCTTCCGAGTGTTGTGGCGGGGGTTGTGGCAAGCCGTCTTCCGCTGCTTCTTGGAATCGAAGCGGAGAAGTTTGCAGTTGCCGGCATTCCGTCCATGGATGCAGTAAATGCTTTGAAAACGGCAGGTCTTGCCGTTCTGTGCGGTCTTCTCAGTATTTTGTTTTGTGCTGTGATGAAATATATGAAGAAATTTCTGGAGCATTTTATCAAAAATCCTTATGTCAGGATTGCGGCGGCGGCAGTTGTGTTTATAGGAATTACGGCAGCTTTAGGTACAACTGATTTTTACGGAGCCGGAATGGATGTAATAGAGCGTGCGGTTACGGATGGGAAGGCAGTTCCTTATGCGTTTATAATCAAACTTATTCTTACGGCGCTTTTGCTGGGCGCAGGCTTTAAAGGCGGAGAGATAGTGCCGTCTTTATATGTGGGGGCTACCTTTGGCTGTATTTTCGGCCAAATTGCGGGAATGTCTCCCGGATTATGCGCGGCGGTCGGAATGGCGGCAGTGTTCTGCGGAGTGACAAACTGCCCTGTTGCATCAATTTTCATCGGCTTTGAACTGTTCGGCTTTGAATGCGCTCCGTACATATTGATAGCGGTGGCGATAAGCTTTGTGTCGTCAGGATATTACAGTCTGTATTCCGCTCAGGAAATGAAATATTCAAAATATAAATTCGGCTTAAGGCCTGACAGCAGCAGCGGGTATGAACGGCGTTGACGGCCGGCGCAGTGACAGCGGCCTGGTTACGGCACGGCGGCAGGGATGATTAATACGGAGGTGTTTTATGGGTAAAATAAAAAAAGGCAAAAAGGGAAGCCTGAAACGTTCGTTTCTGTTAATGACGCTGCTGCCAATATTCGTACTGGGAGTAGTCATTTCTCTTTTCAGTTATAACAGATTCAGAAAAGCAATATACTGTGAAGTGGAGAACGAGCTGAAAAACACGGCGTATATAATAAATAATACATACGAACGTATGTATCCGGGAGATTATTCCGTAATTACTAAGGATAACCTTACCACTTTGCTTAAAGGGGATGCGTTTTTAATTGAGAGTCTTGATTTTCTTGAAAATATCAAGGAGGATACCCAAACCGAAATCAGCATTTTTTACGGTGATGTCAGGTATGTAACTACCCTTACCGACAGTGAGGGGAATTCTCTTCTGGGAACAAGCGCCAGTTATATCATAAAAGAACGGGTTATGGATCAGGATAAGGAAGTCTTTTTTGACAGCGTTACGGTGGACGATGCAGAATATGCGGCATATTATATGCCTGTCCATAATGCGGACGGAAGCACGGCTGGAATGCTCGCCGTATTGCGCCAGTCCCGGAAAATCGACAGTCTTGTACGAGCATCGGTAATGCCGATTATAGTGATAGTGGTTGCGGGAATGATAGCGGCAGCTTTATTCACAACGCTTTATTCACAAAGTATAATAAGAGCATTCGGAAGAATACGAAGGTTCCTGATATCGGTTGAAAGAGGAGAGCTTCGAAGAGAACTTGACGGCGGAATTGTCAGCAGAAATGATGAGCTTGGCGAAATGGGCAGGGCGGCTGTCAATATGCAGAAATCAATAAGGCAGCTGATTGAAAAGGATATGCTGACAGATTTATATAACAGACGTTATGCAACCATGAGGCTTGTGAGCGTTATTGCAGATGCAGAGGCGGCCGGAACCGGCTATGCGGTCAGCATAGGCGATATAGATTATTTTAAATGTTTTAACGATACATACGGACATGATATGGGAGATAAGGTCCTTATAGCCGTATCCTCTGTTCTTAAAAACTACATGAGCGGCAAGGGCTTTGCCTCACGATGGGGCGGTGAGGAATTCCTGCTGGTTTTTGAGGACAAGTATGCTCCGAAAGCGGAAGACTGTCTCAACGAGCTGCTGCAAAGCATCCGGAGCATTGAATTGAAGTATGAAGATAAAGAGCCTGTAAGGGTAAGCATGTCCTTCGGCGTTGCAATAAAGAGCCGGACACGGAGGCAGGATTACCTGCCGGCGATGACCGGGGACGGCAGGGCTTTGGCCGGAAACGGTCAAAACAATACCAAAGCTGATGCCGTCAGTGCAGATGATGTGCTTAAGCGCGCGGATGAACTTTTGTATCATGCAAAAAGCCTGGGAAAAAATCAGGTTGTTTCCGGAATTATATAACACGCGTCAGCGTTATCAATAGTCCTGTGCAAATTCGGGGCACACGGATTTGGCAATGGCTCTGAGTCCGGCAATGTTGAAGCTGTATCCTTGATTAACCTGCATGTATTTGTCGGAAGGCTCAAAAAGAATCGCGTGCTGCGAGGCAAGCTCATCCGTGTAATCATCCAGAAAGTAAGTGGTAATAACGCTTCTTCCGGCAGTATAGTGCGTGACGAGAAAGTCCATATCGTAATCCGAAATATACGTGCCTGATGCATCCTTGGTAATCGACACCTTTGCCATGCCGCCCAGCATTGAAAAATTGTAATACTGGACGGATACAAAATTGCCCAGAGAGTAATATACAAGCATCCTGCCTCCGTCCGGACGGTCAATCCACTGAACCGGTTCGATAACGTGGGGATGTGTGCCTATTACAAGGTCAACTCCGTTTTCGGCGAAAAAACCGGCCCAGCTGTTCTGGCTTTCATCGGCTGCCAGATTATATTCCGTTCCCCAATGCGGATATACAATCACGAAATCAGAAATCTCCTTGGCTCTGGCAATGTCGGAAGCTATTTTGTCCTTGGTGGCATCGGTCATAATGTCCACGGTATATTCCATGCCTTCCGGCACTTCAAGGCCGTTAAGCCCGTAGGTGTAGTTGAGCATGGCTATTTTTATGCCGTTTACATCCCTGACATATATTTGTGAAGCGTTCTCGGCGGAGTTATGTATTCCCAGTACCGCAGTATCGGGATGTGAACCGTTCCAGTATTCAAGACAGTTCAGAATTCCGCCGGCTCCCTGATCGATGGCATGGTTGCTTGCATGGAGCACAACGTCAAAACCGGCACTGACCTCGGCGTCTCCAAGTTCCGTTCTCACGTTGAACGCCGGATATCCTATGTTGCCCTTATCATTTCCTCCCATAATAACCTCATTATTGACCACTGCGATGTCCGCGCTTTGGATTGCATCCTTTACGTTGGCAAAAAGATAATCGTAATTATAGCTTCCGTCTGCCATAAGAGCCGGGTTGCTGGCGCTGGTGTGCATCAGCATGTCTCCTACGGCCACAAGGCTTACGGTTACGGGAGCAGCGTTTTCGGTTTCCGGCTCGGAAGACGGGGGCTCTGTCGCAGGTTCCGTTGCAGGCGTGACCGGATTGGCGGAAACCTCACGTGTAGAAGTATCCGTCGGGTCGGCCGCCGCAGGAGCATCACCGGATGAACATCCTGCTAATGCCATAAAACAGAGCATCAGAACCGCTATCAGAGAAACTGCCGAATGGAACACTTTTTTCATCATAAAAATTCCTCCTCATATGGATATGAAACAGTATATCGTGTCAGATAAAAATATGCAAATAATATTTACCGGTATGCGAAAAATTTGAAGATTCCCGGTTAAGATATTATAAAAATGGAAAAACTGCCTTTAATAAACAGGTTTGTGTAAATAATCTGTCTGTTTGTGTAAGGCCGCGGAAGGCAACATTCTGTTGACAAATTTTTTGGCGGCTGATAACATACAAATTAAGATAAACAAGGAGGTAGCTGTAATGGCTCAGTATTCAAAGGAAGACATAATCAGATTTGTGGAGGAAAACGATGTTGAGTTTATAAGACTTCAGTTTACCGATATTTTCGGTATTCTCAAGAATGTTGCAATACCAAGGAGCCAGCTTAATAAAGCTCTTGACAATAAGATGATGTTTGACGGCTCATCCATTGACGGATTTGCGCGTATTGAGGAGTCGGATATGTGCCTTCATCCCGACCTTGACAGTTTTGTAATTTTTCCGTGGAGACCTCAGTGCGGAAAGGTGGCAAGGCTTATCTGTGACGTATATAAGACCGACGGGACTCCGTTTGAGGGGGACCCCAGATATGTGCTCAGAAGAGCGGTTGACGAGGCCGCCAAGTTAGGATATACATTCAATGTAGGCCCTGAGTGTGAATTTTTCTTATTTAATGTGGATGAGAACGGTGTCCCTACAACGGATTCTCTCGACAGGTCGGGATATTTTGACTTGGGACCGAACGATTTGGGAGAAAATGCAAGGCGTGATATGGTTCTCACTCTTGAAGATATGGGATTTGAGATTGAGGCGTCCCACCATGAATGCGCACCGGCGCAGCATGAAATCGATTTTAAGTACGGTGAAGCCATAAAAACAGCGGATTCGATTATGACATTCAAGCTTGCGGTTAAGACTATTGCGCAAAGACACGGTCTTCATGCCACGTTCATGCCTAAACCGAAAGAAAATATGAGCGGTTCGGGAATGCATATCAATATGTCGCTGGAGAAAGACGGCGTAAATGTTTTTGCCGACGAGAACGGAAAGAACGGTTTAAGCGATATCGCATATCATTTTATTGCAGGTATCATGAAGCATATTAACGGAATTGTGGCTATTACAAATCCTCTTGTAAATTCGTACAAAAGGCTTGTTCCGGGTTATGAGGCGCCTGTTTATATTGCATGGTCGGCCAAAAACAGAAGTCCGCTTATAAGAATTCCTGCCGCAAGAGGAAGGGGAACAAGAATTGAACTCAGATGCCCGGACCCTTCGGCCAATCCGTATTTTGCGCTGGCTGTATGTCTGATGGCGGGTCTTGACGGAATCAAGAATAAGCTTGAAGTATGTGAAAGCGTAGACGTCAATATTTACGAGATGAGCAAAGCCGAGAAAAAAGCAAGACATATCGAGAGTCTTCCGGAGACACTTTACGATGCAGTTAAAGAAATGGAGAAAGACGACTACATTATAGATTTTATTGGTAGGGAAACTGCTGAAAAGTATATCGATGCCAAGAAAAAAGAATGGAAGGGTTATAAGGTCTCGGTCAGCGAATGGGAGATTGACGAATATCTCTACAAATTCTAGTATATAATGAAAAAATCTGACAGACCAGGCAGTTACAATGGAGAATGTAATAGTAGTATTTCCGAAACCGGAGGATGGCAGAAAAATCAAAAACCTGCTTGTGAGAAACGGCATAGATGTTGATGCCGTGTGCACCAGCGGTTCACAGGCGCTGGAGTATGTTAATACTCTCAACGAAGGGATTGTTATCTGCAGCTACAGGTTCACGGATATGTATTATACCCAACTTAAGGAATGCATGCCTCCGAATTTTGATATGCTTCTTATAGCTTCCCAAGGGCATTGGATGGATTCAAATGACGGCGGAATAATAAAAATTGGAATGCCGGTTAAGGTTTTTGACATTATTAATACGGTCCATATGATGTTTGAAGCTCAGAGGCGCAGACGCAAACAGGCCAGGCTTAAGCCGAGGATTCGTTCGGAAGAGGAAAAGCAGCTCATCAGGCAGGCGAAAGGGGTCCTGATGGACCGTAATAACATGACCGAGGATGAGGCCCATAAATATATGCAGAAATGCAGTATGGAAAGCGGAACGGCTCTCGTGGAAACCGCGCATATGATTATATGCCTTTACAGTGAGTAACAGTACGGAACAGCTGTTTGAAAGGAATGGTGGAAGATATGGAATTTACCAAAATGCAGGGTGCAGGCAACGATTATGTATATGTTGACTGTTTTAAAGAAAAAGTGGTTAATCCGTCTGAATTGTCAAGACGCATAAGCGACAGGCATTTTGGCGTAGGCTCAGACGGCCTGATTCTCATAAAACCTTCAGACAGGGCTGATTTCTATATGGAAATGTATAATGCCGACGGTTCGGAAGGGAAAATGTGCGGCAACGGCATAAGATGTGTGGGCAAATATGTGTACGACAACGGACTCACGGACAAAACCGAGATATCGGTTGACACATTGTCAGGCGTAAAATATCTTAAGCTCAATGTGGTTGACGGCAAAGTAGATACAGTCCGCGTAGACATGGGAGCGCCGATATTAACGCCCCGGGAAATACCGGTGAATATAGCTGAGGATATTGTAAAGGATTATCCCGTAACCATAGGAGAAAAGACATACAGGATAACATGTGTTTCAATGGGTAATCCGCATTGTGTGACATACATGGATGACGTGGATAATCTTAAGATAGAGGATATAGGCCCTCTTTTTGAAAAAAATGAAATGTTCCCCGAACAGGTAAATACCGAGTTTGTAAGGGTTATTGACAGAGATAATCTGCAAATGCGTGTTTGGGAACGCGGCTCAGGGGAAACCCTCGCCTGCGGAACAGGAACGTGTGCAGCGGCCGTTGCATCAATTCTTAACGGGTACTGCAATGACACGGTAAAGGTTAAATTGTCAGGCGGCGAGCTCAAGATAACATGGGACAGAGAAAAAAATATTATATATATGGAAGGTCCGGCGCGTACTGTTTTTACGGGAAACTGGGACTGAACAAAGGAGGCAGACAGAATGTTTAAGATTAACGAGAATTATTTGAAATTGCCCGGAAGCTATCTCTTTTCGACGGTAGGCAGAAAAGAGAGGGAATATAAAGAGGCACATCCGGAAAAAAAGGTAATCAAGCTCAGCATCGGAGACGTCACGCAGCCAATAGCTCCTTCTATTATCGAGGCTATGCATAAGGCTGTAGATGAAATGGGCCATGCAGAGACTTTTCACGGCTACGCGCCGGATTTGGGATATGAGTTCCTGCGCTCCGCTATTGTAAACGGCGATTACAAGGCAAGAGGGATTGACATGGATATTGACGAGATTTTCGTGTCTGACGGTGCGAAATGTGATTCCGGCAATATACAGGAGATTCTCGGGCTTGACAATGTTATTGCCGTGGGAGACCCGGTATATCCGGTTTATGTTGATTCTAACGTTATGGCGGGAAGGACAGGCACATATAATGCCGATACCGGAATGTGGAGCAATGTCATTTACATGCCTTGCCTTGAAGAAAACGGTTTTGCGCCGACAATCCCGGAGCAGACTCCGGATATAATTTACCTTTGTTTCCCTAATAATCCTACAGGAGCTGCAATTACAAGGCCGGAGCTCCAGAAATGGGTTGATTACGCCAATGAGAAAAAGGCGCTTATTATATATGATGCTGCTTATGAAGCGTATATTTCGGAAAAAGATGTTCCTCATTCGATTTATGAGTGCGACGGAGCAAAAACATGTGCGATAGAGCTTCGAAGCTTTTCCAAAAACGCCGGATTCACGGGCGTGCGTCTCGGTTTTACGGTGGTGCCTAAGGAACTGAAATGCGGCGACGTGTCGCTCAATGCGTTATGGGCCAGAAGGCATGGGACAAAATACAACGGGGCCCCTTATATTGTACAGAGAGCCGGAGAGGCAGTATATTCGGAAGCAGGCAAAGCGGAGCTGGCCGGACAGGTTGCTTACTATATGAATAATGCCAAGGTAATAAAAGAGGGACTGGCTGAGGCAGGCTTTTCGGTGTCCGGCGGCGTCAATGCCCCTTATATCTGGCTCAAGACAATAGACGGAATGAGTTCGTGGGAGTTCTTTGATTACGTTCTTGAGAATGCCGGAGTTGTGGGAACTCCGGGCTCGGGCTTCGGACCAAGCGGAGAAGGATATTTCAGACTGACAGCATTCGGAACATACGAAAATACCGTTGAAGCAATCGAAAGAATGAAAAAGTTAATCAAATAATACAGTATATGCCCCGACATCAGTTGGGTCATATTTGGTTAAAACATGACGCAAAACGGAGATACGATGAATATTTGGGACGGAAAAACCAAGGCTTTTACAATGAGCTACGATGACGGGGTAGAATCCGACAGAAAGCTTTTGGACATAATCAACTATTACGGACTGAAATGCACATTTAATCTTAATTCGGGTATTCTGGGAACTGACGACAGCTGGCAGTGCGGCAGCCTGACGGTTAAAAGGCTTCCAATCAAAGGACTTAAGGAATTGTATAAAGGACATGAAATTGCGGTGCATGGAAGAAAACATCTGGCGCCTGCGGGCCTGACTGATAAGCAGATGGAGGACGAATTTCTGCTTG
>CALWMX010000053.1 GCA_944382105.1 uncultured Butyrivibrio sp.
ATATGAACGAGATATTTATACAAGAGAACAATGGCTGGAAATCATGCCAAAGAAAGCGTCTAAGTCCAATGCAGCCAAAGAGCTGAAAGAAATGTTAAAATGCGAAAAACTGGTCGCATTTGGCGACGGAAAAAATGATATCGATATGTTCGAAATGTCGGATGAAGCTTACGCAGTCGAAAACGCAGACAGCGAATTGAAATCTATTGCAACAAGGATAATTACATCTAATAATAATGACGGCGTTGCCAAGTGGCTTAAAGAAAATGTTATGGCGGAACTTGTTAAAAAGGCTTGATTTTTGTCAGTAGGTTTCCGTGCAATAAAAATCGCAGGAAGCCTCAAATCAAGGCTTCCCGCTTTCTGTATCCGCAAAACGCATGCGGTTTGCAGGAAATAATTAAAAAGCATCTTTTTGGCGTCTCATCTTAACAATCCCGGTCAATATCAGAATAACACTGATTACCGCCCCCGAAATCAAAATCAAAGTGTATACATTGGCATTGATGCATGCATTGGATGACCAATTGGAAAAATCGGTGGACATAATTGACAATTGTTTTTTTTCTTCTGTGAGCAATACATAAGCATCGTTTGAAAATACTAACCATATACTGCATATTATTGCGATGATTCCGCCTTTTATCCCGGTATTTACCGGAAGATATCTGGCGGTCAGGAATGCAAGCCATACTCCGGTCATTATAATAGCTGAAATTGTACAACCGTTTTTTAAGCCCTCCATGTCTCCGTAGTGATGGCAAACCACAAAAATGGTAAGGAAAAGCCATAATGTATCCCATGTCATTGTAATCAATGCTTTTTTATTTGAAAGTACAGGCGGTAAGGAGACGCCCCTGATTATCAGCGGGAAAAACGGAACGGACAAACCGAATATAGTCGGAACGGACCATAAAATAAATTCACCACCGCCATTCATTCTGTCAACAAAAAAGAAAATTAATAATAAGGCAATAACGGCGAAAAGAATGCTTTTTACGATTCTTTTTTCATGCGACATTAGCGGGACAACCGTTAAGGCCGCCACAAGAAGCATGGAAGCCGTTACTACGGAAAAGACACCGAAGCTGCCGCCGTTTGCCAGTGAAACCAGAAATGTTATTATAATCGGAAGCAGCAGACAAGCTGCTATGACGAGCCCTGCCTTATATGCGGCGTTGCGTTCCTTTTTGGCATGTCTCTCCAAAACTCCCGCGGTTTCTTTTTCCATAATACGCTCAATATTGTGACTCGGCGGATAGAGCCTTATTATCTTATTTTTAGATGGACAAGCTGGTATGTGTGGGGACGCTGTAAAAAACGCCGAGATTTTCGGCTGTTCAAACCGAACAGGATGGATGAACTGCAAATATCTGAGCGGAAGTTTTAAAGAGTATAGAGACGGCAGGCTTTTATTTCAGGCAGACTATACTGACAAGAAAAATCTGATTGAATGGCTGCTGTCGTTCGGATAAAAGGCAGAGCTTATTGAACCGGAAAAACTTCGCGCAGAAATTATAAACCGTATTGAAGAAATGAAGAAGAAATACAATGATTAAGGGCGGATTGTAAAATTAAGGAAAAGGAGAGGAAATGTATGAGATACACATGGATTGACCAGTATTTGCTCAGCAAAGCAGGAGTTACAAAAGATATTCAGAAGGATTGGAACTGGATTCGTTATCAAATCGGCGGAAAAATGTTTGCGGCGGTCTGTATGGACTGGAATAATGAACCGTATTATATCACATTGAAGCTGGAACCGTCCGAAGGTGATTTCTTAAGGCGGCAGTATGAAGATATTGTTCCGGGATACTACATGAATAAAACGCATTGGAATTCCGTCAAACCGGATGGGGAAGTGCCGGATGATTTATTAAAAGACCTTTTGGATAAATCATATCAGCTTGTGCTGGGAGGTTTCAGCAAGAAAAAACAGCGGGAAATTTTAGAAAGCCGGGTCACGGCAGACAGTCTCAGCTGTTGCGGCACAGACTGTTCGGAATGCGGCTTCCTTGGAAACATGTGCGAGGGATGTAATGTCAGTTTCGGAAAAGTATTTCATGCGCCAAAAGGACGGGCATGCCCCATATATGAATGTTCTGTCAATCAAAAAAAGCTGAAAGGGTGCGGGACATGCAGCAGCGTTCCGTGTGATATATGGAAGAATACAAAGGACCCTTCCCTTTCGGATGAAGAATTTGAACATAATATACAGGAAAGGGTCGGCCGTTTAAGAAAGTGACGAAAGAAGGATATAACTGAAAACAAAATTACAAAATAAGCAACGTTTTTGTTGCGCGGGCTAATCCGTTAAGTGTATAATAACAATATATGAGGCCCAAAGCAGAAACACGGAAGCTTAAACAGGATTAAATATTTTACCCGGGAACCGATTATGAGGCTGTGGGAAATAATGAAAGGAAGGTATACGCTTATGAAGAAAAAAAGGATAATTACAGGCATTATTTTGGCGTTTTTTCTGGTATCCAACATACCGCTTGTCAATGTGAAAAGTAATGACGAGTCCAATGTACAGGATTTTGCCAATGTGGTATTATTTGCGTATTTTTCGGATGAAGAAGACCCTGAGTATTTTAATGAAACGTCCGTGAAGGACAGCAGCAAAACGGCATGGGAGTATATTCAACGGCTCTATGACGGAGATTACGGACGTTCTTTTACAAACTATATGGATACTATATCAGGCGGACAATTTAAGGTACATAATATTTTTCCGCAGCTTGAGGACGGGAAAATCAATGCATATAAGCTTCCGTATACTAAAAGTCAGGCTCAGAACTCCAACATAGATTATTCGATGATAACGAACCTGATTTCAAACTATACATTTGCGTCAGACGAGGTCATTGACTATAACGGCGACGGCTGTATCGATAATCTTACCGTAATTCTTGTGGGTGAAGCAGATTATGCGTACAGCGGACAGATACCAACCCTGTATCCTCATCAGAGTTCATATCCGGGAGACAAAACCGTGGGGGGAAAGCTTGTGAGAAGCTACAATGTGCTTAATACTTCCCGCCTGATGTCTGATGAGTCGGGCGTTATGTGCCATGAATTTTTGCATACGCTTGGATATCCGGCTTTATACGTGTCAGATATGAGTTCCACACCGGTTGGAAACTGGGATATTATGGCACGTTCCTCCAAGTATGTCAGTTATCCTCTTGCATATCTGAGAATGTATTTTTCGGACTGGGAGGAGATTGAGACCGTTACCGCCTCATGTGAGCTTTCTCTGTCTCTTCCGGGAGAAGGAGGGAATCAGGCATATATTCTGAAATCTCCTCAGAACCCGTACGAATTGTTTGTGGTTGAGCGCAGGCAAAAGGCTGATTATACTGATGAAAACAGCATAGACTCAAGTATCGGCGGCTCGGGAATCATTGTGTACCGCGTGGATACCACTGTGAACGGACTTAGTAATTTTCACGGTGATACGGCGATATATGTATTCAGGCCGCAGCCTGGAATGCCGGGTTACAGCAGCATTGAGAGTCAGGCTCTGGGTAATGCCGCGCTTTCACTCGAAAGCGGCAGAACATCCATAGGAAGTTCGGATATGAACGCAGGATTTGAAGACGGTGCGCTTACTTTTTCAGACGGCAGCAATTCCGGTATTGTTATTGAAAATGTATCATCATATAATGATGACAGAATGACAATCAGTGTTACCATACCGGAAATTTCTTCATTTGATATGTGGAATGACACAATGCTTCCGGCAGCAGAAAGAGCAGCGGTTGCATCCGTAGGAAATGAGATATACAGTGCGGCATCCAAAGACGGGCAGATACAGCTTTATAAATACAATGCGGGACAGTGGGAAGCCTGCGGGACTCCGGTGAGCGATATGGAAGGCGTATCGGAAATCCGGATGAAAGCTACGGAGAATGCCCTTGTCTTGTCATATTCGGACGGATACGGCGAACTGACCGTTATGTCCTATGATATTGCTGATGGAATATGGAACGTTTACGATACGGTTCAGAATGTCAATGATTTTGATATGGAAGCCGACGGCGGACACGCATATATCAGTTATGCGGTTGATAATAGCGAAGTGTATTTATCTGAAATCAATACGGAAAATGCATCGTACAATGTTCTGGGAAGAGCTTTCGGAGACTCACTGTGCGGAAATCCACGTGTACTGATTTGCAATAACGAAGTGTATGTCAGTGTAAGGGATGTCAGCAATAGCAATAAGATTGTTGTCAAAAAGTATGACGGCTCCGACAGTTTTACAGAGATTGTCAGCCCGGGCAATGCGTCCGCATACACAATCATAGGTTATAATGATACCATGTATTATGCGTCAGGAAGCAGCACCTCCGGAATAACGGTTAAAAAGTATAACGGAACCTCCTGGGAGGATTATGCACTAAAGAACGATATTGACAGCTATGAACCTGAGCTCGCGGTAGCCCAGGGAAATCTGTATGTTCTCACATCTCCTGCAGCCATAGACAGTACCGAGAGAACAAGAGTATTTGATATTACCGATGGGACATTCAGAGAAGAAGGCACGGCCGTGGATTTGAAAAGCAGAAGATATTCTCTTGCAGCCTCCGGCGACAGCCTTTTTGTGAGCTACATAAATAACAGCGATGTTGCCGTAATAAAACAAAAAACTACGGCAAACAGTCTGCTTTCACTTACACTGACTCCGCCTGATAAGACAGTATATCTGAAGGGAGAAGCTGTTTCGCTTGACGGGTTAAAGGTTGTTGCCAATTACATTAACGGTTCCCGTGAACTTACTGTAGGAGAATACACGGTTACAGGATTTGATGCCGAAAATCCGGGCGATAATCTTGCAACGGTGTCATTCGGGGGAATCAGCAACACCTTCAGTTATACTGTATATGAAGAAAGCGAGCCGTCGGAACAAATAACATTTGTGACCTCTGTGAAGCTTGAAGGCATATCACAGCCCGTAGCAGGGGAAAAGGTATACGGAAATGTCAGCAGTTCTACAGCCGGAATTACGGTCTCGGGCACAGAATGGAACCCTGCCGGAACGGATTTTGATTACGATACCGTATATAAACTTAGTGTGACGCTGAAAACCGAGTCAGGTTATGCGTTTGCAGATTCTTTATCGATAAACGGCGGAGATATTGCGCCTGATATTAAAAAGGTTAATGACAACGAAGTTTTACTGACATATTTGTTTGAAGCCACCCAAAAGGCAGATGCCGGTGATGAAGAGTCTGAAAATTCTTCCGAGTCTGAAGGAACAACCGAATCAGAGGGCGCTGCAGAAACTGAAGGAACAACTGAATCAGAAAGCGCTGCAGAATCCGAAGGAACAACGGAGTCGGAAGATGTCACGGAGCCTCAGGGGACAACGGAATCCGGGAACACCACGGAACCGGAGAATACTGACGAATCACAGCTTCCGGGAACCGGAGACAACAATAGCTCTGCGCTTTGGATAGTGGCGGCTGCTATGGCAGTGACAGGTATTCTTACATTCGGTATTTACACCATAAAGGCTAAAATAAAGTATAAAGCCGGGTGATTTAAAT
>CALWMX010000054.1 GCA_944382105.1 uncultured Butyrivibrio sp.
ATTTACTGGGATTTTCACTCCCTGCTGCTGGGTATCCAGATGATGTTCAGCTTCATGCTGGTGGATGGTGACCAGCCCCTGCGCCTGTGCAAGCATTGCCAGAAGGTGTTCCTGGGCAGCCGGTCCAACGCCGCCTTTTGCAGCCCACGGTGCAAAAATCAGTACAATGTCTACAAGAGCCGGGGAAAGAACCGGACTGATGGAGGTCTCGATGAATCAGCGTGGTTCTGGGACTTTCCACGTATGAAACCTGAGAAATCCTCTTTTACAAGACCGAAATCGGAGAAGTGCGGGTGGAAATCCTGCTCTGTCAGGAAAATCTCTGGCTGACACAGGCAAAAATGGCAGAGCTGTTTGAGGTGCAGAAAGCAGCCATTTCCAAACATTTGAAAAACATTTTTGAAACCGGCGAACTGAGCGAGGATTCAGTTGTTTCCAAAATGGAAACAACTGCGGCGGACGGAAAGCGGTATCAGACCAACTATTATAATCTGGATGCCATTATCGCTGTGGGGTATCGGGTAAATTCCAAGAAAGCGACCATGTTCCGTATTTGGGCGAACAAGGTGTTGAAAGAGTTCATCATCAAAGGCTATGTAATGGATGACGCACGGCTGCGAGAGCCGGAGAACTTTTTTGGCAAGGATTATTTCGAGGAACAGCTGGAGCGTATCCGGGACATCCGAGCCAGCGAGAGAAGATTTTACCAGAAAATCACGGACATCTATTCCCAGTGCAGCGCCGACTACGATGTGGAAAGCCCCATCACAAAGGAGTTTTTCGCCACGGTGCAGAATAAGCTCCACTATGCGGTCACCCATCATACCGCTGCTGAGATTGTATATGGCCGTGCCGACAGCACCAAACCCAACATGGGGCTGACCACATGGAAAAATGCCCCCAAAGGCCACATCCGTAAATCGGATGTCACCGTCGCCAAAAACTATCTGAACGAAACAGAAATGCGCAACCTGAACGAGATCGTCACCATGTACCTGGACTATGCGGAACGGCAGGCCCGACGGGGAAATGTCATGTATATGGCCGATTGGGTCAAGCGGCTTGACGCATTTTTACAGTTCAATGAGGAAGATATTCTGCATGATAAAGGCAAAGTGACTGCCGCCATTGCCAAAGCCTTTGCCGAGAAAGAGTTTGAAAAGTTCCGGGTATTGCAGGACAGAACCTATCAAAGCGACTTTGACAGGCTGGTTGCGGAAACTTCGGATGACCTGGCAGAATGACCATATACACAGAAAGCCCACGCCTCCCGGTTCTCTTTCCGGGTGCGTGGGCTTTTTCGTCCATCGCTTATTTCTTGTTTTGCAGCTGTTCATGGGCTTCCTGCTGGACAATCAGCCCCGCTGAAAAGCCATACAAGGCTCCTTTCGTGGGAATATGTGATTGACAGTTACGGTAGGTTTGGGAGGCATCCCTCCTTTATCATAACTGTCTTTTCATTCGCCACAAATGAGCCGCCAGTCATGATGTAATGTTTTTTGGTGTATTCCACCCTCTATACATTACATCATGATTAACAATGCTGTTGCTGTCCCCCTTAATTCGTCGTCGCGCGATAAGCGGCGATAGAGGGCGGTAATTTTGTCAGATTGCCTTAACATAGTTTCTGCTCCATAAGGCGTAAAACCTTGTGTGGGAGGCTCCTTTCCCTGTCATAGCTACCTGTAAAGCGATAGAGCGTCCTGCCGGATTTTATCGTTACTTCATGCGTCGGCAATTCTTGAAACAGTGGATTTTCCACTACGATATGCCCGTCCTTGATTTTTCGTTTCCTTTCCATTCCTTTCCTTGTTTTATAATGTGATAGGTTTCGCAGCAAGCATAGGAAAAGGGTACTCTTTTCCCAAAATGCGTTACATATTGCTTGTTGGGAAATTTCCCAAACCCTCTGAAAATCCTTTCGATACCTACTACACTGCACATAGCGGTTTTGCCATAGATATTTTGAAAAAGTTTGAGAAAGTTTTCCTTACTCTCTAAAAAAGTAAAGCGAAAACTCCTAAAATGATAAGGAATTTCCGCTTTATTCATGTTGCACCCTGTATGGCAGCTACCCTATTTCAGTTTGTTAATTGATACTGTTTTATGAGTAGCTCCCATAAGGGCTCTCTCTTGAGCTAAAGTAACAAGGCGTGATCATTACAACTTTAATAATCACGCCTTGTAGTATTTTATGCTGTATAGGAATATATCATCTACTCTTCTGAAGTTTCATCTTCGGATGTTTTATCATCAGCAGTTTCATCTTCCGCAGGCTCTGTTTCATTCTCGGTATTTGCATCATCGGATGACTGACTGTAATCAGTAAGGCCTTCGGATATTTCATATTTGTAGCCATAGCTGTCCACATCATCTGCAATAAGCTCTTTAAACATGGTTTCCTCACTGTCATATCCCTCAAATGACAGCCATGTATTTTCAATATAGGTATATCCGCATACATAATACCATGTATCATCTGCCTCCTGCGTACCGTCTGCGCGCCTGATAATCGAATCAAGCTGAACAGGAATATAAACAGTCATCGGCTCAACATCCTCGTCATCAACAGTGAGCGTTGCAGTATAAATTATATAGAGTATATTTCCTCCATAGCGGCTTTCATCATCATATACAAGGTATGAACCGTAATACTCCGTATCGGAAAGCTCTAAACCGGAACTGTATGAATATTGATCTTCAATCTCATCAAGCGCTGATGCTTTAAGCGTATCCATCAGTTCATCGCTTATATCAGAAAGTTGGTATATATATTGGTCAACATCATCTTCTGTCATGGTATATTCCTTAGAGAGAGAAGCAAGCTTAATTCCATAGTTCTCAAGAAGCATTTCCTCATAGTAATCACCTACCGTCACCGTGACAGTGTCGCCGATTGAAAGCTCCCAGCTGTTATCCGAAATATCAAACCACACTGAATTAAGACCTTCCTCTGTGGCTGTATTATTTACAGACGCATGCGCACTGCCGTCCATTCCGCTGAATGTAACCTCGGCATAATCGAATATATCAACTTCCCTGACTTCTTCAAGTCCTTCCACTTCTACTTCATAAGGTTCAAAGCTTATTATAATATCTGCATCATCAATAACTTCCTCATCATACTTGATATCCACAGTAACCTTATCTCCGTTGGAAAGTTCGCTGTAATTATCAAGATTTACAGATGTTGTATAATATACACTCTGAGCCTTCGCAACCACATTAGAGCTTGCCGACCTGACTTCCTTTCCCATTGCCTTAATAACTGCCTCGTAGAAATCATCATAATTGATTTGCGCATCGGCGGTTCCCATTGTGTCATATCCGCTGAATGTTACTTCTATGTATTCCTCTAAATTAACTGTCTTACGCTCAATTTCTCTTTTGTGCTGTACATTTTTTATTATAATGACAGCGGCTACTATAATGGCTATAACCACAACCACGACGGCAATAATTATTCCGATAAACTTTTTATTTACAGGTTTTTTGACCTTCTGCTGAACCGGCATTCCCTGCGGCATTCCGTAATTTGGCATCTGCGGCATTCCGTTATAATTCTGCTACATCTGTCCGCCCTGCGGCACACTGCTGAAATCTCCCTGCGGCACGTCGCTGTAAATCTGCTGGGACGGCTGCTCTATGGGAGTACCGCATTTAAAACAAAATTTTGAACCCGGATTATTCTCAGCTCCGCAATTCTTACAAAATGACATACTCTGTTCCTCCTTTGAAAACCCAGTCATATATAATGTTTGTATTTTACAATATTGTTTAATTTTAGTCAATCTATTTTATGTTTAATGCTATAAGAATAGTATAAAAATCTCCCGGAAGCTTTTCACGCTCCGGGAGATAATATTTTTGTTCAGGTTGTAATATATGTGTTGTATCTGAATCTTCTCAGCCGTCTTTCCATTCTTACCGCATTTTCGAGATTTCTGAAGGCTCCCACCTGAACCTTATATAAGTCATCCGAATAGATAATAAATGCAGGAAATCCGTCCGCCAAGGCTGAATTTAACAACCGTTCCGCATTTTCACGGCTTCTGAAGGAACCTATCTGAACCCTGTAAAGATTACTGCATACGCATTTATCCTCCGGTTCCTGCTCTTCCTCCATAAACTGACTGTACGGGTCGTCAATTTCCCTGTCCCATGCTCCGAGAACGTCGGCCCGCCTTCTCGCATTTTCACTCATATTTTCATCGTAGATATCTGTCTGTGAGCCGTCCTCTCTTATTGTTCTGATTTCTCTCGGAGTATCGTCTTCCCCATTATCATCCATGGCTCTGACCGGTACAGCCGACACCGTATCATAACCTATCGTTGTAAGTATTCCCGCGGCAATGGCATTGGCTATCTGGTCAAACCGCTCGTCAAACATGGAATTATCGGCATTATTGTTGATAAAACCGTTATCAAGAAGTACCGCCGGCATTGCTGTTCTTTTTAACACAACAAGGTTAGGCCTTTCAACTATACCCAAATCCTTAAAGCCCTGCTCCACAAGATTATTCTGAATGTTTCTGGCAAGACGTTCCTTTTCTCCTCCTCCGCTGTAAATCAGCGTCTGTGCTCCCGAAGCCGTGTTTGGATTTTCTCCGGAATTTCTGTGAAATGATATGAAATAATCCGCTCCTGCCACATTGGCGTCAGTGGCTTTTTTGAAAGGAGTCTCATATATATCATCAGTTCTGGTATATACTACATCCACACCCTTATTCTTCAGTATATCACCTACCGCCATAGCCAGCCTGAGGTTATCGTCCTTTTCCAGTCTTCCATTATAAACGGCACCTGGGTCACTTCCGCCATGTCCCGCGTCCAAAGCAATCAGCATACTTTTACCATCCTTTATATGTGAAGGCCACATAAATTATGATATAAAATATGCTGATAGTTAAGAATCGTGATAATGATTTCAGTTAAAAACACCCAGAAGCCATAAGGCAAGCAAAACCACGGCCGCACTTATGACAATTTTTATTACAGCCTTGATTATTATATTTCTTTTTTGTCTGGGAGTTCTGATGTCTGTTCTGAAATTACTCATTATTCCGCCTTTCGTATTTGACAAACTCATAGATTATGTCAAAATATGTCCTTTCATCGCTGCCGTCCGTTATATGCCAGTTCTCATCTGTGTCAAGATTGGGAAAATGCGCATCGGCCTGATATTCGTAATCAATTTTTGTTATGTGCGCAACCTTGCAAAGCGGAAGGAACTGTCTGTAAACTGATTCGCCTCCTATCACAAATATGTCGTCATCCTCGTAATCCCTGACTGCTTCAATCGCTTCGTCAATACTGTGGACAACAACCGCTCCCTGAACCTTATATGACATATCCGATGTGATAACCACATTCAGACGGTTTTTAAGAGGAGATTTGTTAGGAAAGCTCTCAAGAGTTTTTCTTCCCATAATCACTGCTTTGCCTGTTGTAGTTTCCCTGAACCATTTCTGATCCTCCGGTATTCTTACCAAAAGGCTGTTCCTGTATCCTATTCCCCAATTTTTGTCCACTGCAGCTATCAGATTCATAATGAATTTCCTTTCTATATTTTAAATGGCAACAGGTATATTAAGCACCTGGGGCCCTGTGACGTAATTCTCAAGACTTACGTCATTGCGCGTAAATTCGTAAAAATCATGCACATCCGGATTAAGATGAAAAACAGGCGCATCATATACGGGCCTTGTTATCAGTTCTTCAATAATAGGTATATGCCTGTCATATATATGGGCATCTGCTATCACATGCACAAGCTCGCCAACGTTCATATCGCATACCTGTGCCAGCATATGTACCAGCACCGCATACTGGACAACATTCCAGTTCCCTGCCGCAAGAATATCCTGAGAGCGCTGGTTAAGGATTGCATTGAGCGTAAGCCTGTCATCACCTTTTTTCTGCGTGACGTTAAATGTCATGCTGTAAGCGCACGGATAAAGATTCATTTCATGCAAATCCTGATGTACGTATATATTGGTCATTATCCTCCTGCTGAAAGGATTATTTTTCAAATCATATATAACTCTGTCTACCTGGTCCATCATGCCTTCACTGTATTGGTGCTTCACCCCAAGCTGATAACCGTACGCCTTGCCGATTGAACCGTCCTCATCTGCCCATGAATCCCAGATATGGCTGTGCAGGTCATGGATGTTGTTTGATTTCTGCTGCCATATCCACAGCAGCTCGTCCGTGGCGCTTTTGAGAGCCGTTTTCCTCAAAGTAATAATGGGAAATTCTTTGCTGAGGTCATACCTGTTGACAACCCCGAATTTCTTAATTGTATATGCGGGAGTACCGTCCTCCCAATGGGGACGTACCTTCTCTCCCTCAGTGCTGACACCGTTGGCAAGCACATCCTTGCACATTTCAATAAAAACCTTATCTGCGTAGCTCATATAATAAATCTCCTTAGTGGATATTTTGTTTTATTTTATCGAGAATCTCTACGGGAGCATACGCCTTTACCGCAATCCCCTCTTCCGTATATTCTTCACTTATGAGCTCACCGTATTTTCTTATAAGAGATATCTGACCTGCATCATTATAAGAAAAAGTTTTTTCCAGATAAATTTTGCCGTTTCTTAAAACCTGCTCAATGGCATCCTTAAGATCCTCAAGCCCCGTACCGTTTTTTGCGGATATCATGACGGTATAATCCGCCTTAAAATCCCTCACAGGAATTTTCTCTGAAAGCTTATCAGTCTTATTGAAGGCCGTAATAAGCGGTTTATCGGCCGCTCCCAGCTTTTCAAGCGTTTCATATACCGTGTGCATACGGGCATCCATCTGCGGACCCGAAACATCCACAACATGAATAAGCATATCTGCATACACCGCCTCTTCAAGGGTACTTTTGAAAGCATCTATAAGCTGATGCGGCAGCTTGCTTATAAAACCAACCGTATCGGTAAGAAGAACCTCCTGGCCGCTTTCAAGCTTAAGGCTGCGCGTTGTAGGGTCAAGGGTTGCAAACAGCTTGTCCTCTTCAAGAACTCCGGCTCCCGTAAGCGTATTCAAAAGCGTAGATTTGCCGGCGTTGGTATATCCCACTATTGCGGCCACAGGAATGCCGTTACGTTTCCTTTGGTTACGCGTAAGCTCACGGTGGGTTACAACATCCGCCAGTTCTTTTTTAAGCTGTCCTATTCTCTCATGGATAAGACGCCTGTCCATCTCAAGCTTGGTCTCACCGGGACCTCTCGTTCCGATGCCTCCTCCCAGTCTTGACAGCGAACTTCCAAGGCCTGCAAGTCTCGTGGAACGGTACTTCAGCTGCGCCAGCTCAACCTGTATTTTGCCTTCGCCAGTGTTTGCCCTGGCGGCAAAGATATCCAGAATTACAAGCGTCCTGTCCATTATCTTGACTTCAAGGACTTCCTCAAGATTCTTTATCTGTGCCGGGCTTAATTCATCATCGCATATTATTCCGGTAGCGTCATATTCGCATATTGCCTGACGTATTTCCTCAAGCTTGCCCTTTCCCACATATGTTCCCGGATGCACGGACTCTCTGTTCTGTATTATCCGCGCAACAGAAACGGCACCCGCCGTGGATGCCAATTCCTCTAATTCGTCAAGAGACTCTTCTGTATTATCGTTATCCGACTGCCTTACCGCAACAAGAACAACTCTTTCTTCAGCTTCCCTGGTCTCAATCATACTCAATTACCTCAAACCGAATTCTGTTTATCTGGTTTTCAAAAATTCGTATTCCTTGCGTGCCGCCTTATCATTGGGATACAGCGCAAGATATTCCTCAAAGGCTTCTCTCGCTTTATCATAATCATGAGAATATTCATAACATACCGCCTGATTAAAAAGCAGACCCTGCATTGCCTCGGTATCTCCAAGCTCGATTCCCGTCTCTATATACACAAGCGCACTGTCATATTTGCCTCTGTTAATCAAATATGCACCGTATTGATTATAGATAAAGGCATCATTGGGATGCTTTCCAAGATACTCCAGATACAGCTCATCGGCTTCGGCATAATTTTCCATCGCCTCATATGTCATGGCAAGATAGTACGCCGCCTCGTTATTGCCGTCGTTGTACTCGCTTTCAAGGTACTCTATAGCCTTATCATAATCTCCCAGATTATAGTATGTCTTGCCGAACAGAAGTTTATCCGTGCCGTCGCCGTTGAGAAGCCTCCTCAAATAAGATTCCGCTCTTTCCACATAGCCTGCTTCTTTGAGATTGCTGTACATATTACAGTAGGTCTCATAATTATCGTCCTCATATTCGAGGGATTTCTCATAATCAAGAACCGCGTTGTTTTCATCCTTCAGACAGACATACGCGCATCCTCTCGAATAATAAAGTTCCGCCAAATCATCCTTATCGGCATGCTCAATAAGCTCTCCGTACGTCTCAACCGCAGATTCATAATCTCCGGTTATGTACTGACAGGAGGCATAATACTTCAGCGAGTCTATCTTAATCTGGTCATATTTATCCCCTGAAAGGGATACGGCTGTATCAAAAGCTTCCATTGCTTTCTCATAATCGTTCTGTCTGTAATACACTATTCCCTTGCCGCGGTACGCGTCCGCGCAGTTTCCGTCAGCCGCTATTGCGCTGTCAAAAGTACCCAATGCTCCTTCATAATCTATAAGCTCTGCCTGAGCCATCCCGAGACTTACCAGATACTGCGCATTATCGGAATCCGTCTCTACCGCCTGCTTAAAATACTCGACTGCTCCGCTGTAATCAGCCACATTAAAACATTCCATACCATTTTTATAGTTCTGTGATGCTTTGCTGCTGCAGCCTGAGCACAAAGCAACGGACACTGCTCCCGCAAGTGCCAGATTTATAATAAAACGTGATTTCATCGTATTTCTCCCACAAATTCTGTATAATATCAAATAATATAATATTCAAGTAAATATGCTTTATATTGTTAATTGTATCATAGTATATTAACCTCAACAAGTGGAATTTTACATAAAATTTAAATGTTTCTGTATTCACGTTATATGATATTTTTTCACTGTTCTTTCTATTTTTTTCCCTATCGGTCCGGCCAGCATAAGTAAAAATATAACATTTGATATTGCGTATATCAGCGTGTACGGTACGGCTGAAGCCACGGCAATGGCATAATACGACCATGACCATCCGTCCACCGTCCATATGACCGTATATATATCCATAAGGAACGAAAAAACAATCCCTGCGCCGATTCCGTACACGGCCAGCATAAGCCTTCTGCTCCGGAGCGTCTCCTGCATCAGCCCGGCAGCCGCACCGATAATCCCCCAGACAAGCATCTGAAAAGGTGTCCACGGTCCCTGACCGAAATAAAAATTGGAGATAAGCCCGGTCAATGCCCCGCAGTAAAAGCCTGCGTCCGCGCCAAGATACATTCCGCATATTACTATGATTGCCGTCACCGGTTTAAAACCCGGAAATGGCGCAAAGACAAAACGTCCCGCCACGCTCATTGCAGTCATCACCGCTATGAGCATAATTTTGCGTACGTCCGTTTTCTTTTTTTCCATTATTACAAGCAGAATTGCACAGGCCGCAATAACCGACCATACAATTGCCAGAGCCATTGTTTTCATAGCTTAAGCCTTCTCTCATTTAAGCGTATCTTCTTTAAACATATCTTTGGGTGTATGTCAGTCAGAATTCATCTTGCTTAATCTTGCGCCAGCAGTGGTATAAAATATATTGCTTTCACAAAACTCCCGTGCCGGTCTGTCGCAGACTATTTTACCTCCGAACATAAGCAGCATCCTGTCCGAAAACATTGCCGCAAATTCCACATCATGCGTAATCAGAAGAATTGCTTTTCCTTCATCCCGTAGCTTTTCAAGCCGTTTTCCCAGCTTCTCTTTTTCATTATAATCAAGGCCCTTGGTTGGTTCGTCAAGAATAAGCAGCGAAGGATTTTTTGAAAGAATTATATCAAGGGCCGCAAGCTGCCTTTCGCCGCCGCTTAAGTCATACGGATGCATTCCGTTGTATTTTCCGTCCACAGTGTCCCCGGTAAAATGAAGCGTCACATCCTGAAAAAGCATTGCCGAATTTTCGCCTGCTTTTTTTATTTTTCTGCCGTTAATCTTTACGCTTCCGGAATAAGGCTTAAGCGCTCCGGCCGACAGCAAAGCAAGGGTGGATTTACCGCAGCCGTTTTCTCCCAGAAGCGCGGTTATGCTGCCGCCGTCCACCGAAAGATTCAGATTGTCAATTAATGCCCCTTTACTCCTGTCATAAGCAAACGAAACGTTCTTAAGCCTCAGAACCGGATGAGATGACAACGGCGCCTCTTTACCGACGTAAACAGCATGCGCTTTCCCGAAAACGGCCTCCGCCAGCGAAAGCGGCGGAGGAGACATTTCCACGGATCTGGCTATTTCCGGCAGAAATCCGCGAAGCTCCTGACTGCGGCTCATATATTCCGCCATACTCCTTTTGTCCTTGCACACGACGGTTTCATCCTCAATAAGAAGAATTTTATCCGCATATGCAAAAATTCTGTCAGAGCGGTGTTCTGCAATGATTACCGTGATTCCCAGCTCTCTGTTTATATTTTTTACAAGGTCGATAACCCTGTCCGCCATTATGGGATCCAGCATGGAAGTGGGTTCGTCCATCAAAAGAACCTTGGGGTTAGCGGCCATTGCTGAAGCAATGTTGAGTATCTGTTTTTCACCTCCTGAAAGCGTGTGAGTATCACGGTTAATCTGACGGCTTATGCCAAAATATCCTGCCGTTTCCGCAACCCGCTGCCTTATGAGCTCAAGCCTGTGCCGCTCATTACCCTGTGTAGCGTTTGTCGCCCCGAATTCCAGCTCCGAATACACCCTATCGCACACAATCTGGTTATCGGGATTCTGCATTACAAAACCGGCTTTCGTGTCCAGTTCCTTTTGAATCAGCCTCAGAAGCGTTGATTTCCCGGAGCCGGTTTTTCCGCAGAGCAGTACAAGCTCTCCCTGATTAATGTCAACGGCTGCGCCGGAAAAAATCCTGCGTCCCGGAGCATACTCAAAATCTATATTTTCAAGGTGTATATTTTCCATTTCACGTTCTCCTTAATCCTGTATATTTCAGGCAGAAAACATAATACCGCCATCAATATTCCATGCCACGTCTCCGGCAGAAAATACATTGTCTGAAGCGCCGCCGTCAAGGCAAGCACCGCTGCATCACCCGGCCTGAATTGAATTCCTGAAATTCTTTTGCCTCCTGAGGTATAGCCGCGCATAATCATTGAATCCGCCGTGTCCATGGAATTTTCAAGAGCCCATGTGAATACTGCCGAGGTAATCTGCATTATGTGCTTTTTTTCCGGGACCTGCCCCCGCTCCTCATTTATGCGCGCTGCAAGCCCGGTTTTGTTGTATCTTTCCAGGTATCTGGGTATGAGCCTCATAATCATCGAAATCAAAAGCGCCAGCTTTGGAAGGTGCCAAAGCAGCGCCATTATTTTTTCACCGGTAAGCGTTCTTGAAAATGCCGAAAACCACACAATCGCCGCTGCAAGCATAAGTCCGTTTACGGCGCCGTACCTGATTGCTTCAAGCGTTACCGCCCTGTCGTTTATAAAAAAAAGCTCCGTATCTCCCTGATGTGACAAAAGGCCGTTGACCAATGCCATTACCGCCGTCAGGACCGCCGAAAAAAGAATCCTTTTTACCGGTATTTTCCTTTCGTATATTCCGGCACGTACAAGTCCGGCAGCAAGAGCCGTCAGTATAATAAAAGGGTTCATAAATACCATTATGGGAATAATGACTGTCATGTAATATATCAGCAATGTTGCAGGATTAAAATTTTCAAAACGTCTCATGGCTTTTCCTCCGTCAGGTCCGTACCGTCAGAGTATATCCACCTCACTTCATCATCAGGTTCCAATTCATACTGTGAGCAGGATACCTCCGGCATTTTACCGTTGACATAATATGTCCATCCCGACAGGCTTCCGTAATCAAACTCAGCAAGACCGTCAATGCTTCTTACGTATATGGTACCGAGAGCCGCGCTTCCGCTGTAATCAATGTTTATCCGTCTGTCTCCTGCCAGCCTGAGAAGCTGGTCAAAGGCCGTATCGCCGGTTTCAATGTACACCTGTGTCCGCGGCGCTATTATACCGTTTATACCCGTAACCGTTATATATGTCTCAGTGCTTCCCTGTTCATTACGGACATTGTAATGCTCGCTGACTGTCTCAAAGCTGGAAAATCCGACTATGGTCATAAGCGCCGCGCACACCGCCCCCGTAACGATTGCCTTTATAAGAGTCAGCCGTTTTCTGAACGCCATGACAAGTATTATGACTGCGGCGGCAGACAAAATAATACCCATAAAAATATGCTTTATATGCCTGCCGCTTATACCGTTTCCCGTATGCGGCAAGGTTTCCTCATCAGGTATTTCCGTGCCTGTTTCATTTTCTTCTGCCTGTCCGTTTGGGGCAGAGTCACCGTCATCAATATCTTCCAACGTATCTCCGGACGTAAAATCATACAGAAATCTGCCGGTATTTTCATATTTTTCCGCACACACAAGCGCTCCCAGCGCCTGCACCGTAGCCATGGAATCTGCCGGGCCTCCCTGCGTGTGTGAAAAGCCGCCTTCCTCCGTAATATATGTAATCAACGCATCGTAGACGCTTTCACCGTTTTTTATAAATCTTGTATCGTTTCTGAAATCTATATCCAGAGCGCAAAGCGCCATCAGAACCTGCGCCGTGCTTTCACTGTTATCCACCCCATAGCTGGCGTAACCGCCGTTATTCTCTTGCAGCTCCGACAGCCTTGCCACTGCTTTTTCTATATTTTCACCGTATCCTTTATCATAAAGCGGTGCAAGGGCCTGAAGCGCCATTGCCGTCACATCGGCATCCGAATACTGCCCTGTCAGATTCCAGCCTCCGTCCTCAAGCTGCAGCGACGTGAGGCTGTCGGCAATTTCCGTCAAAACGGCATCATCAACATAATTATTGCTGCACGCAAGCATCAGTCCGTATATTATGCTCATAATACCGCTTTGACCGGTATGATTTCTGACAGTATCAACTATATATTCTTTATCCTGCCCTAGACATGCTTTCACAAGCCCAATACGCTCATAATCGGTTGCACTAAGCTCTTTCGCCGAAATAAGATATTCATCCAGCGCATCATTGTATTGTCCGTAATCCGCTTCAATCCCTGACTCCTTCATATATATCACAAGCCAGTCTCCGCCGCGTCCGGCAGACGGCACAAGGCCGGTACTCAGATACTCTTCGTAATCCGAGACGCCAGCCTGTGTCATTTGATATTTCCAGATTCTCTCCTGTATGTTTTTATTCTCATCCCCGGCAGAGACTTGCAGCGCTGCCGTAACCGCAAAGATTACGGCAAACGCCAATGCTTTAATCTTGTTTTTACCTCTCATACGCTTCCTTTTTGGATATTATTGCGCCTGCAAAAATAACCGCCATTGCAGCCATAACCCCGGCATAAACCGCCGGGTCTGCAAAATCCGCCGTTTCTATATCCGTGTCAACGGCAACGGTATAATCAGGTGCGAATCTTAATACCGTGGGAACACCTGTATCGTCGTATCTCTCGATAGTCACCTTATGCTCACCGTTTGTGAGCAATTCTTTGTCAATTGTGATTCTGCCCTCGGCATCTGTGGTGTATTCCGTAAAGCCGGCATCATCCGAATACCATTTTACAACAGCATTTTCAACCGGGTTTACCACAACCGACGGGTTATAATTCTCATCATATACGGTGTCTTTGCTGGTAAAAGTAATCACTCCGTTTTCGATATCTGATAAGTCAGCCTCCGGAAACTGAAAGCCTGCGCCGTACGGGTCGCCATAATAAAGAACAACCTCGTCACCGTCTTTAAGCATGACGTTGTCCATCCCTGTTCCCGGATCTGCCCCGTTGACAATAAAAAGCCATCCCGAATACGCGCCGTAGGATGCCGCCTTGTCGCCGTTTACTTCAGTGAGGTATCTGCCGTATCCGCCATCCTCCATGACAATATTTATATTGTCATTGTCCGAACCTAACTGCTCCAGGAAATCTCCAAGATTTGTGTCCGTCGTAGTTACGGTGTCATAATAAAAGTTCTCGTCAACACCCTCAATCCTGAGCGTTACGTTGATTTCGTCCTCCGCCGCGGCAAATACGGACAGGCTTCCTATTGAAAGCAGTACCGCCATGACAAACGTTGCAAATTTTTTCATAAACTGTTCCTCCGATTATAATAATATAAAAAGGCGCCTTAAAGGGCGCCTCACTAAACGGACCTCCGATATAACGGCTGTCCGGTTTAATGCGGTGTACTTTTCCCTGCCCAAAAGTCATTCCACTTAACATTCACGGTCCTGTAAATGTCCTTCACACGCGACGAGCGATCTGACTTACGGCACGTTAAAATACCGTTCACAGTTATGGCTGTAGCTCCGGATTCACACCGGCTTCTCTCCTGAATCCCCCGCTTACCGATATCTGGGGAGATTTTCTTCGCGCATGATTATATTGTATATGTATATTCAAAACAAGCCCGCAGCTCCTATAATCTCGGCAATGTGTGCAAGCTCATCACACGGCTTTACAAGTGCAAATCTTATATATCCCTCGCCCATTGGTCCGAAGGCCGTCCCCGGAGTACCGATAACTCCCGCCTTGTCCATCAGCGCCTCGCAAAAGCTCTGTGAGGTGTAGCCCTTTGGCACGGGAAGCCAGACAAACATCGTTCCCTGTGAATCTGGTACATCCCAGCCAATCTTCCTCAGCGCACCGAGAAATGTATCCCTGCGTTTCTGATATTCCATGCACTGTCTGCCGACGCACTCTCTTGGTCCCGTAAGCGCAGCAATCGCCGCTTTCTGTACCGGATACGACATTCCGAAATCATACTGGCTTCTCAGAAGCTTAAGGCTGTCGATAATCGACTTGTTGCCTGCGCAGAACGAAATCCTCAGGCCGGTAACATTAAATGATTTTGACAATGAAAAAAATTCGACTCCAACGTCTTTGGCTCCGTCAAGCGCCAGAAATGAAAACCCTTCTCTTCCGTCAAAAATTATATCCGAGTAAGCATTGTCATTTATAATGAAAAAGCCGTATTTCCGCGCAAGACGGATTAAGTTCTCATACATCGACTTGGGAGCCGCCGCCCCAACGGGATTGGACGGATATGATAAAACAATATACCTGGTCTTATACAGGATGTCTTCCGGAATGTCCTCTATAACCGGAAGAAAGTCATTTTGTCTGAGAAGCGGATAATATCTTATATCAGCTTCCCCAAAATAGGAGCCTGCCTCAAAAACAGGATAGCCCGGGTCCGGAAGCAGAACAATATCGCCGGGATTGCACATGGCCATTCCAAGGTGTCCCATTCCTTCCTGAGTTCCGTGTACGCCCGTTATTTCGTCCGTACTGACATCCGCATTATACCTGTCTTTGTAATAATGCGAAACGGCCTGAAGCAGCTCCGGCATATCGGCAAGAGAATATTTATAATTCTCCGCATCCGAAACAGCCTTGCCCAAGGCTTCCATTATGTGCTCCGGAGGTTTGAAATCCGGCGTACCCACCGAAAGATTATAGATGGTCCTTCCCTCTTTAATCAGTTTGTTTTTCTTTTCATCAAGAGCGGCAAATATTCCTGTTGTAAAATGTTCAAGCCTTTTGGCACATTTATATTCCATAACCTGCTTCCTCCGTTGTTCTTTTGTGATTGTACACTAAGAGCGCCCGATTTGCAATCATAAGACCATACAAATTAACAGGCGCTCGTTATAGTTTCAGACTATATCTAAATATCCATCCCCGAATTTTCCACATCTTTCTTCCAATTATCATAAGCCGGCTCTTCCCTGTGGTCAGGAAGACTGAATTTTTCCGACAAATATTCCCCAAGATACGATGACACTTTCTTGGCGCCGGCAAAATTCAGATGATTTCCGCCGTCCTTTGTTTCCTTTGTCCAGTCAATATCAATCTCATCCTGCATGAGATTCATATCAAGAAATTCAAGACCGTATTCCTCTGCAATTTTCTCAACGGCATTATGCTTGGCATACGACCAGTTATCCGGTGAGGGCACGCTTACAAGTATAAGCGCAGCTCCTTTTTCCTCAGTGTACTTCTTTATTTTCTTAAGATACTCCTCCGTATTTTCTCCCATACGGGCCACTTTTTCGGTCTCATGCATCCATTGGCCGCCGGTATACGGTTCGCATGCGGTCCTGTATCTGAAACCTTTGAAGCGGCTGTCGTTTTCATCTTTATTGGTATAGACCTTAAGCGGTATGTATGTTTTCCACCTGTCATGATATTTCAGTACCGGAATCACTTTTGAAAATGCATTCATAACAGCGTCCGAATCATCCTCATGCGTACCTGAAAAACGAAACAGACAGTTTGTTTCCAGAACCACAACCTTAGGCGACTGCTTGGAAAAAAATTCTTCCATCAGCGCATATGTATCGCAAAGCCTCTGGAGCGAGGTTCCGCACACATATGACGTGTATCCCTGCTCTTTAAACATCTGAAGAGGATTGAAGGCGGAATAGCTTTCGCTGTCACCGAAAAAAACCAAATCAATGGACTGTTCGGCTTCCTTTTTCAAATCCTTTGTTTTGTTGTCAACGCCAACCGCATTATAAACGGCGTTTCGCGGCTTCATAATAACCGAGGTTACGGCAAGTATTACAGCCAGCCCTGCAAGAAAAGCCGCAGAGCGGATAATTTTTTTTATTATATCCATGTTTACCCTCCCTAATATCCTGCATAAATCAAATCCACTGCCGTGTAGCCGCTTCCGTATGCCCCGAAAATAACCACAAGCATAATGGCGGCATACCAGAATATCCATCTGGCCGGGACAACCCAGCCTGATACCTTCTGCCGGATATCGATATTTTTCTCTTTAAGCGCCCCGACAACGGTAACGATAATTATCCCTGCTCCGGCAACAATAAGGTCCAGTCTGTCCATTTTCAGCCGGTGTATATTTGAAAAAAGCGCGCTGATATGGAAATTGCCGAATATTCCTGCCAGCATTGCAAATCCGTCTTTAAGGGAATTTGCCCTGAAAAACAGTTCTCCGACCAGCACTATTATAAAAAGCTTGGCCGTCCTGAATATTTTATATCCGATGCTTTCCCTGTTGATATGCAGTTTCTCGGCAAGCTTTTTAACAGGCTCTTCGGTAATATTCTCTATAAAAATCAACACGAAATAATACATTCCGTAGAAAATAAAGGTCCAGTTAGCGCCGTGCCACAGGCCGTTGCACGCCCATACGCAGAACAGTGCCGCCGTTGGCGCAACAAATTTGCTGACATTCCTGCCGAATCTTTTTTTAACTTTCTTGGCGGCATTCTTGACAGGCCCTGCAAGCGATACGGGGTAGAATATGTAATCCTTAAAAAATGTACCCAGCGTTATATGCCATCTTCGCCAGAACTCGCCTGCGGATTTTGCGAGAAACGGCTGCCTGAAATTCTCCGGAAGCTTTACGCCGAATATCTGGCCACTGCCTATTACAATATCCATACAGCCGGAAAATTCAAGATACAGCTGGGCCACGTAGCAGACCACTCCGAAAAGGATTATCGAGCCGTCCTTATCCGCATAATCGTTGAAAATATAATTTACGGTAGGATATATCCTGTCGGCAATGACAATTTTCTTAAAAAGCCCCCACAATATTCTCTGGTATCCGAACTTAAGGTTGTCGAATTTGACGGATTCGCCCGCATACAGCGTGTCTGCCGTCTCATGAAACCTTGCAATCGGCCCCTCCATTATCTGAGGGAAGAAGCTTAAATAAAGCGCTACTTTTGCAATATTATGCTCTGCCTTCAGGGTTCCCCTGTATACATCGGTAATATACGATATAATCTCCAGCGTGTAGAAGGACAATCCTATGGGCACCATAAATTTTACGCCGCCAAATGTCCAGTCCACGTTAAACAAATGAAGCAAATCCGACAAAGACTGTCCGAAGAAATTCGTATACTTGAGCACCACAAGCACAAGAAGGTTAGCCGCTATTCCAAACGCAAGAATGCGCCTTTTCTTTTTGGTGACGTTTTTTTTGTCCCCATCGTTTTTCAGTGCGGTTCTCTCAATCCATATTCCTATAAAATAAGTGAGAAGCGTGGCGCATATCAAGTATACAATCAGCTTGCCGGAAAACAGCCAGAAAAAAACATAATCCGCTGCAATTATAACGGCAAACCTGAATTTCTTAGGTACAATCTGATACAGAAGAATAACAACCGGCAGAAAGACAGCAAAATACGCTATCGTATGATATGCCATATTCTATTCTTCTCCTTTTAGTCTGCAAATCATCTTCCAAAGACTGTCTGCCGAATTGAAATTTTCCGCAACAAGCTCTGCCGGTGAAATTTCAACATCAAACGCATCCTCAATCTCGGATACAAGCGACAGTATTCCGAAGGAATCCAGAATATGGTCGTCAATCAGGGTCTTGCATGACGCATAATCTACTCCCGGCTGAATATCCTCCAAAATTTCCAATAACTCTTCCATCTTTATCCCTCCATCTGTGAATTTATAATATCGGTTCCCATAGGCTTTCTGACCACTGTATAACCGCTATTATCCGAATAAAATACAATCTGCACCAGCTCTCTGCTCAAAAAGAGCGCCATGCATTCCGTTACCGAGTAAGCGCCGCAGTTCTCAAATATAAACCAGTCTCCGCGGTTTATCCCGGTAAAAGCAATGCCTCTTAAAATTACGTCGTTGACAGTGCACAGCGAACCGCATATATTCCACGGCATCTCACTGCCCGAATTATCCGTAACCAGTTTCATAAAAGGTTTTTTCATTCCCATACTCTGACCGTAATAATTAAGCTGGTGAATACCTCCGTCGATTATGGCATAATTTACGCCGTCGGTATGTTTTACATCCACCACCGATGTTATATAATAACCGCAGCCGGAAGCAATAAATCTGCCCATTTCTATGGTGATTTGCTTATAACCCGATACGGCGTCAAGCAGTTTTCTCAGTTCATCCAGCTCCCAGACCTGATCTGCCGGCTTGTCGCTTTCAAAATACGTCACGGAAAGCCCCGGTCCGTATTCAAGTTCATTAAGACAGACCCCGTATGTTTCCTCAATATAATGTGAAAATTCATCCAGCATTTTCAGTTCTTTTTCTATTTTGGACAGCTTTTTCTGTGTCCCGGAATAATAATGAAGTCCTTGCAGCTTCAAATGACTGTCATTAATTACCTTCTGCATAATATTTTCAAATTCCGCTTTGTCCACACCGAACTGATTACCGCTGGAAAGCCTTATTATAACCATGATATCCGTATTGCATTCTGAACATACTTTGGACAGTATATCATAATGCTCCATGGATTCGATGGTAAAAATACCCTTTCCCCCACTGAGCCTGATAATGCGTTCCATTGAGTCATATGTTTTGTTTACGCCGGACACGACTATTTTTTCAGGCGGTATATCCATCCTGCGGCATATTTCATATTCTCCCGGCGAACAAACCTCGTACTTGTGAATATATTCGTTCATAGGCTTTATAAGAAACGGATTGGCCTTCATTGCATAGCAGCACCTGGCGTCCCCGAGTCTGCTCTTTATAAGCTCCACACGTTCCCTGAGCATATCAAGGTCGAAGACATAGAGCGGTGAGCCAAATAGTTCTTTTGCCTGTTTCAGCTTATTAAGCTCCACGTTTTTTTCCCCCTTTATACTGTTCTTTCAGATATGCCCTGTCAAGCTTGCCGTTTTTGGTGAGCGGCATCTCCTTCACCTGCATGAAAACGTTCGGTATCATAAATTCAGGTACCTTTGTTTTCATAATTTTTATTATATCTGTGCGCTCGGCGCCGCCCTCATAGAAGGTTACAATTTTATTTTTTACATCATCAAAAAATGTGCAGGCTCTCTCAACGCCGTCTATACCGTTTATTGCGGCGTCTATCTCCTCAAGTTCTATTCTGTGGCCCATATGCTTGATTTGAAAATCCTTGCGTCCCGCAAAATACATAAGCCCGTCATCCCCGTATGAGGCAAGGTCACCGGTTCTGTATATAATCTCAGAAAAATTCCTGTTGAGAGGATTCTGTACAAAAGCTTTGGCCGTCATTTCAGGATTATTATAATATCCCAGCGCAAGCGCCGTACCTGTCACGCACACCTCTCCGGTCACTCCGGCTTTTGTCACAAGCTTATCGTTCTCATCCAGCAGGAAAACCCGCTCGTTAGGAAAAGCTTTTCCCATAGGAAGTCTGTCATCATCTTCATATTCTCTGTCCAATATGTGATAAGTACAGTTGCATGTAATCTCCGTGGGGCCGTACAGGTTTACGAACAAAGCGTCCGGGTAACATGCACGCCATGCGTTGAGCTGCTTAATCGGCATCATCTCTCCGCTGAACATTATCTTGTTAATCCGGGAGGGAACTTTATATTTAAGTCCGTGCAGCCTGTTGAGCAGACAGAGTGCAGATACAGCCCAGATAAGCGTTGTCACGCCGTTGTCCTCAAGCATATCGACAACATTATTTGGAAACATAAAATATGACTTCGGTATTATTACAAGCGTTGCTCCGGTACTCAGACATGAATATATATCCTTTACCGACACATCGAAATCAAACGGCGCCTGATTACCGATAACATCCTTGTCATTAATCCCGAATATGCCGGTAAAATTATCTATAAAATCAATAACCGAACGATGGCAGATTACGACGCCCTTCGGTACTCCCGTGGAACCGGATGTAAAGATACCGTAAAGCGGGTCCGTGTCAAGAGTCTGTTTTCTTACGGCGTCAAGCGCTTTATCATCTATTTCACTGTGAATCCCGCGTATATCCGCTGCCGCGCCGCTGTATCCGGCCTTCCTCAGCTTATCCATATATTCCGGCTCGGTCAGAACCATGGCCGGAGCCAGAACATCCAGTATCTGCTCTATTCTCTGCTGCGGAAAAGACGGGTCCAATAAAACATAAAAGCAGCCGGCATAAACAATTCCCATAAATACCTTAAGGATTTCAACGCTTTTTTCCGCGAAGACAACCACTGGCCTGCGCACCTGAACATATTCCGTCAGATAAGAGCCTACCTGTCGGGCTCTTAAATAAAGTTCGCCGTAGGTACATTGTGCATGTTCATCTCTGACTGCTGTTTTATCAGGAAATCGCTCATATGAGCGTTCCAGATATTCCAATACGTTATTCATTTTTCCCTCCCATATTTGCGCTTTTCCAACTGTACTATTGGGCATAGTACAGTTTTCAAATTTAATATACCACCGACAGCATACAGTGTCAATATAATTCTTATAAAACACATAAAAAACACAAAATAATACAAAAAACAGGCCGGCGCATTATCGATATCAAATCGTAGTGCGTCAGCCTGCAAATCAGCATACATTCCGTCAGGTTGTAAACATCTGTATTGCGTTTTCAAGTTCTTTTGCCTTAGCCGTCAGTTCCTCAGCCCTTACGCTTAATGCCTCAACAGCAGAAACCTCCGCCTGAACGGTATCCTTAACCGTCGTAGTTGAAGCGCTTGTTTCCTCCGTAACCGCAGCAATATTCTTGATTGTGTCAAGCACGCGGTCCTTATTCTCCGTAATCGCATGCATACTGTCAAGTATCACGTTAATTTCTCTAAGCAGTTCATCAAACTGTGAACCCACCTTACCAAACATGTCAACCGTTCCGTTAAGCGCCTTTGACTGGCTCTTGAGCATTTCTCCCGCATCTCCTGCCGATGCTGCGGTTTTTCTTGTCTGGTTCTGGATATTTTTGATTATCTCTTCGATATCCTTAACAGCTAAAACCGACTGGTCCGCCAGTTTTCTTATCTCGTCTGCCACTACCGCAAAGCCCTTGCCCGCTGTTCCTGCTCTCGCCGCCTCAATTGAAGCATTGAGAGAAAGAAGATTCGTCTGTTTTGCTATACCGTTTATGGTTTCAATAACGCTTCCTATGTCCGCCGATTTATGTTCAAGCTCTTCAATGTCCGTGATGATGGTTTCCGTAAGCTCTGCCGTAGACAGTGACTGGAGTTTCAAATCGCCTACTATGGTGCTTCCCTCTTCTACCAGCTCCTTGGTAGTCTTTGCAACGCTTCCGATAACCTCTGCTTTCTTTGATACTTCATTTATACTTTCGGCGAAATCTTCCATCTGATGATATCCGTTTTCTGTATCCTGAACCTGGGATACTACGCCTGCATCCATATCAGCCATGGCAGTTGATACATTTCGTATGGAATCACTGATATATGAAGCGGCATCGGAAAGCTCCTCAGCGGCATCGGATACGGCATGTCCGAAGCCCGCCACATCCGTAACAAGGCCTCTTATCCTTCCAATCATCTCATTGGTATCATCGGCCATAACTCCGAATTCATCCTGCCTTTTAAGCTTAAGCTCCGCCGTAAGATCTCCCTTGGCAACCTTTCTGAAAGACCTGGAAAATTCTCCCGTTGCCTTTGCGATTCCTCCTGCCGTATAAAGACCGATAAGCAGCGCAACTATCGTTCCCACAATAACAAATGCAAATGTAAGAACTTTTATCGCGGTTACCGATGTAAGTATATCGCTCTCGGGTATTACACAGCATACCATTGTTCCGGTATCTCCCACTTTGGAGTATACAAACAACTGTTTCCTGCCGTTGAACGTAACATATTCGCTTCCGTTTTCCTCGCTGCCGTTCATGGCGTCATTCCAGAAATCTTTCCCCGTAAACACTGCCTCGTCAAAGGTCCTGTCCTCATCTCCCGTAACGATTGTTTCCCTTCCGTCTGCCGTAACAAATGCAGCCAGCGTATTATCGCTTACAACTGAGGATTCAAGAGTGTTTTTAACCTCCGAGGACTTCATGTCGACTATCGCATAGCCCACCCCGTCGGTAAATTTTCTGATATATGTGGCGGAATAATAATCCGTATTCAAATCCATTGTGCTGTCTATGTAGTCATGCTTTCCGAACCACCCTCTCGTCTCGGACGGGTTATCGGTCCAGTACGCTCCTTCTTCCGACTGCATAAATTCTTCGTATGTCAGGGTTCCTCCGCTTGTATTCAGTACAGTTGTGACAGGCCTGCCAAGCTCACCGATAAGGGTAGCAGATTCAATTCCCACGGCACTCTGGGTAAGAGTACCCATAATAGTGGAAATATTCCTGTAATAGGTTGAGTTTTCATTGTCTGAATTAGTGTCAAACATCATGTAATAGTATTTAACATTATCCTCCACAACCATCTGGTTGGCTCTGTTCACAATGTCCGACATAATCAGGTTTATGTAATTTGCACTGCTGTCAATCGTACTGACCGCGGTCGTCTCATAATTGCTTACTATAGTGGATTTCGCTGTGTTATACGATATCACACCCAGAAGGACTATAAAAAGCACAGGCACAAGGAACGATATCACAAGCCTGAACTTAATCTGCTTTGTCAAAGGCCTGCTCTTGTCCCTTCCTGACAAAATCATTTCTATAAAAGCCTTTATTCTGGAAGTCTTTACCTCCGTTGAAGCCGTTTCAATCTCCGACACTGCATATTCCGCAGTCTGATTGTCCTCCGCACTATTTGCCGCATCCGGAACAGCACTTATGTTTCCGGCTTTTTTTGTCTTGGCAGCCTTTTCTTTTTTGGCTTTGGTTTCCTTGGGAGCTTTTTCCTTTTTAGCCTTCGGCTCCTTTGGCGCTTTCTCCTTTTTAGCCTTCGGTTCCTTCGGCGCTTTCTCCTTTTTTGCCTTCGGCTCCTTTGGCGCCTTTTCCTTTCCGGCCTTTAACGCTTTGGTTTTTTTGCCTTTATCGGATTCCCGTCCATTGGCGTTTTCTTCGTTATCTGCGGTATCGGTATTTTCCGCAGCCAAATCTATGACAACATCCTCCGGAATATTATCAGAAACATTCTGCTCCTTATTTCCCGTAATTTCCTCACTCATACCTACATCTCCTTATCTGCAAAATAGTAATGTACAGCATTATTTTACTCCATTCTGCCGCATGTAAAACACAGCAATAATTATACATTTAATATATAACTTTTTCCACATTTTACCGCGATATTTTGATTTATTCCTCACCGGTGTTCTCAAAAATACCCTGCCGTATTATTATCACAGTAATTCCGCCGTTTTCTGTTTCTTCCGTAATTAAGGGATATAGCAGAATTCCACATTCCATAATGAAATTTCCCTAAAAAGAAATGTAAAAGATATGAAATTTTTTCAGTACAAGCCGTTTGTGAATATTACTCTTATTTGGTATAATGTTGCCGGTACAGGTTTGGACGCCGGCGGGCTGTTATATTATGACAGCGGACATCCTGACGGAATTTGCTCCGGAGTACGTCCTGCCTGATAAATACATCATAATTACCCCTGATTAAGCCGGGGAATGTTATATAAGAAAGGAGTTTTTATGGCAGCAAAAGATTGCATCGAGAAACAGCCTCTGACTGACGATTATCTCGAGAAAATGAATGCATACTGGCGGGCAGCAAATTATCTGTCGGCAGCCCAGCTTTACATGCTTGATAATCCTCTTTTAAGAGAGCCGCTGACAAGAGATCAGGTCAAGAAAAAAATAGTAGGACACTGGGGAACCGTTCCGGGACAGAACTTTGTGTACACCCATCTTAACCGTGTTATCAAAAGATATGACCTTGACATGATTCTGATATCCGGTCCCGGACACGGCGGTAATTTTTTCGTAGCCAACTCATACCTTGAGGGAAGCTACAGTGAGGTCTATCCTAACGTAAGTCAGGATTACGAGGGAATGAAAAGGCTCTGCAAGCAGTTTTCTTTTCCGGGAGGCATTTCAAGCCATGTTGCGCCTGAAACGCCGGGTTCAATCAATGAAGGCGGAGAGCTGGGTTATTCCATTGCACATGCATTCGGCTCCGTATTTGACAATCCGGACCTTATCACGGCCTGCATAGTCGGCGATGGCGAGGCTGAGACAGGACCGCTTGCTACTGCATGGCATTCCAATAAGTTCCTTAATCCTGTGACTGACGGAGCGGTTCTTCCGATCCTTCATCTTAACGGATATAAAATCAACAATCCTACCATATTTGCACGTATTTCACATGACGAGGTTGAAAGCTTCTTCCACGGATGCGGCTGGAAACCTTATTTTGTCGAGGGCGACGACCCTATGACAATGCACAGGCTTATGGCCGAAACTCTCAACACGGTAATTGAGGAAATCAAGGAAATACAGAGAAAGGCAAGAGAAGAGGGATGTACCGAACGCCCGTTCTGGCCTATGATTGTACTCCGCACGCCTAAGGGATGGACAGGTCCTAAGACAGTTGACGGACTTCAGATTGAGGGCAGCTTCCGTGCACATCAGGTTCCTATTATGATGGATAAGCCGGAACACCTTGATTTGCTTAAGGACTGGCTGTTAAGTTACAAACCGGATGAACTTTTTGATGAGAATTACAGACTTATCCCTGAACTTCGTGCCCTCTGCCCTGAAGGCGACGCACGTATCAGCTCAAACCCTCATGCCAACGGAGGAAAGCTCCTCCGCGATTTAAGGCTTCCTGATTTCACCAAATATGCCGTTGAAGTCAGAAAACCCGGCGAAACAATTGCGCAGGATATGCTTGAGCTTGGCGGATATGTCAGAGATGTATTCAAGCTTAACGAGGATTCTAAGAACTTCCGTATTTTCGGACCCGATGAATCAATGTCCAACAGGCTCTACAAGGCTTTTGAGGCCACAAACAGGGATTTCAATGCAGAAATTATAGATACGGATGACTGCCTTGCCCGCGACGGACGTATAATGGATGCCTACTTAAGCGAACACATGTGCGAGGGATGGCTTGAAGGATATCTCCTTACGGGACGTCACGGTTTCTTTGCAAGCTACGAGGCGTTCATCAGAGTTATCGATTCAATGGCAGCTCAGCACGCTAAATGGCTCAAGGTATGCAATGACCTTCCTTGGAGGCAGAAAATAGCGTCGCTCAACCTTATACTTACCTCCAACGTATGGCAGCAGGACCACAACGGATTTACGCATCAGGATCCGGGCTTCCTTGACCATATCGCCAACAAAAAAGCGGACGTTGTCCGCATGTATCTCCCTCCTGATGCAAACTGCCTTCTTTCATGTTTTGACCACTGCATTAAGAGCAAAAACTATGTGAACGTCATAGTGGCTTCCAAACATCCAAGCCGTCAGTGGCTCACAATGGAACAGGCCGTAAAGCACTGCACACAGGGCGTAAGCATCTGGGATTGGGCAAGCAACGATCAGGGAGAAGAGCCGGATCTCGTTATGGCATGCTGCGGCGACACTCCTACGCTTGAAGCTCTTGCCGCAACCACAATCCTCCGTGAGAACATACCTGAGCTGAAAATAAGATTTGTCAATGTAGTCGACCTTATGAAGCTGGAGTCGCACGAGAGACATCCTCACGGTCTTACGGATGCAGATTTCAATGCACTTTTTACCAAGGACAAACCTGTTATTTTTGCATTCCACGGTTATCCTACGCTTGTACATGAACTTACATACGGAAGATCCAACCGTAATATGCACGTATACGGTTATCACGAGGAGGGTACCATCACAACTCCTTTTGATATGCGTGTGCAGAATAAGATTGACCGTTTCAATCTTGTTAAATCTGCTCTCAAATATCTTCCGCAGCTGGGCAACAGAGGTTCCTTCCTCACACAGAAGATGAACGACATCTTAGTGGAGCACAAGGCATATATCTCCGAATACGGCGAAGACCTTGAAATCGTAAGGAACTGGGAGTGGAATCTTTAAAATCCCGAAAATACAGTGATAAAAAATCCGGTCAGGGCTTCTGACCGGATTTTTGCTTTTTCATTTAACCTATAAAGCTTTGTTTAGTTTTAACTTTCTTTATGTCTGTTGAAATATTTATCCAGCCCGTTAATCTTTATCATCCATCCCATCTCCATTCCCATATATTAAAGCACACCTTATGTAGATAATAACATTCGTATAATATTTTAAAAATCTAAAAATTACACCTGCATACCATTGTAAATTAGATATCATTTCACAATAGCGGCACTTATGAATATATTAAATTATCGAATTTTAAGGAGGCTTCAATGAAGAAGAAAATTTTTGCTGTGATAACGGCGGCAGCCGCCGTTGTCATGTGCTGCACAGGATGCGGCAAAAAAGACAATACAGGACTTACCAAGGTCACGCTCAATGAGGTGGCACACTCGATATTTTACGCACCTCAGTATGTGGCCATAGAGCTTGGATATTTTGAAGATGAAGGTATAGACCTGACAGTGGAAACCGGCTTCGGCGCCGACAAAACCATGACCGCGCTGCTGTCCGGCAATGCAGATATAGGTTTTATGGGTTCTGAATCAAGCATATACACATATGCCCAGGGCGCCGAGGATTATGCCGTAAATTTTGCACAGCTTACGCAGCGGGCGGGCAATTTCCTTGTTGCACGCGAAAAGACGGATGATTTTGACTGGAATGACCTTAAAGGGAAAACCGTACTCGGCGGAAGAGCAGGCGGAATGCCTGAAATGGTTTTTGAATATGTTTTAAAGAGCAAAGGAATAGACCCGGAAACTGACCTTGAGATAGTACAGAATATCGATTTCGGTCTGACAGGGGGAGCTTTCTCCGGCGGAAGCGGGGATTATACTGTTGAGTTCGAGCCCGGCGCCACCGCACTGGAGCTGGAAGGCGACGGTTATGTTGTGGCTTCCCTCGGTGTGGAAAGCGGATACGTTCCGTATACGGCATATGCCGCCAAGAAAAGCTTCATTGAAGACAATCCTGAGATAATCGACGGATTTATAAAAGCGCTTGAAAAAGGAATGGAATATGTGGATACTCATTCAAGCGAGGAAATAGCGGAAGTTATAGCTCCGCAGTTCGACGACACGGATATCGAGACAATCACCATTATCGTTGAACGCTACAAAGCACAGGATACCTGGAAAACCGACTCAACGTTTGAAAAGGAGGCTTTTGAGCTTCTCCAGGATATCCTTGTTGAGGCAGGAGAACTTGACGAAAGGGTTCCCTATGAAGACCTTGTAATAACTCCTAAAAAGGATTGAAAAAGTAACCGCTCCGGTCAGACTGACCGGAAAAACGGATAAAAAAGCTGTTTTGCCGGAAAATCGTAATGATATGACAATATAATTCCCATATCATCCCGAAGAAAAATCCGGCAAAGCAGCAATATTTATGCGGTATTTTCAGTTGGTATTTTACGGCGGATGAGCGTTACAGCTTGCTTAAATTATCGAATTTAGGCATTTTCTTTTTCGCCGCTTCGGCTTTTTTCTGTTCCCCAAACTCTTCTTTTTTATAATATATTTTGTATATTCTCAGGGCAAAGAAAGTGACTATAACCACAACGGCTATCGTAACCAAAACTTTTGTAAGCGATGAAACAACTTCATAATTTGCCATGCTGTTAAACAGCTGTATTACAAAATATGCCGCAAAGCTGAACACATACCATCCTTTGCTTTCCTTATTCTGGTACACCGCAAAAAGGATCGCCGTAACCGCAACATGGAAAACCATCAGCGCCATTGCCGCTATTCCTATGTATAAGAAATCGGATGCCCTGTAGTTTATCATCTCAAAAATGCTCTCAAGCGTCTGGGTAAACTCCTCCTGACTCTCTGCGCTTGATAGAAGTGTTTCTATTCCCGTCTTGTTAATTGTATTGCATGATACAATAACCATGAATAAATCGACTACATACAGAAACCCTTCTGTCAGCATTATTCCCATTCCAACGGTAAAAGCGTCGGCAGCCTTATTCATGTTCTTGGCCATCATTTTCATGACGAGAAGCCTTCCAAACATAGGCACTAGCGTAGTTACAAGCGCTATAACCGTCACAAGCACAGCCTTCACTTCAATATAGTTTTTGAGCACTGTACCGAATATAATATTGGCGATTGAGTTGGAGGCAAAGTAGAAAAATATCATATACAGCGCCACTCCCACTATAATGCCGAAGCCGCTTCCCTTTTGACGTTTCCTCACCAGCACAGACAGGATGATAGCCATGGCAAGTATGGCTATAAGGCTTATTATTGCAGCCATTATTGTATTTCTGGGAACCTGTGCGGACAAATCATAGCCCGAGGGAAGCTCATACTGAAGCTCTTTAAAAATATTCATATAGTTTTCCTTTCTGCATAATTTTGATACATAAAAGGACTATCAGTTGTCTGACAGCCCTCTCATAATCGTATTCAATGACAATTATATTTTCACAAATTAAACTCTCTTAACGTGAACTGCCTGTGAGCCCTTGTTACCGTCAACAACATCGAATTCAACAGCCTGACCCTCGTCAAGAGTCTTAAAACCTTCCATGTCAAGCCCTGTGTAATGTACAAATACGTCATTGCCGTTCTCATCAGAAATGAAGCCATAGCCCTTCTGATTATTGAACCACTTAACTGTACCGTTCATGGTATTACCTCCATAAAATTTAAAAATGTTATCGCACCCGGCGATACCACTAATCTATCATATAGCCCGGCATAAGTCAAACAAATTCGCACCAAAACCGCATTAATTACGTATTTTTTTCAATTCCTCAACATCAAATTCATACGCTGTATCGCAGAAATGGCACTTTATCTCAACAGGTTTATTGTCGGCTATAATCTCATCAAGCTCCTTGCTCCCCAAAAGCGCAAGCGCCTGCCTCACCCGTTCCCTTGAGCACGAACAGTTAAATCCCACAGGAAGCCTGTCAAGTATTTCCGGTTCAAGGCCGTCGAGCACCATACCCAGTACGTCTTCCGGCGTCATTCCGCTCTCGAAAAGCGACGTTACGGATTTGACCTTGGAAAGCCTCTCTTCTATCTGAGAAATTGTATCCTCATCGGCGTCAGGCATAACCTGAATTATAAATCCTCCGGCCGTCCTCACCGTATTTTCCTTATTCATAAGGACCCCAAGCCCCACCGAAGAGGGTGTCTGCTCGCTTGAGGCAAAATAATATGTGATATCCTCGGCAATCTCGCCTGTAACCAGTTCACATGTGCCGCTGTACGGCTCTTTCATACCAATGTCTTTTATTACCGTAAGAGTTCCCGTCCCCACGGCTCCCGCTACGTCAAGCTTTCCGGATGAATTGGCAGGCAAAAGCACGCATGGATTGCCCGGATACCCCTTTACATTGCCCTTTGAGTCGGACGTGACAAGCAGGGATTTGACAGGGCCGCTTCCCTCTACTCTCAATGTAATTATATCCTTATCGCCTTTCATCATGCTTCCCATCATGGCTCCTGCGGTCAGAAGCCTCCCAAGCGCCGCCGTAACTACAGGGCTTGTATTATGCGCCTGCCTTGCTTTCTCAACAGTGTCCCTTGTGTAAGCGGCAAAGGCTCTTATTCTGCCGGCTGCTGCTATGGCTCTTACCATGTAATCAGTCATGTTTTTTCTTCCTTTCAAAAATATAATATAACCTGTCCGCATCCTTATTGGCCGGATGCTTAAAATCTTCATCCAAAACGGATTTCAGCGCAAGGCCTGCCCGTCCGGCAGCCCCGCATATTTCTTCATGCAGAAATGCATGCTGGACATGCTCCTCGGCATATTTTCTGTACAGCCCGAAAAGAGCTTTGAGATAAAAAGTGATATAGTAATAGTTGTTCCGTGTTTCCTCATCATATTCGTTTTCCCAGATATAGCTCCCCTCCGGTATTTCATCGGTGAAAACATTATCTCCGAGCTGCCTGAAAAATTTTTCTGTTTTTACGTCAAATATCAAAACGCCGTCGTCTGTCAGCGCTCTCCTGACGCAGACAAACATCTGCTCTAAATCGTCATAATTTTGAAGATAATTCACCGAATCGCACACGCTCACTACCGCCTGGTACCGTTCTTTTTCCGAAAAAAATCTCATATCCTGTTTTGCAAAGTCAATTCCCGGCAGCTTGCGCCTTGCCTGCCGCAGCATTTCCTCAGACAAATCCGTTCCTTTAACATGGTATCCGCGCTCCGCAAGGCATCGGGTGAAGTTGCCCGTTCCGCAGCCAAGCTCCAGCACACGTGCCTCCTTAAATCCCATTTTTTTCAGATATCCGTTTATCTTGTCAGCCCAAAATTCATATGGGATGTCGTCCATAAATCCGTCGTACACACCTGCAAACACCGTATACGGTTTCATACTCATACTGCCGTCCTCTTTTGCTTGATTATTTTCTGATGATATTCTATACTTATATCACACGTGATGTCAATGCATCGTTTCACCGCCGGTGTTCTGCATGCTGACAGTCACATTAAGATTTCCTGAAGGGGCATTGGCCATGAATACACACAACCTCAAACATATCATCAGAAAACGCTGTATTTCCCGGCTTTTCCTTCCGGCTGCGGTCTTGGCCGCAGTCATACTGCTTGCCATTGTCAACCCTTTCGAGAACAGATATAAATCCGTAAACATAACCGAATTATCCCGCACGGAACAATTATTGGCGGAGAATACGGGATATGTAAGTCTTACCCCTGAAGTTCTGTATTATTCGGGCGTTGACTACCGTATAAACAACAAAGTCAAGGCAAGAATTTTTTACGCCATAGAAAATGACGTCTGCTACTATTTTATAATTTCCTGCGGTGTTCTTCCTGAAAAATACGACACTCTGGAGAATTTCAGTCTCAGCGCCAGACTTATAAACGATGAGGAGCTTCTGAATAAAATAACCCGCTCCATTTCATATGAACTTGATTTTTCCATAGACGGTATCAGGAACTACAGCTCACCTGTAATTATAAGCCAGTACCATCTTTTACATGGTTTTACAACCTTTTATCTGGCAACGCTGTCTGTTATCGGTATTATATCGGCGCTCCACGTAATAGCTGTTGTGTTTGTTGCAGTTATGCCCGGTTTTTCACGAACCGTTGTAAGACTGCGCAAATACGGGAACCGCAAAACGCTGTTTCGGCTCGCCTGTGATGAATTTGCCGTCTCCAAAGCAACCGCCCGCAAAAACGTATATATAACCGACAGCTTTCTTATATCAATATCACCCATAAACGTCGATATAATTCCGTTAGAGAATATCGTATGGATATATAACAACAATGTAATACACAAATCAAACGGCAAAGCAAAAATGTTTTTTCAGCTATGCATTGTAACCGACTGCAAAAAGCTTTATAAAATACACCGTATGACCCAAAAGACAGCCGAACGCATAACCGACGTTATCCAGTCCCGTTTTCCGGAAATCATGGTCGGCCACGATAACTGAATTATTATGTATGAAACAGGACATCCCTCAGACCGCATTACTGCTTTCGGGATGTCCTGTTTTGATAATAATTTTATATGCTTTGCAGACGCTGTCCTTGTGACAGCCGTTTTATAATTCTTTTAAGCGTTTTTTCCGCAGCACTTCTTGTACTTAAGACCGCTTCCGCATGGACATGGGTCATTTCGTCCTACTTTTTTCCCTTTAACTACTGTGGTGGAAAGCTTCTGCTCCTTGTAAAGAACTTTCCTTCTGTCGGCATCAATTAATTCATCCCACTCCGGAAGTTCATAAAGCCATTCCGCCTTGGCTCCCACCATATTCTTATAGAGAAGCTCCATGTCATAGTCAAGACTGACCTGAGTATCCTCCTCCATAGTCTCAATCGGGTTAGGCGTCTTAAGGCTGTCATTGATTCCGTCAAGAAATCCTACCATTATCATAAGGTCAACGTTATATTTGTCTGCAAGCTCCTTAACCGTACCGCTTACAGGCTCGTCCGGAGTCTTGAGGATTTGCTCATATATCCCTTTTTCAAGATTAAAATAATTTGCCCAGAACATCTGTTCGGCTCTCGCATCTCTTTCCTGTTCATAGGCGCTGTTTCTCCACTTTTCCAATAATGTCATAACAAATCTCCTAAATATCAGTAGTATCCGTCCGCATTATCCGGACTTAAAAAGTATATAACAATTAATCGAAACCGTCAACTGATGAATATTTTTTTCATTCGCGCTAATAATATTACCGGGAAGTGATACTTCCCACACTAAAATCGGCACAGATTTTTTTCTGCGCCGAATCCTCCCCTTTAGAGGTGCCGCCAGTCAACCCCCCATTCTCCGGCGGCACCGTTTTTATGAATCCAAAGGACGTCCCGGTTTTTTAGGCTTCGGAGAATATTTTCCATTTTGTTTTTCCGTATTTTCACCTGATTTTGCCGCTGGCCCTTGTATTTAGCGAAGCTCTGTGATATCATCAATTTTAAACTGGACTGCTCCCATGGAGGTTACTATGAAGAAAAAAATTACCGCAAAACAGGTAATGGCGATAATCTGCGTAATTTTGCTGGCCGGCATGTACATATCCACGCTTGTTTTTGCAATAATCGGAAGCCCGCTTTCAACACGGCTTTTAAAAGCCGCATTATTGTCAACTATAATCATTCCTATAGTGGCATATTTTTTAATGATGTTCTACAGGCTTACACACAAGAATGACGACAATTATAAATACGATAATAATGACGGCTCCGTACAGGACGCAGAGACGGAACAGTCGGAAGATGAGGATAGATAAGCCGCTCTTTGTTCTATCTCAAACCGGTATGCTGTCTCTTACGCACAGAGCTCCCCACCCGGTTTTTTGCGACGGTACCGGTATTCCGGCTAACGGTCTTGCGCCGCGTATCAGATAGGCCTTTACCTTTTCACCGTACAGATACCGGTCGTTTCCCATGACAATTCCCCATTGCATAAGCAGCGCTGCTGCTCCCGTCACGAAAGGCGCAGCCATGGAGGTTCCGCTCCTTGCAGTATATCCTCCTCCCGGTGCTGCCGAGCGCACATTCACTCCCGGCGCAACGATATCCGGTTTTACGGTTTCTATAACTCTGGTATATCCTCTTCCTGAAAAATCGGCATAGGCTCCGGTTCTCTGGTTGTATGCTCCCACGGTTATTACATTGTAAGAGGTGGACGGTATGGTCAATGTCACCTCCGGTTCCGTGCCGATAAATCCTGTATCATTGCTGACAAAGCTTCCGGCTGGCAGCCACATATGATATCTGCCGTCCCTTACTCTTACCGCTTCAACCTCAAATCTCCATATTCCTGATGATATGTAATCCAAGCCAATCATCTGGATTAATATTTCCTGATTGGGGCTGTATGGCGCAGGCATTCCGTAATAAACATATATCTCGGTTGTTCCCGCCATATATTTTGTGATAACGTCTTCTCCCTGTAACGGTCCGTACCTTGTTCCATCCGGCGCTATTATTGTAAACAGCAGCAGGTCAGCATAATTTTTCCATATCTGTATATCAATAAAAGGCTCATATCTTCCTATAACAAGCTCACTGACTATTTTCCCGGATACTGCCCCCTCGTCAAACTGTCTGCTTATATGGATACCCTTTGCCGCCTCATTGCCGCTTCCCGCCACTATGACGCATTTCCATGTATTGCTGACGGTATTTATATATGTTTCAAGAAGGGCGCTTCCGTCATGAGCGCCGTAATTATTTCCGAAGCTTAAGTTCACCGCAAGAGGCATGTTAAGCTCCGACGCCTTTATTATAACGTAATCCAGCGCCTCCATAAGCCTTGCGCTGCTGAAAAATCTGTCGCTTCCAAGCTTCACTACCAGAAGCTTTGCTTCATATGCAACCCCCCTGTACCTTCCCTGGGACGCCCTGCCGTTTCCAGCGGCGATTCCTGCCACATGGGTGCCGTGACCGCTTATATCCGTTACGGGGACACGGTCTGCTTCGCCGTTCAGCGCGGCGTTAATATCATCGGAATTATATACTTTTCCTGTCTGTTCATCAAACAGCTCAATGATTCTTGTGGTACCGTCGGCGTTAATAAAATCGGGATGTGTATAGTCCACCGAGCTGTCTATGACGGCCACTATCACGCCTTCGCCGTTAAGCCGGCCAAGTTCCCCGTATCCGCTTCCACCGTACTGGAAATCAAGGCAGGATGCGCTTGTGGAATACTCCAGATCGAAAAACATTTTTTTTGGTTTTTCCACAAATATAACCTGCGGCAGCGATGCAAATTCTTCTATGTTTTCCTGAGGAAGCGTCACAAGCGCATATCCCCCTATAAGGATTTTGATATTGTTTATAAGCCCCGCAGCCGCTCTTTCAATATCACCGCTGTAGCGGATTATCAGTTCCCAGCTTCCTTCCGCCTCGTTAAATCCCGTATTCAAATCATCGGTGCGTATACGTTCTTCCTCCGGAAGGCTGATTGCAAGGTTTAACTGGTTCTCTATTTTCTGGTCCATACATACCCGAATATATGTTACAGGATTAAATAAAATATATGGGGACTTCACCGTATTTATTACATTCCGGCGTTAAATTTCCGGAAAATCCAATGCAATCTCCTTATTCAGGCTCACAGAGTATATAAAACAGCCTCCCATTTTCCTGCCCGTTATTTTACACAATGCATCGCAGTAAAGCTCAAGCTGTTTTTTGTAACGCTCCGTAAGCATGTTTTCTCCTGCGCTGCCCCGCGGCACTCTGTCGGTCTTATAATCCACAAGATACACTTTGTCCTCTCTGAAAAAGAACGCGTCGATTATTCCCTGTACAAGCACCTTTTCTTCGGACGGATAACGGCAGTCAATTTTTGACGCATCCACCTCCATAGTAAACGGCTGTTCCCGGAAAAGAAGCTTTTGCCGGAATGCTTCTTTCATCATTTGACCCAAAGGAGTTTTTACAAACCTTACGAATTTTTCACAGTCGATAAGCTTTCCGTATTCCTCAGACAGCCTGCCGTCCCGCTTAAGCCGCTCCAACTGCGCCGCCATGCCGTCAAGGCTGTCCGCGCTGTCATAATCCAGCAGTTCAAACACTTTATGATATGCGTTGCCGTAGGATATTCCGTTTTGTTCCTTCGTCTCAATAAACGACGGGACGGGCTTTGTCCGCTCCTCGCCCGTTATCTGCGCTTCCATAAACCTGTTTTCTTCCGAATCCTTATGTTTCAGCTCAGAAACGGAATATTTTGCCCTTAGGGCGGATATATCGCTGTGCGGATATGAATAATCAAGAATTGCGCACACCTTTTCATATTCCGCCTTGTCAGTCTCGGCGCCCGATATATCAGATATTGCATCCAGCAATCGGGAGGTCTGTCTCAGAACCGGTTTTGCGGCACTTTCCATAAGCTCATCAGGCGCAATCACTGTGACCCTGAACCTTCCCTTTGAGTCCGCTTTAAGGGCAGCCGGCATCACTATATCTATATAGCTTCTGTTTTCCATAATATAATTCATATCCATATGACCTGTGCGTGACGTTATTTTCCACCGGTGCATATTTTGTTCAGTCTTTGTGACTCCCAGCATTATAAGCCTGTCAATCGCTCTTGTCATTGCCACATAAAGAACTCTCAGCTCTTCGCCTATATTGTCCGACATGATTTTGACCGCAAGCATATTCCTGTAGGCCGTGTCCCTTCTGATTCTGTATTTTAAATCCACGTCGGTCATACCAATTCCGTAATCGCTGTCATATATAATAGTTCTTTTGGTGTCTTCAATATTGTATTCCTTTCCCATGTTGCCGATAATTACCACGGGAAATTCAAGTCCCTTGCTCTTATGTATGCTCATTATACGCACAACGTCGTCTTCCTCTGATTCACACTGAGCCTCGCCGTAATCCACCTCATATTTACGGAGCTTTTCAATGTATCTGAGAAAATTAAAGAGTCCGGAATAACTGGTTTTTTCATATTGACGGGCTTTCTGGACCAGCATGTCAAGGTTTGCTTTTCTTGCATTTCCTCCGCTCATTGCCCCTATATAATCATAGTATCCGCTGTTATATATAATATCCGATATTAATTCATTGATCGTTTCCGTTTTGGAGCGTTCCCTGTACTTTTCTATAAATGATAACAGCTCCCTGCACTTTCCGGAAAGCGCGTCGTTTCGCTTTCCATACTCAATCAGGCAGTCATAAAGCTGGGTCTTGCGTTTCCTGCCTTTGATTAACGCCATCTCTTCAGCGGCAAAATATGCAAAATATGAACGCATAACTCCTGCCAGCGGAATTTCCTGACGCGGATTATCAATTACACGCAGCAAATCCATAACATTGCTCACTTCATAAGAATCAAAATACCCCGTTGTCCTGGAATATACGCAGGGGATTTCCTGAGCGCGCAGAACCTCCGCATATTTGGGCGCATCCTTTTTATCGTTTCTGAGCAGAATGACTATATCCCTGAAACGCAGCGATGCATCCTCTGCCATAAGCTGCCTGATTTTGTAAGCTGCCATGTTGCAGTATATATCCGTAGTGTCCGCATCTTCAAATTCCGCCTTGTCAGCCAACATTACCTCAGTAACGTCTTCTCTGTCATATGACGGCTCAAGACCGCAGTTTAAGCTTACATCCTCGGTATACTCCACACCGCCCACGCATTTTTTCATTGCCATATAAAAGACATCATTCACCGTATCAAGTACGTTGGCACGGCTCCTGAAATTTTTATGAAGCTCTATTCTGACATACTTTCCTTCATCTGCATAGCTGTCATATTTTTCCATGAAAAGCTCGGGCTTGGCCATTCTGAACTTGTATATGCTCTGTTTTACATCCCCCACCATAAACATGTCCGGCTGCCCGAAGCGTTCCCTTGATACTGCCTTCAATATACATTCCTGTACAAGATTGCTGTCCTGATATTCATCGATATATATCTCCTCATACTGTTCCGCCAGCTCGTCGGCAACTTCCGTATAACCTATTTCGCCGCCATTGCGTGTTACAAGAATATCAAGCGCATAATGCTCTATGTCCGAAAAATCCGCTATGTTTCTGTCAGTTTTTGCTTTGCCGTATTCAACGGTAAATTCTTTTGCAAGTTCCGTGATAACCTTTGCGTACTTCCTGCACTCGCCCATTCTGAGATGCTGCGTCCTGCTGCCTGCCAGATATTTTTCCCTGATATTGGAAATCCTTTTTTTGATGCTTTTCCGTGCAGCCTGTACAGATTCCTTAAGCTCATCATCTGCATCCTTGACGGGCGGCAGTCTTTTGAATTCAATATCCGAAGCTGCCTCAAGCTGTGCCAGCGTGCTGCACTCCGTAATTTTTCTTAAGGATTCCATCTCTTCATTGAGCCTGTCGGCATATTTGGCCGGACCGGACGGTTCCATACAGCAGTCCAGCATTATTCTGTATTCTTCCATGCATTCCTCTGCGGAGGAAATTATATATCGGACGGTTTTTTGTACCAACGGCAGTTTTTCGTATTCTTCCTGCGATAAAATATTGTACGCGTCCATACATCCGTCAAGCCACTCAAGAGGCCACGGGTTGCTTTGGGCAAAACGGTAAAGCCCTGTAACAATTTCATATATGCGGTCCATATTTTTACCGCCGGCAAAAGCCTCCGCGAAATCTTCAAACGCCTCGTCACCCTCCGAGAGATGCTTTTCTATCACAGCGTCCATTACATCGCTCATCATAAGATTCATCTCTCCCTCATCCGCAATACGGAAGGACGGGTCAATGCCTATGGAATTATAATAATTTCTCACAACATAAGAACAGAAGCTGTCTATCGTACAGATTCTGGCGCTGTCCAGAAGCGAAAGCTGTTTTATCAGATGCCTGTTTTCCGGATTGGCAATAACCTCCTTCTCAAAGGCCCTGCCAAGTCTCGATTTCATCTCCTCTGCCGCCGCTTTTGTAAAAGTAACAACAACTATATCATCAATGCCCAGAGGAGATACCGGGTCGGTTATCCTTTGTATTATGCGTTCCACTAAAACCGCTGTTTTGCCGGAGCCCGCCGCCGCGCTGACCAACAGGTTGCCGCCGCGAAAATCAATAGCCTTTTGTTGTTCCGTCGTCCACGCCATCACTGCTCCTCCTTATCGCCCTTGTAACCGAATTTCTGCCACATATCCGGCGTTCCCGATATTTTTTCTATTTTTCTTGCCGTCTTTGAACCTGTTTCAATTCCGCACACCGAGCCGTACGGACAGTAATCACAGGCGCCCTCATATGGTTCGGCCGCCACGACTCCCGAGCGTATTTGCTTTTCCAGCTCCGAAAGCTTCTCTGCGGCAAAGTTTGACAGACATCTTAGCTGTTCTTCCGTAAATACCGTCTGTCCCATTGTTACCTTGCCGCAGCGCTTCGAGGCCGGGGCGCACAATGATTTTCCGTCCTCCCAGTCATCCATAAGACCCACGCTTTCTATGCTGACAATACCGGCAGGCCTCATATTTTCAAGAAGCGCCCGCTCATATCCCTCCGGCGTATCTTCCTTGTAATCGGTTGCAATGGGATTATCAATATGATTATAAAAAGCGCCCGCCGCCATTATTTTTCTGCCCGGATTATCCTTTGTCGCCTTATCCAGCATACTGTTAAGGTATACCATGAGCTGCAGTTTCAGTCCGGCATATATTTCATCCAGTGAAAGCCTGTTCCTTCCTGATTTGTAATCCACAATCTTGACATGAAGCCGGTCTCCGTCCGAAGCGGTGTCTACCCTGTCAATTTTACCTGTAATCAAGGTTTGGCCTTCCTGTTGAAAGAATTTGCGTTCGAACTCTGCCGGTCTGAAAGCTCCGCTCTGAAGCTGTTTCCCAAGAGCCCATACCGTACATTCCGTTATGTCCGTGATTCTTTTCTTTATATATGCATTGGTGCTGCTGTCTGCAAAAAACGACTGCGAGAAATCCACCGATGCCTCCATGACCGCATCATCCGCAAGTCCGTGAATTTCCTCTTGCGATACATCGGCAAAGCTCCTGTTTTCTCCTGCAAGCTTTTCGGAAATAAGTTCAATAGCCCGATGAAAAACGGTTCCCATATCAGCAGCGTTCAGCTCATACACCTGTCTTTCCTCCAGCTCAAGTCCGTATCTTGCGAAATGTGCAAATGCACATCCTGCAAAAGTTTCAATTCTTGTTATGCTGCTGCCTTTAAGTTCGCCGTAAAGCTCCCTTGAGGCTTTGGCGCTGAGCGTATCCACAGCGTCGCGGGACGTAAACACTGATAAAAGCTTTTTCAAATCGGAGGCATAAGGCTCATGATTCATGTAATAAATCAGAAGCGCGGCTGCCGTACCGTCCTGAACCGCTCCGCCGCCCATGTTTTTTCTTTCTGTCAGCAGATGCCTTGACGCCTTTGCATTTGTGATATGGGAAGCAATGTTGTTTACATCCGTAAGTCCCGCTTTGGGATACATTTTCCGCACCATGGAAAAGACCCGTGAGACCTTGCTTTCCTTGCCGTCGGCATCGAATTTGTGGCTCATGAGATAAAGCCCCTTTTCCGGTTCCGTCATATTCAGATACAGATAAAAATTCTGCCTGAATACCTGTTCCCTCGGTGTAGGAGCCAGCTCAACCTTGTTGTCTCCCAGAACCCTGCGCTCATTTTCGGAAAGAACGCCTTTCACCGGGGCAGTTGCCGGAATAACGCCCTCATTGACTCCGAGTATATACAAAAGCTTAACATGCTCAAGCCTTGTTCTCTCAATATCCCCCATTGTTACGCAGTCCGCCGACGGCGGTATTATTCCCACTTTAATCTCCTCAAAACCGGCATCCAGAATCTCCGCAAATTCTGCAGGGCTTATTTTTTCGTCTCCAAGCAGCGCGTCTGTCTGTTCCAAAAGCTCAACGACTCTGCCATATGCCTGCCTGAAACCGTCCGCTTTGGCTCTTACGCACAAATCCCCGGCCGCCGAAGCTTCCATTTTTGCCGCAAGGGCTTCCATTCGCTCATAGAGCTGTTCCTGCTCCATAAAATCATAGACAGCCCGGACATAATCGCCTACGGAAGAAGCCGAGTCCTTTATGACCTTTGTAAGATTTGCCAGCTTGTCCGTAAAAGCCTTTCTCACGGCATTGACCGTGGTCATATTCTTCTCCTTGCCGGGATATTTGCGCACAAAATTGCCGCTCCATGTTTTATATCCGCGAAGTCCGTAGGCAATAACGTAATTTTCGGTAATGTCTGCTTCGTCGGCGTCAATATCGCAAAGTCCGTTTTTTATAAAGCGGAACACGCTCTCATACGAGTAGTTCTCATTGATTACCTCCAGAGCAGCCCTTATGTATTCCACAAGCGGATTGCCTATGATTGTTCTCTTGGCATCAACGAAAAAAGGAATGCCGCTCTCGCTGAAAATCCTTACGGCTTCATCGGCATACATTTCCATATCGCCGACCACCACTGCGATGTCCCGGAAACGAAGACCGCCTTCCCTGACATTGCGGAGAATATCACATGCAGTGCATACAAGCTCGTCAGAGGGATTGTCCGGCCTTGCAAAGCGTATATCTTGCGTTGCCCCGGCATACTGCTTTCCGTTATATCTGAAAATATTTTTTTCCAGAAAATCCAGCGCTTCCGATTTGGCAAAACGGTATCTGTCGTAATCAGGCTCCAGACGTTTGTATACAACCTCTGCGCCAAGTCTGTCGGCAATACTGCCGGCCTTGGCAATCATTGTCTTACTCATGGCAAACAGCTCTTCTTCTCCCCTAAAAACATTATATGGTTCGTCGTTGGGGAGCGTTGCGGTAATTATGACCTTTTTTGCCGTACCGATTATTTTATCTATTATTCTGTACTGAACGGGCGTGAAGCCGGTAAATCCGTCGAACGCCACAACGGCGTCCTCAAAGAAACGTGATTTTTCCATAACCGCCAGCATGGTCTCCGGCCTGTCCTCCGCCGTGGAATATCTGCCGCTTATGTACTCTTCAAAGGCCTCATATATTACGAGAATGTCATTCAGCTTCTGCTTAAGACGCTCGCCGGACTTAAGCCCGGCGATAATTTCCCTGAGCCCGTCCGGTTTTATGCCGTACTGCTTGAGCTCTGATATCATTGACTTTATTTCACTTATGAATCCCTGTCTTCTGTCGGCTTTAATTATACGCAGCTTGTGGGCCACCCCGTCGGTTACCATGCGGATTATAAGGTTTTTTCCGGTATCGTCAATATTTTCCGCCGTCTCAATCCCAAGCTCCTCGAAAATCCTGTAACACATCCTTCCGAAAGTAAGGACGTCAATATTGAACACGCCCTTATCAGGGTGCATCCTGACAATATCCTTCTGCGCCTGCATCGACGACTGCTCCGGCACCGCAATTATGTATCTTCCAGAGATATTCTCATCCTTCATGGATTCTTTTATTATATTTTCGTAAAGCCTGTAGGTCTTTCCGTACCCGGACGAGCCCATCATAATCTCAAGCTGCATGCCGATACCTTCTTTTTTAATTAAATTTTACTAATCTCAAAAATAAAAATTGCCGTACCCTTCCAAACAAAAGTAATATTTTTGCATCTGAAATAATATTCTGTAATAATCAGATGTGGGAGTTTGCCATGAGTTCCAAAACAAAAATACTTGTCCTTAAGCTTAAAGAAATCATATACACCGCTGTCTTTGTGATATTGGGAATTATACTTATAGTTCTGCTGTTCCTTATCATAACAGGCAAATCCAAAAAAAACAGCAATGAGCCTGTGGCCGTCACAACATTTTCACCGGGAGTTTACACCTCGTCAATCGTTCTCGCTTCAAATCCGGTAGACATCGAGGTTGTTGTAGACAGCGAACAAATCAAATCCATAAATCTGGTAAATACCTCAGAATCGGTGGAAACAATGTACCCGCTTATATCTTCGTCACTGAATGACATTGCGTCGCAGGTGATAAAAAACAACTCCACCGAGAACATTACATATTCCCAGGACAGTAAATACACCTCAATTGTGCTGATTAACGCAATTAATGAAGCTCTTGAAAAAGCAAAATAATATCTTGCCGACGTTTATACAGTTCGCCCGTCCATATGGTCCGGCGGACTGTTTTTTGCAATTTTTCCGGTCCGTTCCCGATGCGTCCATAAAACACAGGCTCCGGAGGCGGACCGTGAAATTCAGGACAATTACGTAATTATCATAGCATACCGTATTGAAAATTTGAAGATAATAATTTATACTGAAACAAACGCTGTCAATTTTTTGCCGCCAAAAACGGCTGTATTCAGCGAATTTGAATCATATATTATCTGATGAAATCAGGAGATGGCAATGAAGGACGGATTTATAAAATGTGCGGCTATGATACCTGGCATAAAAGTTGCCGACTGCCGGCATAATGAACTGGAAATCAAAAAACTTATGGATAAGGCCGATGAAGCAGGAGCTCAGGTATTGGTGTTCCCTGAACTTTGCATTACCGGATATACCTGCGGAGATTTATTCCTTCAGGACAAGCTTATCCGTGAGGCGCTTAATACGCTGGTAAATCTTGCCGAATATACGCAGGACAAAGATTTTATAGCATTTGTAGGACTTCCGTTTATGCACAGATGCAAGCTTTACAATGCGGCTGCGGCTGTAAGCGGAGGAAAAATACTTGGCATCACGCCGAAAACACATCTGCCGAACTATTCCGAATTTTATGAACAGCGTCATTTTAATACTTACACAAAAGACACGATCCTTATACCGGTAGACGGAATAAGCTACCAAATACCTTTCGGCACCAAATTGCTGTATAACTGCGTTAATATGAAAGAGCTTGTGATAGCCGCCGAAATCTGCGAGGATGTATGGGCGCCCAATCCGCCCTCCATATCACATGCCATTGCCGGCGCAACAATGATTGTAAACTGCTCCGCAAGCGACGAGACAACGGGAAAAGATATTTACCGCAGAGACCTTATATCCGGTCAGTCGGCAAGGCTTGTATCAGCCTATGTGTACTGCAATGCCGGAGACGGAGAATCAACTCAGGACCTTGTTTTCGGCGGTCAGAGCATTATCGCCGAGAACGGCTCAATACTGTCTGAAGCCCGCCGATTTGTCAATGAATCCATATTCGCCGAAGTTGATTTGGGCAGGATAACAAGCGAGCGGCGCCGAATGACTACGTTCCCCGCCGGTGAAGACCTAACCGACGGTTATTTTGAAGCAGGGTTTTCCCTCAGGCAAAGAACAGTTGAGCTCAAGAGAAAATATAATGTGACTCCGTTTGTCCCTTCCGACAAGTCGGACAGGGACGCACGCTGCGAGGAAATTCTCATGATTCAGGCAATGGGGCTCAAAAAGCGTCTTGCACACACCGGCTGTATGCATGCTGTAATAGGGATTTCCGGAGGTCTTGACTCCACCTTGGCACTGCTTGTTACCGCCAAGGCCTTTGATATGCTCGGAATTGACCGTAAAAATATTGATGCCGTTACAATGCCGTGCTTTGGCACAACGGATCGTACCTACAATAATGCATGCCGGCTTGTACACAGTATCGGAGCTTCCCTCAGGGAGATAAACATCCGCGATTCGGTGAATATGCATTTTAAAGACATAGGACATAATCCGGACGTTCACGATGTAACATACGAGAACTGTCAGGCGCGAGAGCGCACACAGATACTTATGGATATTGCCAACCAGAACGGCGGACTTGTTATAGGCACCGGCGACATGTCCGAGCTTGCTCTCGGCTGGGCCACTTACAACGGCGACCATATGTCAATGTACGGTGTAAACTGTTCCATACCTAAAACACTTGTACGTCATCTGGTAAAATATTATGCCGACACCTGCGGCAAAGAAAATCTCTCCAGGGTGCTTTTTGATGTGCTTGATACCCCTGTGAGTCCCGAACTGCTGCCTCCGGTTGACGGTATTATATCACAGAAAACGGAGGACATTGTCGGGCCGTATGAACTCCATGATTTTTTTATGTACTACATTCTCAGATTCGGATACACGCCATCCAAAATATACCGCCTTGCCTGCAATGCGTTCGTAAACTTTTATGACAAAGCAACCATACTTGCATGGCTTAAAGTATTTTACAGACGTTTTTTTTCACAGCAGTTTAAGCGCTCCTGCCTCCCGGACGGTCCGAAGGTCGGTTCTGTTGCGGTATCTCCCCGCGGCGATTTAAGGATGCCAAGCGATGCATGTGCGAGGATTTGGCTGTCGGAGCTGGATGAATTGTAAGAAACGGGATACAAAAACACGAAGACCGATTATTAAATCCGTCTTCGTGTTTTTACTTAAAACTATCTTACCAAATCATCGACAGCGGTAGCCGCATCATCCACAATGGTTTCAACCGTATCTTCCAAATCGTCCATTACGCCGTTTCCGCCTGAGCTTTCCTTATTGGTTGTTCCGCTGTTGTTTCCGTTATTTGAACTTGTGGCAGTCTCTTTGTTATTGTTATTTTTTGTTTCTGAATTGGTCTCGCGATTGCCGGAAGTTCCGTTTTGTTCTGTACTAGTTCCTGATTGGCTGCTCCCATTATTATCGTCATTGCCACACCCCACGATTCCGATTGTGCATAATGCCAATGCCATACATAAAAATAGAATTTTAATCCTTTTCATTGTTTTACTCCTTTTAATGTTTTGTCATTAGTATTAGCATAAAGTTCAAAAAAATACTTCCTTATGTCAGGTATTATTTTACTGAATAAGGAAGTATTTTTATTTTTTTAATATTTTTAAAAAGCCGGTAAATTACTCTGTAACTTCTTTCATCGTATACATTCCGGCAGGCTTTCCCTTGAGGAATTTAGCAGCTTCAACCGCGCCTTTTGCAAACACGGTCTTGGAATATGCCGTATGCTTAAATTCGATTACTTCATCCTCTCCGGCAAAAATTACATCGTGTTCGCCCACTATCGTTCCTCCTCTTACGGCGCTTATACCTATTTCATTCTTAGGACGAGGAACTCTGTCGGCGCTTCTGTCAAATTTATAGCTGTAAGGCTCAGGAAGGCCTTCATTTACTGCATCAGCAAGAGCAAGCGCTGTACCGCTTGGAGCATCAACCTTAAAATGATGATGCTTTTCAACTATCTCAATGTCAAAACCGGCTTCGGCAAGAAGCGGAGATACTGACTTTAAAATTTTAAAAAGCGTATTTATCCCCAATGACATATTGGCCGAACGAAGAACCGCAGTCTTATGGCTGGCAGCCTCCGCTTTGGCAATCTGCTCTTCACTTAATCCGGTAGTGCACAGCACCAGCGGAAGCCTGTGGGCAGCGCAGTAATCAATAAGTGCATCAACCGCCTTAGCGGATGCAAAATCAATTACAACATCCGCCTGCACATCACATTCCTCCAGCGATGAGAAAACCGGATATGCGTTATGTCCGTCATCAAAAATATCAATGCCTGCAACAATCTGAGCGTTATCGTCATCGGCAACAAGCTTTGTGATAACCTGTCCCATTTTGCCGTTACATCCATGCATAATTATTTTAACCATTATTCTACCTCTTTATATTATCTGCAAAATACCGCTATGCGTTTCTGCCTGCGTTTTACGTTTTGGACCGGATTCACTCCCGGCATCATATATTTGCCAAGCGCTTACAGCAGTCCGTAATTTGTCATGGCGGTTTTGAGTCTTTCAAGATTGGCCGGTTCCATAGGCGATAAAGGCATTCTGAGCGGTCCTGCCTCCATGCCCATAAGATTCATGGCATGCTTAACAGGTATCGGATTGACCTCGCAGAAAAGCGCCTTGATAAGCTCAATCGCCTCAAGCTGCTTACGGCATGAACTCTTCACATCCCCCGCAAGATAATCCGCAACAATTTCATGCGTCTGTCTTGGCGCAACATTGGACAAGACTGAAATCACTCCCTTGCCTCCCAGTGACATAATAGGCACAATCTGGTCGTCATTGCCGGAATATAAGTCAATCTTGCCGTCCATCATACTCATAAGCGCGGCAACCTGCGATATATCTCCTGACGCTTCTTTTATACCCACTACATTGGAAGCTTCCCTGCAGATTGCGGCAACGGTTGCCGGCTGAATGTTACAGCCCGTCCTGCTTGGAACATTGTAAAGGATAACGGGAATCTTAACCGCATCCGCCATGGCTTTGAAATGACTCACAAGCCCCGCCTGCGTGGCCTTATTATAGTAAGGCGTGACGCACAAAAGCGCATCTGCTCCGGCTTCCTGCGCTTCTTTTGAAAGAGCAATCCCGAATTCCGTACAGTTGGAGCCCGTTCCGGCAATTACCGGAACCCTGCCCTTGACCTGCTCCACGCCGAATTTGATAACATCAATATGCTCCTGTGTGGAAAGTGTGGCTGCCTCTCCTGTAGTTCCGCAGATGATTATACTGTCCGTGTGATTGTCAATCTGAAACTCAATAATCTCGGCAAGCTTATCGTAATTAACGCTGCCGTCCTCATGCATTGGTGTTATAAGCGCAACACCCGCTCCTGTAAAAACTGACATAATCGTCCTCCTTATAAAATAAAAGAGCCGGCAGGATGCCAGCCCTTAAAGCCATACTCATATCGAATAATACTTTAGTAGCTCCCCATCCTGCGATGACAGTAATATGGTTATTAACCATATTCCCAGCGTTCATAACCTCAGGTATTATGCCGCTTCGGCACCATTCCCTTTCAACCATGCTCATATATGCCTGACATATCACATGGAATACTTATTAACGGTGCGACCTCTACTTAATATATTTATGTTAAAAACAGTGTAACATTACTGACGGTAATAGTCAACCTGTTTTTTGAAGACACAGATGTATCTGCCGCGTTTTACATCATTATTCATCTAAGAACTCAATTTTACTGACGGACACTTCATATGCCACCCTTTTTTCACACTCTTCTTCATTGATACGCTTGGTATATTCACGGCTCTGTATCCTTCCATATACCTGAATATGCCCTCCTACCTCAAAACCTGACGCATATCTGGCGTTGCGTCCCCATGCTATGCACGGTATGTAATCCGATTTGCCGTAAGGTCTGTTTACTGCTATAAGAATATCGGCAATCTCCCTTCCAAGAGGTGTTTTCCTGTAAATAGGCGGTTTGCAGATATATCCGTCAAGATATATCTGATTTGTGCTCATATCTTCATCATAATCATCAATAAATTCCAGTTCTCTAACAAAAATAGAAAGCACAAGTCTGTTTTTTGTCTCCTCATGCCTGTTATACGAACGGAACTGTCCCGACGCCTCAATAATTGTGCCGCGAAGATCCTCCGTAACATCCACCAGCCTCTCGGAAATCATCAATGGAATCACATCCACGCTGTTGCTGAGACGGTTAACGGATATGTTTACCGTATAAAAGCCTTCTCCATACACCTCGTGGCTGAACTGAAATTCAGAAACCACCTCTCCGATAATTGTAACTTTGTTGTTTTCAATAACCTTATCAACCATTCTTCTGTTTCTCCCTTCTACTTAACCTGCAGCATCTTTCATCCCCGATGTCTGCAATCGTTGTTTGATAATTTTATCTATAAATATTATGCACCATATTTCCATTTTAGAACAAAAATATTGTAATAATGAAAAAATGTGTTAAAATATTTGATTGTACATGTTTTTATTATATATCGGAGGTTTTTTATGATTTCAGAACGTGAAGATGTGAGAAACATTGCAATTATCGCGCATGTAGACCACGGCAAAACCACACTTGTAGATGAACTGTTAAAGCAAAGCGGCACCTTCAGGGAAAATCAGGAAGTCGCAGAGCGTGTTATGGATTCCAACGACATTGAACGGGAAAGAGGTATTACCATTCTTTCCAAAAACACTGCCGTTCATTATAAAAACACCAAAATAAACATCATAGACACTCCGGGCCACGCCGATTTCGGCGGGGAGGTGGAACGCGTTCTCAAAATGGTAAACGGAGTAATACTTGTAGTTGACGCTTATGAAGGCGTTATGCCGCAGACTAAATTCGTTCTCCAGAAAGCGCTTGAGCTTGATTTGGATTTAATCGTGTGTATAAATAAAATAGACCGGCCTGAGGCAAGACCGGACGAGGTCACGGATGAAGTGCTCGAACTTCTTCTGGAGCTTGACGCCAATGATAAACAGCTGGATTGTCCTTTCATATTCGCCTCCGCAAGAAACGGATATGCCAAATATAATATGGAAGATGAGTCCGATAATATGGAACCTCTTTTTGAGACTATAATAAACAGCATTCCCGCCCCTAAAGGAGATACCGAGGCGCCTTTGCAGCTTCTTATCAGCACAATAGATTACAATGATTATGTGGGAAGAATCGGCGTAGGAAAGGTCGACAACGGCGTTATCAGGGTCAATCAGGAAGTTATGATTGTCAATCACCACGATACCGATAAGCATCAGCGCGTAAAGGTTACAAAACTGTATGAATTTGACGGGCTTAATAAAACAGAAGTAAATGAAGCAACTGTGGGCTCAATAGTCGCCGTTTCCGGAATTTCCGACATCAAAATCGGCGACACTATATGCTCGGTTGACAACCCCCAGGCAATTCCTTTCCAGAAAATCTCGGAGCCTACGATAGCGATGAATTTTATGGTCAATGATTCGCCTCTTGCGGGCCAGGAGGGCAAATTTGTAACTTCAAGACATCTGCGCGAAAGACTCATGCGCGAGCTGAACACGGACGTGAGCCTGCGGGTGGAGGAAACAGATAACACAGACTGTTTCAAAGTTTCCGGACGCGGAGAGCTGCATCTGTCCGTCCTTATTGAGAACATGAGGCGTGAAGGTTACGAATTTGCGGTAAGCAAGGCAGAGGTTCTTTACAAAACCGATGAACGAGGCAATAAACTTGAACCTATGGAAACGGCGTATATAGATGTCCCTGAGGATTGTTCCGGAACCGTAATCCAGAAGCTCAGCATAAGAAAAGGAGAGCTGAACGGAATGGCCCCATTAAACGGCCAGACCACCAGACTCGAATTTTCAATTCCCTCAAGAGGCCTTATAGGATATACCAACGAATTCCTTACGGACACTAAAGGCAATGGGATTATAAACACCATTTTTGACGGGTACGGCCTATACAAAGGAGACATACAGTACCGCAAACAGGGTTCGCTTATCGCATTTGAGAACGGTGAAGCAATTACCTACGGTCTTTATAATGCTCAGGAACGCGGCACTCTTTTTATCGGTCCGGGCGAAAAGGTTTATGCTGGTATGATTGTCGGACAGACAGGCCGCGCAGAGGATATCGAGGTCAATGTGTGCAAGACAAAGCATCTTACCAATACTCGTTCTTCAAGCGCAGACGACGCCCTCAGGCTTGTGCCGCCTAAGGTTATGAGCCTTGAGCAGTCTCTTGAATTTATTGATTCTGACGAGCTTCTTGAGGTAACGCCTAAACACCTCCGTATAAGGAAAAAAATTCTTGATTCGACGGCTCGTTACAGAGCTAAGAAAAACGGCTGAATGCATAAAACAGGCATCAACCTTAAGGTTGATGCCTGTCGTTTTCCCGACTGTGAAATTTTTGTGTGCTTTTGAATTTACTTTACAATAAGCACATGCTTTTGCCGGGGCTTTATTTATGCTCTGCGTCTCTTTTTAATGGTTACAACTCCCGTTGCAGCGCTCGCTGCAAGAGCTATCAGCATAAATCCTAATGCTCCGGTATCGCCTGTATCCACAGGTCCTTCCGTCGGGTCATCATCTGAATCATCAGGATTCGTCGAAGGGTCGTCACCAGGATCTATTGATGGATTTTCCTCCTTGCTGAGTGAAGCCTTCTCTATAACATAGAGCACACCGTCATATGTCGGAGCACCGCCGTCTACATAGCAGTCCGTGATGAAATCTATTGTAAATTCGTCACCTGAAACCGGAATAACAAGAGTAGCCTTGCCGTCAACAACCGTTCCGACCCACTGTTCTCCGTCAACGCCGCCGATAATATCATCTACATCGTCTCCGTCAAAGTCTTTATTCCAGCCTACCTGTGCGCCGCCCCACATATAATAGTGAACGCCGTCCTTATCGGTAACTCTTACAATGTTTCCGCACCAGTCATTCCACGTATCTGCCGCAGAGTCAGGTATCGTAACTTCTACAATAACATTCTTGACTCCTTCGGTAGACGGGAAATCTTTATCTGTTATTGTAGCACTCGGCGTAACACCGTCAATCGGCCTGCATTCAATGCCAAGCGTAATTTCCGGATTATCCGCGTCAATTGCAGGAATTATTTCAGACATAGTCTTACCGCAAGTCTGGCACTCATAATTAATTACGCCGTCAACTCCTACCTGTGCATCCACTCTGGAAACTTCTTTATAATCGTGTTCTCTCTTAATCTCAAACACAGTCGTAAGTCCGTTATCAGTCATTGCCGTTATTGTTGCATTTCCATCGCCTACAATTGTTGCGGTAACGGTTGCATAACCGTTTTCATCAACCGAAACAGCTTTGGAAGGTACGGATATAACCGATTCATCAGATGATACGAACGTAACAACATTTTCAGTGTTAGCAGGTGTGAGCTTAACCGATACTTCAAATGTGTTTTCTGTTGTGTCAGGACAGATATTGATTGTTTCTCCATCCTCGGCCTCCATCTTCTCTGCCGGATTCTGGATTTCGGATGATGACGTTTTAAACTTCATGCCTGAAAGCGTAAACGTAATCTCAATTACTTTATGCTCGGTGTTGGTGGTAAATGTTGCAACATGGTCGCTGACACTTACTTCATCAACAGCCGAACCGTCCCATGCGTTTACAGGATTACCGCTGTCAAATACGCCTGACTTGATTGCTTCCTTCGCTTCCGCATTGCTGTTGAGCGTAAGCTCCTGTCCGTCAAGAACAACCTTGTCAATCTGTATCATACAGGTCTCAACCGGCGAAGCTTTTGTTTCACCCGTATCAACGCTCTGGTCTTTGATATAAATAGACGTTAATCTGTCAAGGTTTGTAATTCCTGCATTCTTTGCTGCATTGGACAAGTCAGTGTCGCAGTCAAATCTTACAGTATACTGTCCGTCGCCCGTAACATTTATTACGGTTCCGGTCTCTGTGCTCCAGTATTCGTTTACCGAGTCGTTATAAAGTACCTTAAGACCCAGTGAAATTTCATCCGTGTCAAGCGCATCCTTAACATTGATTTCAACTGTCTTTGTGGCGCCGCTCTCTGACGTAACGATAATATATGTTCTGCCTACACCTGTTCCGACTACTTTACCAAGGCTGTTTACGGTAGCCACATCCGGATTGGACGAGGTAAACGTAACTGCCTCTCCGTTGCTTGCGGATGCGGTAATAGTCGTACTCTTATCAAGAATGATTGTCTTGGTATCTTCATCTACGGTAATGGTAACATCTTCTGAGGAAGCCTTAGCGCTTACATTAACCACAATGTCCTCGCTTACGGAGCCGCTCTGCGAATATACGTGTACCGTTGTCTGTCCGATGCCTTTTGCATGCAGCTTACCGTTAAATACGGTAACTATATCATCATTATCCGTTGACCAGAATACTATATCGTTGGTTTCGGCAGGAGCCGTGTCAACCGTAAGAGTCTCCCAGTCGCCGATTGTCATATCAACAGTTGTGGCTGAAGGAGTGATTGACGTTATCTCAACAACCTCAGGATCCTGTTCAATATCAGAGAAGTCATAATTTAAGTTCAGATCCGATGCGGCCAGATATGTACCTCTCATCATTCCGTCAATAATTGTCTTGAATATCGGCCTAAGTTCGGTTCTGTTCCAGTATGAGAAAAGTCCTGTTTCATACTCTCCGTTAGTTCCAAAGCCCTGATCCCATACAATCGGCACAACGCCCGCTACCTGACATGCTCTGTTGGCAATCTCACAGAACCATGCACGTGCAACATCATTATAGCCCGATTCGGTGCCTGACTGCTCATAAATTCTGTTTCCGTACTCACCAAGGTACATAGGAACATCGCTTCCGAATTTGTTCTGCATTGCCTGAAGCCTTTCCCAAAGTCCCTGAATGTCGGAAAGCTTCCATGTTGTGTTAGTAGATGCCACATAAATATGTGCGGCAAACATAAGTCTGTTGGTATCATTATACGTGTCTTCCGGAAGGGTAAAGCTTGAGCTGCTTCCGTTATTAGCATAATGAGCCACTACGGCGAGCCATCTCTTTGTGTTGTTTGAACCTGTTGAACGTACGGTATTTACAAAAAGCTGGTTGAAATTCACAATAATCGGCGTATCATATGCAACAGCTTCGCTTCCGTTCTTATCCGTTTCCGAACATGAAATCTCGTTCATGGACTCAAATATAAGGTGCTCGTCATAATCCTTAAATCTTTCTGCAATATGTCTCCAGACAGCTTCGTATTTCTCCATTACGGAATCGATATCATCCGCAGCAACCCTTAGCCAGCCTGTCTGCTCTGCGCCGTCATGGTGAACATTGATGATTGCGTACATATCCTGCTCTACGCAGTAATCGACAATATCCTGAACCCTGTTCAGCCATGTTTCGTTAATTGCATATCCGTTTTCATCGTCTATCATATTGCCCCATGTTACAGGAATCCTGACTGTATTGTAACCTGCGTCATGAAGCGCCTTGATATATTCTTTGGTGGTAACCGCTGACTGCCATGCCGTTTCACTCGGTGTAAAACCGCTGTGACCGTCCATGGTATTTCCGAGGTTAATTCCCGCTCCCATCTCAGCTACCGTTTCCTGTGCGGAAAGCTCTCTGAACGGAAGTGCGTTGGAATCATCCGTCTCGGTTACAAATATAAGCTTTGCCTTAACATTCTCAAGGGTGTCCCTGGCTGTTTTAAGGCTGTCGGTTGTTGCATCCGGGTTCTCATATTCGGCGGTAGCCACAACCACTGCTTCCTGAAGAGCCTGCCATGAATCTGCAGTGTATCTGCTCGAATCCATCTCTGCAATATAATCAAGCGAAAGCTTCAGATTATCTCTTCTCATCTCAACCGTCTGCTGCCATACATCCTTAATCGCCGTAGGATCCTCAAGGGTTGTCGATTCGCATACAGGTTCGGTGAAGCCCTCTGTAAGAGTAACACCGCCATCTGCATCAACGTTTATGGCAACGCTCTGTCCATCCGAAAAGATAATACCTAAAGGTTCAGCTTCCGTGTTGGTTGTATAAATCCTTATGCTCAGTGAAAAGTCTGAAACACTGTTAATCTTGCTGCTGGATATTGAATTGGCCGGGAACTTATAATTAGCAGTTCCGGCGCTTCCTACACCGTCATTATTTTCGGAATTCTGAATCCAATAAATGCTGGACTTCTGCTTTGTGCAGTCCTCACCGATAAGGTACTTGTTGGATCCGCCTCCCGTACCGCCGGTTCTGGCATGTATGTAGGAATAATTATCAGCCTGTGTAATATGAATGTAAAACGTAGCCGTACAGTCATTATCGATCAGACTCTGTGCATCGATTCCCGCAGCCACAAGGTCATCGCCTGTTATATCAAGAATATACTTTGCTTCATCAAGCTGATGTGAATCTTCATTATCCCCATCGTCCGAAGATGAGCCTTCCACCATATAGGTCATCGCCGCAAGCGTCGCCTCAACATCCTCGGCATAAAAGCTTATATTGATTCCTTTGATATTGCCGCCTGCGCCTCCATTCAGAGACTGAATTATCTTCTGGGTGGCAATATATGCGGTGTATGTACCGTCTCCGTTATCAACGGAATCTCCGATGGTAATAATGTTATCATCCCAGCCTCCCCAGCTTGTGTCAAACGGCTGAAGCGTGAATACTACGGTTTCTCCGGTTACACCCTCTCCTGCGGTATAATCGATTTTGATATAATCGCTTTCCAATATACCGGTATCCTGGAATGTAGCAATATAACCGTTCCATGCGCCATCACTGTAATGCGCGTCGTTGCTGCTGTCCAGCGACCCGTCCGTCGGAAGGCTCATGCTCGTCTCCGTGAAATCCTTCTCCACCATATACGTCATTGCCGTGATCACCGCATCAACACCCTCAGCGGCAAAGCTGATATTAATTCCGTTGAGAGTTCCTCCGGAGCTGAGAGACTGTACCACCTTCTGTGTCGGAATATATGCCGTGTATGTACCGTTTCCGTTAGAAACGGAATCTCCTATGGTAATAATGTTCTCATCCCAGCCTCCCCAGCTTGTGTCAAACGGCTGAAGATTGAAAACTTCAGTTTCGTCGGTGATGTCACCTGAAGCGGTATACTCTATTTTGAGATAATCGCTTGCAAGAATATCCGCATCATTGAAAGTCTGGATATATCCGTCATAACTCTCACCGCTTCCCCGGCTCTCGTCGTTCTCACAATTTCCGGTCAATGAAATGCTGTTCCCGGTAAACAATGCTTCCGGCGGTATATCCGCGGCCTGAACCGTTATTCCGCCTTGCCATGTAAACAGGGAAGAGACAACCATTGCCAGAGCAAGAACTCCGGCCAGTAATTTCTTACCGATTTTCATAAACAATACCTCCTGAAAAATTAAGTGTAAAGCTGCCGTTTCTTTCAGAAACGACAGCTCCCCTTGAGTTAAATAATACCATGTTTATACGTAAATTTCAACAATAACTTTATATATTTGAAAATATTTTTTGTGCACTTACCACAAATTAAACCTGTTATTTTTCGACAAAAAAACAAAAGTGCACATCATATGTATAAAAATCATATTTTTTGTGCACTTTTGTCGTATTTTTTGTTGATTATTTACAAATTCTCGTTTTTTAATGTTTCAACCGTATTGTCATGCCTTATTTTACTCATGGAATACAGCATTGTTGCAAATACTACTATAAACACGCTCGCCACGGCAATTATGATGCTCTTCCACGGTATGATGACGCCCAAATCAACGCCGAAATCCATTGAACGGCTCATCAGCCAGTTAATCACAAGAGACACCGGAATACCGAATATAATTCCTTTCATGCCG
>CALWMX010000055.1 GCA_944382105.1 uncultured Butyrivibrio sp.
TATTTTTTAATTTTTGGCATTTTTGAGAATGTTTTGTACAGTAAACAAATCCTCGGCAGTCGTCACTTTGATGTTACCGTAAAAAGCTTCCGTCAGACGGACTTTACAAGTGCCGAAATTCTCCATAACCATTGCGTCATCCGTAATGTTCAACGGACTTTTTCCTTCTCTTAATAAACGCATCATTTTCTCATAGGCTTCAAGGATTGCCCTTGTTTCAAAAACCTGCGGTGTCTGGACAATCCAGACATTATCCCTTTCAGGCGTATTAACAACAAAGCTGCTGCCGTCCGATATTTTGACAGTGTCCTTTGCGCGCACCGCCGCCACGGATGTCTTATATTTTATTACATCATCATACAGTATATCCAGCAATCTTTGATTTATGCACGGCCTTGCGCCGTCATGTATAAAAACATAGCCATCTGTTTGTTCTATCGTCCTGAGGCCGGAATATACCGACTCATATCTTTCTCTTCCGCCGGCCACAACATGTCTTACTTTTGAAAAATCATTCGGCCTGACTATTTCTTCCATGCAATATTCTACATCTTTTTTGATGGTTACAAGAATTATTTCATCAATAAAAGGGCATTCCTCAAAAACGGAAAGCGAATAGTAAAGCACCGGCCTGCCGTTTATTTGTATATATTGTTTAGGAATATCGCTTCCCATTCTGGTTCCTTTTCCTCCGGCAAGAACCACCGCATAATTGTGTCCCATAATCAACGCTCTCCAAGTTTCAGATTGGGCACGGCGTTCAAATCCCAGCCGGAACGAATACCTGCAATATAATCGTAATATCCCGCTGCCCCTATCATAGCCGCATTATCCGTGCAAAGAATCGGCGACGGATAATTAAAGGCAATTCCTTTTTCGGCACTGGCTTTTATCATGGCGGCTCTCAGAGCCGAATTTGAAGCAACCCCGCCTGCTATGGCAAATTTTTTAAAGCCGAATTCATCGACCGCCTGCATCGCATGGTCCACAAGCACATCAACAACAGCTTTCTGGAAAGAAGCCGCAACGTCTGCCTGATTTATTTTAATTTTTTTCATTTCACAGCCGTTAATATAATTAAGTACGGCCGATTTGAGTCCGCTGAAGCTGAAATCGTACCTGGCGCCGTCTATTTTTGCACGCGGGAACTCTATAGCGTCAGGATTCCCCTCTTTGGCAATTTTGTCTATTTTGGGTCCTCCCGGATATCCCAGTCCAACTGCCCTGGCCACTTTATCAAATGCTTCTCCCGCAGCATCATCCCTTGTTCTACCTAAAATTTCGTATTTTCCGTAGTCTATGACATTCACAAGATGAGTATGTCCTCCTGAAACCACAAGGCAGCCGAAGGGCGGCTCAAGTTCCGGGTTATCTATATAATTTGCGCAAATATGTCCTTCGATATGGTGAACTCCCACAAGCGGTTTATGGGATGCAAAAGCAAGAGCCTTTGCGTGGGCAACCCCCACAAGAAGCGCTCCCACAAGACCCGGGCCATAGGTTACTGCTATTGCGGTAATGTCGGCAAGCGATGTTCCCGCTTTCTCAAGCGCCTGTTCAACAACCTGATTAATCTGTTCCATATGCTTGCGCGATGCAATTTCCGGCACAACCCCGCCGTACAGCGTGTGCAAATCAATCTGGGAGGATATTACATTGGAAAGAACCGTTCTTCCGTCACGCACAACGGCCGCTGCCGTTTCGTCACATGAGCTTTCTATTGCAAGTATTGATATATTTTCCATTACTGTTCTTCCATTGCGGTTCCGTCGGTCAGTTTCCAGAACAATATTTTCCATCTGGAATCCGCATCCTTTCTTAGCGTATATTCTTCGTACACCGTCCGGAGATTTTCATCTTCTCTGATATAATACTTCACATTGACAAACGCATATGTTCTGCCGTTAAAAGATTTATACCGGATGTTATAGCCGTCCTCAATAATATACTCGGAAATATAGCGTTCGTTTTCTTTATAGGTATCGATTTCCGCCTTAAGGCTGGCAATATAAGTTTCATATTCATTGGCGGCAAGAAGCTCGTCATCATAAAGCGCCCTTGCATGCTGTACCAGTCCGTTAAGCTCATCCTCGCTTATATCTTCCTTATACCAGACTTTCTGTATATCTATAAAATAACTCAGTACCGCTCTGGGAGTAGCCGGATAGTTTTTCTCCATATCACGGCTGATAAGTTCGGACGCTTCGGAATTGGACGTCATTTTATCATCATTATTGACGTCCTTGTTGGACAAATATATATAATATGAAATTGCCAAAACCGCCAAAGCCGTTATAATAAGCGGTTTCTTAAATTTATTCAGCGAGTTTTTTAAACGGCCCTGCTCTTTCATAGTATCCGCCCCTTTCATCAGTCCGTAAAATCTATCGTTTTAAACCAGCCGTCTCTCGGTATTTTTACTCTGTCAAAAACCTCGCGCACCCTGCCAAGATATTCGTCGGGCCTTACAAGCGACGGGCTGTAATGCGTGAGCCACATTTCCTTCGGCTGCGCTTTCTTTCCCAATTCCGCCGCTTCATACATAGTCATATGACCGTACTCACGGGCTTTGGCTTCTTTGCCTTCCTCGCCGTACATACCTTCACAGATGAAAAGGTCGGCCCCGGCTGCATTATCGGCTATTACCTTCACAGGTCTTGAATCCGTGCAGTAGGTAACTTTGATTCCCTTTCTCGGCGGTCCCATAACCATATCGGGGGTAAAAATATTGTCTCCGTCAGTTACAGTCTCGCCGTTCTGGAGTCTGTTCCAGTACATCAAAGGAATCCGGAGCGACCTGGCTGCTTCGGCATCAAATTTGCCCTTTCTTCCAATTCGTACGTTATAACCGTAGCATGTTACCTTGTGTTGGACCCTGAAAGCGTCAATTACATATCCGCAGGCTTCAATTGTCTCAAAATCCTGAGACAGTTCCCTGAAATTGATTTTGAAAGGAAGCTCCGGAGCAATTATTCTCAATGAGCTAACAACCTTTTCCAGTCCTTTCGGTCCTACAATCAACACATCCTCCGTGCGTTCCGCATTACCCATCGTGAGCAGAAAACCCGGAAGACCGGCTATATGGTCGGCATGAAAATGAGTGATACATATAATATCCACAGGCTTGAAGCTCCAGCCTGATTTTTTGAGAGCCACCTGCGTGCCCTCTCCGCAGTCTATCAAAAGCGAGCTTCCGTTATATCTGGTCATCAATGCAGTTATCCATCTGTTGGGCAGCGGCATCATTCCGCCGGTCCCCAATAAACATAAATCCAACATTCCTTTACCTGTTCCAATTCTTTCCCGCAGCCGCGCAGCTTTAATTATAAATCTACAGCAGCTCCGTCCTTTCCTCTATTTCAACAGGAATTGCAAAATCTTTTACTATCCTGTCGTAACAGGACTCACATAAATCAAAGCTGTGGGTTTCGCCATCCTTTTCGGAAAAATATCCCCATTCTGCCCGAAAGCTTAGCGCCGCCCCGATTATTATATTTCCTGAATGCGGAATATTGCTTCCGCAGCCGTTGCATACTACTTTAGTAAGTCTTCCGTTAATATCGTATTTTTTCATATACATTCCTCTTTTCTGTAATTGCTGTTATGTCTGATATCTGCAAAGAGCCGCATAAGGCAGTCTGCAATCATTGGACATGATAATTATATATGTGGGTCCATGTATATGATAGTGGTTATTAATGTAATTTTTTTGCCATTAAAATGGCATCTTCATTTGGTTTTTGATAAAAATTTTTTCTTATTCCGATTTTCTTAAATCCCGTTTTAAAATACAAATTTTGTGCGGGCCCGTTGCTCTGCCTTACTTCCAGAAAAATACTTGCCACGCCTCTTGCAGCGGTCATTTCCGTAAGACTTCTCAAAAGCTTAGTTCCTATTCCAAGCCTTCTGGCTCCGTCATCAACCGCTATATTAGTTATATCGGCTTCATCCGCCGCAATCACACAGCCTGCATAACCTATTATTTGATTCTCATGCTCGGCAATTAAATATATATAATTGTCTGCCTGCGCAGCCTTAACAAATTCCGCTTCCGGCCACGGCTGTGAAAATGCCCTGCGCTCGAGACATGCCACCTGCGGCGCATCCGATACCGTCATTTTGCGTATCGTCACACTAAGATCACTCATTGCCGCTCATACGCTCCCTGCGCTCTCGTTCCGCCTGGGACATCCGCAGATACTCCGGAAGATGCTCCGCCGCAGAAACCGTTCTGCCCTGCTTAAAATATTCCATTCCGAGAACCGCCACGCTCGATGCCCGCTGCCTGTTCATTCCGGCAGGCGCATATATATAAGGGAATTCTGCTTTTTTCTCTATGATATCGCGATATACGGGTATCCCGTCCCCTATAAAAACAGTTTTATGATTATATTTTCCCAGAGCCTGAAGCAGCTCATCTATCCCCATGGCGCATGTATCCATAACGGCGCAAAGCCTGTCTTCATCAAACCGATAGATACCGGTATATACCTGCGAACGTCTTGCATCCATTATCGGGCAAACAAGCATCTCCGTTCCGTACATGTTATATGCCATCGCCTCCAGCGTGGGAACATGAATTAACGGGATTTTCAGCGCCTGACCGAGACCCTTTGCCGTAGCAGAGCCGATGCGCAGCCCCGTAAATGAACCCGGCCCTCCCGACACCGCAACAGCGTCAAATTCTTCCGGCTTCGTATCCGTTCTGCTGCAGATTTCGTCAATCATGGGCAGAAGCGTCTGTGAGTGTGTAATTTTATGGTTAATTGTATATTCTGCTGTAATCACATCGTCTGTAAGTATGGCAACGGACGCCACAAGAGACGACGCTTCAATCGCCAAAATTTTCATGGAAAAATCCTCTTTTTGTATTTAATCCGCACATAATAATGAGTATATTCAGGCTGTTTCATAATCGCGGCTGCATATAATCCGGCGGTAATCAAATCCTTTATTGCTGTCCTTTTCAATAGTGATATATACGGTATTTTCGGGAAGAAGCTCCTTGATAAGCTTTCCCCATTCTATAAGGCATACGCCTTCTCCGTAAAAATATTCTTCATATCCGAGCTCGTCCATATCCCACGGCCCCGATATCCGGTACACATCGAAATGGTACAGCGGCAGCCTTCCGCTTTCATATTCCTGTATTATGGTAAATGTGGGGCTGCATACCGGCTCGTCTATTTCCAGCCCGCCGGCTATTCCCTGAGTAAAAACGGTCTTGCCCGCCCCCAGGTCACCGTCAAGACATATTATGTCCCCCGGTTTAAGCTGACGTCCTATGGCTTTTCCAAGTCCGTATGTAGTTTCAGGCGAAAAACTTTCTATTATCATATAACCTCACCCGGCATGGCTGTCCGTACAGATATCTCGTCAGTTATTTCGGAGCCGGCATCTTCCGCCGAGCTTCTCCGACGCAAGCTTGACAAGCGAAGCATAACCGTCACCGATACTGTCAATCGGCCACACAAAAGCTCTGACAGTCGTAATATACACAACAACCTGATTGCCGTATCTTACTATCTTCCATATCTCGTCCCAGCCCGATGATGCCTCCTCATTCTTTTGCGTTACCTTAATCCCACGGTCGTCAACCGTATAGCTCAGCGTTCCGTTAAAGGATTGGTTGCTCCGGACTTGTTTTCTGGCCTTAAAATAAAGTATTACGGGATTAATCACCGTATAAAGCGACGCGAGAAGTATCATGAGAAGCGAATGAAGCAGCTCTACTTCTCCCCATGTGTAAACGGTAATCACTATCACCAGAAGGCTGAACATTATCCATATTATTCCGGTAAGTTTCCTGTAAGTATTATTAAGCAGGAATTTATACATATCCTTGACAGATATATCAACGTCAAACTTAATTTCCATAATCCCTCCCGAAAACAGAAGCGTCCCGCTTCATAATACATTTTGTCTGCCACCGGCTTTTATTTACAAATTATAATCTATAGACGGCAACTAATCAAGTGATTAATATTTTAAAGTTTGACCAGTCGGCCGGTGTGCATTGCATTTTTTTTAGCAAGATGCTAAAATAAGGAAGAATTGTTTTTATTTGGAGGTTAATATGGATAATAACGGCTACAACAACAATTTTGATAACGGCTACAATTATAACTATGACAATAACTTTAATAATTTCAACCGGAACAACTACCCTCAGGAAAGGCGGGGAATGGCAATCGCTTCCTTAATTTTGGGCATTCTTTCGATACCTGCCGGCTGCTGTACCGGATATATGGGGCCTCTTCTCGGTATAATTGCCGTTTTTCTCGGAATTTTCAGCAAAGGAACCGCCCCCGTCCGCTCAGGCAAGGCCATTGCCGGAATAATAACCGGAGCCGTAGGGGCAATAATAGGTATAATCATGTTCATTATGGCAATATATCTGATGGGCGACCCTGAATTTATGGCGCAGTACGAAGAGCTCATGGAATTTTATAACAGATAGCCATAATCAAACTGCACCCTGAAAGCTTAATGCCGAAGCTGGCTTTTCGGGTGCAGTTTTTATACCGTTATTTTACAAATGCATTGTATATCGCTTTAAATGCAATTTCAAATTCTTCTTCAAGAACACCTATTATTATGTTGAGCTCGCTGGAACCCTGGTCTATCATTTTTACATTGACACCGGATTTATAAAGAGCTTCAAAAATCTTAAAGGCCGTTCCTTTGGCGGATTTCATTCCTCTTCCCACGACTGCAATCAACGCAAGCCCCGGTTCAATCTCAATCGAATCAGGAGAAGCATTTCTGTGGATACCGGCGAGAATTTCCTGCTCTTTCTCCTCAAATTCGGTCTGATGGACAATAATCGTCATAGTGTCGATTCCCGAAGGCATATGCTCAAACGAAAGTCCTTGTTTCTCAAACTGTTCCAATACCTTGCGTCCGAAGCCGATTTCGGAATTCATCATATCTTTCTCAATATTGACTGCCGAAAAGCCTTTTTTGCCTGCAATGCCGGTAATAATGTATTCCGGCTTCTTGGAGGTGCTCTCGACTATCATTGTTCCGTGGTCCTCAGGTGCATTGGTATTTTTTATATTGATAGGAATACCTTCTTTTCTCACAGGGAAAATAGCGTCTTCATGCAAAACGGTTGCTCCCATATACGAAAGCTCTCTCAGCTCCTTATATGTGATTGTATTAATCGCTGCCGGATTATCTATAATTCTGGGGTCCGCAATCATAAATCCCGAAACATCGGTCCAGTTCTCATACAAATCCGCATGAACCGCTGCCGCTACGATTGAACCCGTTATGTCTGAACCGCCTCTGGAAAATGTTTTAATTGTATCGTTAGGCGTTGAGCCGTAAAATCCCGGTATGACCGCGCGCTCAACTCCTGTGAGCCTGTCTATTAAGGTCTGGTTTGTCATTTCCGAATTGAATGTTCCGTCTTCGTTGAAAAAAACAACCTCTGCCGCATCAATAAATTCATATCCTATATATTTGGCAAGGATTATTCCGTTGAGAAATTCCCCCCTTGATGCAGCGTAATCGCGGCCTGCACGCCCTTTAAAGCCCGCAGCAATCGCTTCGTATTCTTTTTCAAGCGAAAGGTCCATTCCAAGTTCGCTGATGATGCCGTCATATCTTGCCTTAATCTCATCAAACTTGCTCTCAAAATTCTTGCCGCTTACAGCCGCCTTGTAGCAGGCATAAAGCATGTCCGTAACTTTCACATCTTCCGCAAAACGTTTGCCGGGCGCCGAAGGCACTACATACCTTCTTGACGGATCCGCAAGTATTATATCTGCAACTTTGCGAAACTGCTCGGCGCTTGCCAGTGAGCTTCCGCCAAACTTCGTAACTTTAACCATTTTCATTCCTCCGAACTTTAATTTCCGATAATCGAAATAATATTACTTCCGAAAAGATTTGTCAATACCGAAAAGCCTCGGACGTATTGCGTCCGAGGCAGTTTCTCTCATTTTCAGCCTTCATATCTTATCATTGAAATAATTCCGTTAAATTCTGCGGCCGCAGAAGAGTAATCTTTCTCCGTCATAGGAGCCGTAACATATCCGAATTCTCCATCCAGCCCATCCACAGTCACGGCTTTTCCTTTAAATACGGCATTTGCTTTGTCAAGCTTCTCATTCATACTGCCTTTGATGCGGACAAAAAATCTTGTCGATACGTTCTTAATATCAACCAATTCTGCCTTTCGTGTATTCCATATTGTCATGATATTGGTTCCCATATGCTTCACAGCGTCGACAACATCTGATACAACGGCACTTGCAGTAGGAAGTTTGCCGGCTCCTGCACCGTAGAACATTACGTCTCCCAAAACATTACCCTTTACAAAAATTGCATTCATAACGCCGTTGACTCCGGCTAAGGGATGCTCCTTGCTTATCATCTTAGGTGCAACCATAGCGGCAAAACCGCCTTCAACCTTCCTGCTTGAGCCGATAAGCTTTATGGTCACGCCGAGCTTGTCCGCATATTTGAAATCGATGTCCGTTATCTTTGTGATTCCCTCTGTATATATGTCTTCATAATCCACCTGATGTCCGCACGCCAGAGAAGATAAAATCGCTATTTTCCGGCAGGCATCATAACCCTCCACATCCGCTTCAGGGTTACGCTCTGCGTAGCCTAATTCCTGCGCTTCCTTCAAAACAGCGTCAAAAGCCAGTCCTTCTTTGGACATTTTGGTAAGAATATAGTTGGTTGTACCGTTTAAGATACCTGAAATTTCCACAATCTCATCTGCCGTCAGAGACTGATTCAACGGCCTGATAATAGGAATGCCTCCGCCTACACTGGCCTCGAAAAGAAAATTGATTTTGTTGTTTTTCGCTATCTCAAGAAGCTCCGCGCCGTGTTTTGCAACAAGCTCTTTGTTGGAAGTACATACGCTTTTCCCTTTAAGAAGAGCATCTTTTACAAACTGATAAGCGGGATTGACGCCTCCCATAACTTCAACCACAATCCTGACGTCGTCGTCGTTAAGAATCGTATTGTAATCATGGACCAGAATCTCTTCCACCGGGTCTCCCGGAAAATCACGCAAGTCAAGTACATATTTAAGATTGATTTCCTGTCCTGCTCTCCTGTTGATTGATTCCTGATTTGTCCTCAATACCTCCACAACGCCTGAACCTACCGTACCGTAGCCTAACACTGCAATGTTTACCATTTTATTTCTCCTGACTTAAATTTTTATGTTAATTATCTGTCTTTTCTTCCGTAAGTTTTTCCACTGCTTTACGCTCATCATCCGAAAGCAGTTCCAGAGGATTGATAAGAATAATTAATTTATCATCCACTTTGGCAACCTTATCAAAATATTTTACGCCTTCGCCCTGAGCAATCATAGGCATATCCACCATATTTTCTTCGGAAATATGATGTATCTGTTCCACTCCGTCAACCTCGAGCGCTAATTTATTACCCGGAAGATTAATTATCATCAGCTCCGTCTCCTCAGGAGGCTCCTGATTGGGCGTATTGAATTTAGCTCTTAAATTCATTACAGGGATGACTTCTCCCCTGAGATTGATAATTCCTTTAATGTTTCTGGATGCATTGGGCACACGGACAATCTGCTGTTCGCTTTCAATACCGTTGACATACGATATATCCATTCCATACCGCTCCTCATCAAGACTGAATACTACCGGCTGAAAATCTGCCATATTTTAATCCTCCTTGGTCGTTCTGTGAATCCATTTAAGGTATTCTCCCAAAAATAAATCGATGTTGCCGTCAAGCACAGACTGCGCATTGCCTGTTTCCGCATTGGTTCTGTGGTCCTTTACAAGAGTATATGGCTGCAGGACGTAGCTTCGTATCTGGCTGCCCCAGCCTATTTCCTTGACTTCCCCCCTGATTTCCGCCTCTTTATCGGCATTTTCCTGCTGTTTCAAAAGATAAAGCTTCGCTTTGAGCATCTGCATTGCTTTATCTTTATTCTGATGCTGCGAACGTTCGTTCTGGCACTGTACAACAATGCCGGTGGGAATATGGGTAATTCTTATTGCCGAAGACGTCTTATTGATATGCTGACCGCCCGCTCCGCTTGAACGGTAGGTATCTATCCTGAGATCATCTTCATTTATATCTACGTCAATGTCTTCCTCTATATCCGGCATTACATCACAGGATACAAAGGAAGTCTGTCTCTTGCCGTTTGCATTGAAAGGCGAAATTCTCACAAGACGGTGCACGCCCTTCTCGGATTTAAGATAGCCGTACGCGTTTTCTCCGTTAATCTGAATTGTCACAGATTTGACTCCGGCCTCATCTCCGTCAAGATAATCGAGGGTTTCCACCGAATATCCTTTGGATTCCGCCCATCTGGTGTACATGCGCAAAAGCATGGAAGCCCAGTCGCAGCTTTCGGTTCCTCCCGCGCCCGCGTTAAGCCTCAATATGGCGTTATTCCGGTCATATTCGTCACAAAGAAGGGTTTCGATTCTTATTTTCTCATACAGAGCCTCAAAATCTGCAACCAGCTCTGCAATCTCAGGCACGAGGGAAGTATCGTTTTCCTCCTCCGCCATCTCTATAAATGTCTCTGCGTCCTCTTTTTGTTTCACCAGCTTATTGTAATTCTCAAAGGAATCTTTAAGGCTCTTAAGCTCTTTGAGCTTAATCTGTGACTGCTCCGGATTGTCCCAGAAACCCGGATCTTCCATATGCATTTCTATTTCTTCGATTCTTTTGGACTTATCTGCTAAGTTAAAGTGAATCCCTCAATTCCTCTAATGGTCCTTCGAATCCGTTAAGTTTATAACGGAACTGGTCTAACTCAACCACTATTTCACCACCTTTAATGTATTATTTGAGTATTTTGAATATTATAACATTTACGCGTTTCTTCCGCAGCAGTTCTTATATTTAAGTCCGCTGCCGCAAGGACATGGGTCATTACGCTGTATTTTTTTGGTTTCCCGTCTGACAGGCGTCTTGCCCGCGCTGTCATCCTTATTGGTTCCGGTTACCTTGGCAACCTCTTCACGCTCTATTTTCTGCTCGACCTTAACATGAAGCAGTAGCCTTACCGTATCCTCCTCAATGGCCGACGTCATTGCTTCAAACATGTCAAAGCCTGCCATCTTATATTCCACAACCGGATTACGGTTGCCGAACGCCTGAAGTCCGATACCCTGTCTGAGCTGGTCCATATCGTCGATATGCTCCATCCACTTGGCATCCAAAACCTTCAGAAGAACGACTCTCTCTATCTCCCGCATCTGTTCCGGCTCAGGGAACTGGGCCTCCTTGGCTTCATAAAGCTTAACGGCACGCTCCTTAAGGTCATGGATGAGTTCGTCTTTTTTCTTGTATGAGCTTACGTCCTTAATCGGTTCAACCGGAACAATAGGAAGAAGAACACTGTTCAGCTCGTTGATATCCCATTCCTCCGGGGACAGTTCATCGCTTATGCACTTGTTGACGCTCGACTCAACCTTATCGGCAAGCCACTTCATGATTACATCCCTCATGCTTTCGCCGTCAAGCACACGTCTTCTCTCATCATATATTATCTCCCTCTGCTCATTGTTGACCTGGTCATACTCAAGGAGATTCTTACGGATACCGAAGTTATTGTTTTCTATCTTTTTCTGAGCCTTCTCTATTGCGTTTGAAAGCATCGGGTGTTCAATCTGCTCATCTTCCGGAATTCTCAGAGCGTTAAATACACCCATAAGCTTCTCGGAAGCAAAAAGCCTCATTATGTCGTCTTCAAGCGAGATATAAAATCTTGACTCACCCGGGTCTCCCTGACGTCCCGAACGTCCGCGGAGCTGATTGTCGATACGTCTTGATTCGTGTCTTTCTGTTCCTATTATCTTAAGTCCGCCGGCTGCCCTTGCTTCATCATCAAGCTTAATATCAGTACCACGGCCCGCCATGTTTGTAGCGATTGTCACCGCTCCGTGCACACCTGCCTGAGCCACTATTTCGGCTTCTCGTTCATGGAACTTTGCATTGAGCACGTTATGAGGAATATTGCGTTTTCTTAAAAGCGCGCTAATCTCCTCCGACTGTTCGATTGTAATAGTACCGACCAGCACGGGCTGTCCTTTGGCATGAGCCTGTGCAATTTCATTGATTACAGCATGGAGTTTGCCCTTTCTGGTTTTGTAGACGGCATCCTCGTTATCTATACGGATAACCGGTTTGTTGGTAGGGATTTCGATAACGTCCATACCATATATCTCTCTGAATTCGTTCTCTTCAGTTAAGGCCGTACCTGTCATGCCCGCCTTTTTCTCGTATTTGTTGAAAAAGTTCTGAAACGTAATTGTAGCAAGAGTCCTGCTCTCTCTCTTGACTTTAACATGCTCCTTTGCCTCAATAGCCTGATGCAGCCCGTCCGAATAACGTCTTCCCGGCATAATACGTCCGGTAAATTCATCTACTATCATAACCTGGTCGTCTTTTACAACATAATCCTGGTCCCTGAACATAAGGTAGTTGGCACGCAGCGCCAGAATAACATTATGCTGTATCTCAAGATTTTCGGCATCCGCCAGATTATCGATATGGAAAAACTGTTCAACTTTGTGAACGCCCGCTTCCGTCAGATTCACCGTCTTTTCTTTCTCATTGACGACAAAATCACCTGTTTCCTCCGTGTCTTCTTTCATAATGGCCGCCATTTTGGAAAGCTCAGTCTCCGTACCTTTCTCAAGCTGGCGTGCAAGAACATCACAGAGCTCGTAAAGCCTTGTGGATTTGCCGCTCTGTCCGGAGATAATAAGCGGGGTTCTTGCCTCATCTATCAGAACGGAGTCAACCTCATCCACAATCGCAAAATGAAGTCCTCTCTGAACAAGCTGTTCTTTATATATAACCATATTGTCCCTGAGATAATCAAATCCCAGCTCATTATTGGTAATATATGTTATGTCTGCATTATACGCCTTACGTCTCTCATCACCATCCATACCGTTGAGCACCACGCCCACCGTAAGTCCGAGAAACTCGTGAACCTGTCCCATCCACTCGGCATCACGCTTTGCAAGATAGTCGTTCACGGTTACGATATGAACGCCCTTACCCTCAAGAGCGTTGAGATATGCCGGAAGAAGACATGTCTGAGTCTTTCCTTCGCCTGTTTTCATTTCCGCAATTCTTCCCTGATGGAGAATAATTCCGCCCATGAGCTGCACTCTGTAATGCTCCGTATGTAAGACTCTTCTTGCAGCCTCTCTCACAAGCGCATATGCTTCAACGAGAAGGTCATCCAAAGTCTCTCCTGCGGCGAGCCTGTTCTTAAACTCCTGAGTCTTAGCTTTCATCTGTTCGTCCGAAAGCTCCATCATCTGCGGCCTTAACGCTTCTATTTTATCTACCAAAGGCGTGATTCGCTTGATTTCTCTCTGACTGTGAGTTCCAAATATTTTCTCTACTAAGCTCATTATTCATATCCCTTTCAAGGTAATTTTCTACTAATACAAACCATTCTAACACTTAATCAATAACATTTCAAGCTTGAGTTATTGACAGCTTGAGTTAAAAACTGAAACTCAGGATGCTTTCCATTAAGATAACTCATTACCTTATCCTTAGGAAAAATAATTTGTTATATATAAATAGTGGAGACTGTTTCCAGTCTCCACCAATTTTACCGATATACCATATGCACCGAATGGTGAAATATCCCATTGAGTAAGCGCTCAGGTATACGTTCCACTAAGCTCATGCCGCACTTCGTCTGCATTCGCTAAGTATTCACATTATTTCCTGACACCGGACAATTCAATCCAGTTCAGGTTCAATAAGACCGTATGTACCGTTCTTACGTTTGTAAACTACATTGACTTCATCCGTCTCGGAATTGGAGAATACATAGAAAGAATGTCCCAGAAGTTCCATCTGGATACATGCCTCCTCCGGATCCATAGGCTTAATTCCGAATTTTTTGCTTCTGACAATCTTGATTTCCGGTTCGTCATCATAATCGTTTTCAACATAAAGCTTGCTGAATTCCGACGCAGCCTGCTTGGATTCCACAATCCTTGTCTTATATCTTCTGAGCTGCCTCTCGATAACCTCCTCAACAAGATCTATCGAAACATACATATCGTTGCTGACCTCTTCTGCTCTGATAATGCTGCCCTTAACAGGTATCGTAACCTCAATCTTCTGCCTTTCTTTCTCAACCGAGAGAGTAACCGTGACCTGTATCTCTGAGCTGAAATACTTGTCCAGCTTGCCTATCTTCTCCTCAATCGCACTGCGCAGCCCTTCTGTAACCTCAATATTCTTTCCGGTAATTGTAAAACGCATAATGCCCAACTCCTTTACTACAAATTGTAATCGCAACTGTCCGGCAAATTGTCTGACAATTCTTGTGGATTACATTTATATTATACCATATTATGAAAATTCATCAACAGAAATTATGAATTTTCTAATATCTTTTTTGTCAAGTATTTTCGTGTAATTTTTTGTCGAAAAACGTAATTCGTGAGTTTTCACAAAACAAATTTTTGTCTTGAATTTCGCAAAATTTGCGTACCAAATATTATGTAAACTTTGTGGATTATGTGGATAACTTCGGGTATAACTCACTTTTGCCACAAAATAAAGGATAAAAAATGTGGATAAATTTTGTGTAAACAACACAAGAAATGTGGCCGACAAATAATCACCGTCACTCTTTTC
>CALWMX010000056.1 GCA_944382105.1 uncultured Butyrivibrio sp.
ATTCCCCGCTTGACGGATTAGAAGTCTTGACAAGTATAAAAATGCCTTTGTTTTCCTCTTTGCACACATCCACAAAAGGCTGTATTCCGTCAGTTCCCAGATATGGATTGACAGTGAAAAAATCCTCGTCAAAGCCTGCGTATATTTTGCCGCCTACCTTGACCTTTCCGAGATGTCCCGCAGCATAAGCTGCCGAAGTTGAACCTATATCACCCCTTTTGATATCGCCGATTACAACAAGGTCTTTGGATTTACAGTAATCTACAGTTTTCTTGAATGCAATGACGCCTTCAACTCCAAACTGCTCATACATGGCTATCTGAGGCTTTACGGCAGGCACAATGTCATATATTGCATCCACAATGCCTTTGTTATATTCAAAAACAGCCTCCGCCGCACCCTTAAGCGTCTCACCGTACTCACCGAACGCTTTATCAAGAATATGCTGCGGTATGTACGAAAGCATAGGGTCAAGCCCCACAACAACAGGCGCACCCGTCTTTTTGATTTTGTCAATAAGCTTGTTAATCATTATGTTATCTCCTATTTTGATATACTATCCGGCCGTCTGCAAATGTATATTCGACGACGCCTTTTACCTTTCGCCCGTCAAACGGCGTATTTTTACCCTTTGACACAAAAGCATTCCTGTCTATTATAAATTCCTTATCAGGATTCATAACCGTAATGTCGGCCTTTCTTCCCGGAAGCAGGGTTCCTCTGTCTATTCCCGCAATTCTTGCAGGGTTATAGCTCATTTTCTCAACCATCTGCATGGGAGTCAGGATACCTGTAAGCACAAGCTCCGTATAAGTCAGGCAGAGACTTGTCTCAAGCCCGGTTATTCCGAAGGGAGCCTTGGCAATGGGAAGTGCCTTTTCTTCTGCCGAATGAGGCGCATGGTCAGTGGAAATCACTTCAATTGTTCCGTTGCGCAGCCCTTCCCTCAGCGCTTCCATATCCGCTCTGCTTCTGAGCGGAGGATTCATCTTATAATCGGCATTGTCGGAAGGTATATCCTCGTCACAAAGCGTGAAATGATGCGGGCATACCTCTCCGCTGACTTTAAGCCCGTCCTTCTTCGCCTGCGCAATCATACGCACGCTGTCTGCGGTTGAACAATGACACAGATGAAGCCTGCAGCCGGTTTCCTTGGCAAGCAGGATATCCCTCGCGGCAATTATATCCTCCACGGCATTGGTAATCCCGTTTACTCCCAGCTCACGGCTTTTAGCGCTTTCATTGAGCGCGCCTCCGTTCACAAGGTTTTTATCTTCACAGTGCGCCATCACAATAACTCCGCATCTTGCCGCCGTCCTCATGGCCTCCCTGTACACATTGGAATTCATTACGGATTTACCGTCCTCGCTGACTGCAATGCAGCCTGCCGCCTTGAGTGCTTCTATATCCGTCGGTTTCTCGCCGTTCTGTCCCATAGTTACCGCAGCAACCTGAAAGACGTTTACCACCGCATCCTTTGACACGATTTCATTTACGGCGGAAAACATCTCAACGCTGTCTATCACCGGTCTGGTATTGGGCATGGGAAAGACGCTCGTGACTCCTCCATGCGCCGCCGCCATCGTACCGGTCTTAACCGTTTCTTTGTATTCAAATCCAGGCTCCCTGAAATGAACATGCAAATCGACAAGTCCGGGCATGACAAAACATCCCGCCGCATCAATTACATCGTTGCTGCCGTCAGGTATATCCTTACCAACATCGGCAATTATGTCTCCGGAAATAAGAACATCATATATTCCGTCCCGACCCGATGCCGGGTCAATAACACGTCCGTTTTTAATTAGTATTCCCATATGAATCTCCTGAAAATCATATAATCTGCGACCGTTTCATATCCTTGATAATGAATTGGTTTGTTATGTATTCCGGCATTTCTCCGGCTTTCACCCATTTATAATCGTACAAATCCTCGGATAAAATAACAAGCTCATCCGGGACGTCGCACAGCAGAGCCAGCCCCAGATACTGATTGTCTCCAAGGCTGTATACCCACGAATACGCCATTGAAACCTTCGCCGCATACATTCCGGTGCTTTCAAGCACGACTCTCAGACATGCCGTTTCAGCCGTTTCCCCGTCTTCCAGCTCGGTATCTATGAATTCCCACTGGTATGGTTCTTCAATCCTGTCGTCATACCACTTTTTGAATATGAGAAATTTGTCATTACATCTGAGTATTGCCTTTATTTTAACACCGTATTTTCCCATATCATACCCTCTCTGTCATCAGTATTTTTTCGGGTTATTTTTCCCTATAAAACGCATTTTGCCTTCAACCGCGGATTTTTTCTTTGGAACTTCTCCGACCTCAAACACCCCTTTAAGCTGCTTGCTGAGTTTGGCAGCGCACGCCGGGCAGAATCTTCCGAAACGTATATCCGTACCGCATTTTTCACACTTAATATATATGTCGGAGCCTTCCGGTATCTCAACCCGTCCCTGTCTGAGAAACTCGTTGATTTTGTCTATGGCGACGCCTGTTTGCTCTGATATGATTACAGCAGGCGTAGGCCCGTTCTCATCTATGTAAGAACGAACCTTGCCGAAATCATCACGCTCAATATTGCCGCAGGATTCGCATACATATTCCCCCAGGCTTTTGTAGCTGAGTTCTCCGCCGCATTTGGAACAGACGGTAGGTTTAAGGTCCCATTTAATTTCTTTGGTATATTCCTGATTATCCGTGTTACCCATATGAACCTCCGTTAGGCAAACAGCGGCTTCCCCGCTGAAATATGATGCTGCCTGAACAGCATTCTGAAATACAATCATGTTAAGTATACCCTAAATATGTTTAAGTTGCAAGTTCTGCAAAACATTTCATAACCGTTAAAATTAATTTTAATTTTCATGTTGCCAATACTTTATTGGGGACTTATAATAATAAAGCAGTTTTCTGAAACAAAGGGAATTTCCCTGAAGTCAAGAAAGGATTATATTATGGAAGAAAAAGTAGCTATTATCGGAATTTTCATCAAGGACAATTCCAAAGCATCTCAAGTCAACGACCTGCTCCACGAATACAGCACCTACGTGGTCGGCCGTCTTGGCATTCCCTACAAAGAAAAAAACATCAACATAATATCCGTTATTGTGTGCGCACCTGCAAACACAATCAGCACTTTATCCGGAAAACTGGGCAATATCTCAGGCGTTACGGCTAAAGCCATGCAGACCGTAACCCAATAACTCATGAAAGGATACGTTTAATTATGAAAAAGAAATTACTTTCCCTGCTGCTCATCGGCGTAATGATTTTCACACTGACAGCCTGCGGCAGCTCAAAGTCCGGCTCTGACGGAACGACCACCACTGATGAAGCGTTCGCAGCAGAAAATACTTCCGGAACCGAATCGGCGGCCGTGGAGGGCTGTGATATTAACATTGCCTCTCTTAAAGGCCCTACTTCAATCGGACTGGTAAAGCTTTTTTCCGATTCGGACGAAGGAACAACCGTCAACAAATACAATTATTCCATCTACGGAACCGCTGATGAAATAAGCACAGGCATCGTTAAAGGAGAGCTTGATGCGGCTGCCGTGCCTTGCAATCTTGCCTCCGTACTTTACCATAAGACCGAAGGGGAGATAGTTATTGCCGCCGTAAATACCCTCGGTGTGCTTTATATTCTTGAGAAAGGTGAGAACCTCAGCGAGATATCCGACCTTAAGGGCAAAACCATTTATACAACAGGCCAGGGGACTACACCGGAATATACTTTAAGATATTTACTGTCCGAAAACGGACTTGACCCTGACAATGACGTTACAATACAGTTCTATTCGGAAGCTTCAGAAGTGGTATCAACCATTTCAACAATGGAATCGGCCGTGGCGATGCTTCCGCAGCCTTACGTGACCGTTGCCCAGAATACGGACGAAAATCTGTCTGTGGCTTTCGACGTTACGGAGGAATGGGAAAAGCTTGATGAAAGCAGCACCGTTGTGACGGGTGTCCTTATTGCAAGAAAGGCCTTTATTGAAGAACATCCGGAGCAATTTGCGGCTTTTCTTGAAGAATACAGGGCATCAACGGAATTTGCCAACGCAAATGTGGACGAAACCGCAGAGCTCGTTGAAAGCTTTGATATTTTCAAGGCGGCCATCGCCCAAAAAGCCATCCCCGCCTGCAACGTCACTTTCATTACAGGCTCTGATATGGTGGAAAAGGTATCTTCCTATCTGGAAGTTCTCTATGATGCAAGTCCATCCTCAGTAGGAGGCGCGCTTCCTAACGACGGAATATATTACAGCGCGGAATAGGTAAATTATATGAAGGTCAAAAAGATAATCACAACAATCGTATGTATCACGCTGTGGCTTGGAATCTGGTATGCCGTCTCTGCGGCGGTTGACAAAGAGATTTTTCTGCCCTCGCCTTATGCAGTCGGAAAAGCGCTCGCGGAGCTTGCCGCATCCCCTGATTTTTATATGAGCATCCTTATTTCTGCAAGGGGTATCCTGTCAGGTTTTCTGATAGGAATCGCAGGCGGCATAATTTTGTCCGTACTGTCTTTTTGCTGCGGTTATCTTGAGACCTTTATAAACATACCGATACGGATTATCAGAGCCGTACCGGTGGCTTCGTTTGTGATTCTTGCATTATTATGGCTTAAATCCTCCGCCCTCTCGGTGCTGATATCGGCGATGATGGTTCTGCCCATAATATATTCCAGTGTTCTTTCCGCCCTTAAGCAGACGGACAGGAAAATGCTTGAATTTGCCGAAGTTTACAGGCTTTAGACAATAAAAAAAATCCGTTACATCTACATACCGTCGATTATCAGCCCCCTCACCGCTGCTGCTTCGGTTGCCATCGGATTTGCGTGGAAATCAGGGATTGCTGCGGAAATAATAGGGCTCATAAGCGGTTCCATAGGCAACGAGCTGTACAAGGCAAAGCTCTATCTTGAAACCGCCAGACTTTTTGCATGGACGATATGTATTATAGCCGTCAGTGTTTTATGTGAAAAAATAATTACAGCCTTGCTTAAAGCTGCAGGAACGGCTTTGGGAGGTACAGAAAAATGAATTCTCCAATTAAAATAGAGTCATTGAGCGTAGTTTATGATTCAAAAACAGTGCTGCACAATTTTTCTTATATCTTTGAACCAGGAAAATTTTATGCCATAATGGGAGTATCAGGAATCGGAAAAACCTCACTCATAAGCAGCATAATGGGAATTACAAAATACGAGGGAAGGATTTATTCCGAAAATAAATTCCGTATTTCCGCAGTCTTTCAGGAGGACCGTTTGTGCGAAGGGATTTCCGCATACAAAAACATAAAGATAACCAGTGCTAAAACACACACCGAACAGGAAATACGTTCTCTTATTGAAGATTTCGGTCTCACTGGCTGTGCATCACAAAGAGTATCCGAGCTGAGCGGCGGCATGAAACGGCGCGTCGCAATTCTTCGTGCGCTCTTAGCCCCGCATGACCTTCTTATAATGGACGAACCGTTCAAAGGACTTGACAATGAAACCAAAGAAACCGTTATGTCCATAGTCAAAAAAATGACCTCCGACGATACCGTCATAATGATTACGCACGATATGTCGGAAGCCATATATTTTAATGCGGAAATTATAAATCTTGATTTTCCTCATCCGGATTGACAACCGTTGACGTCAGATTAAACACGGCTATTGGCTGTTGATTTTTTCTGCGCCTGTTTTTCTTTGCCGGTTTAGTCTTGCCGGTCTTTGCAGCTTTCTCCGCCATGTCCGGCTCAGAAATTTCCGACTTCTCGGATTCGTTTTCACAGACTTCAGCCTCGGTTTCGGAAAATGTGCTTTCATCCGTTTGAGACGGTCCGGCTTCATTTTCTTCCGGCAGTGCTTTTTCGTCCGATTCCGGCAATGTGCTTTCAACGCTTTGCAGCAGTTCGGCTTCGTTTTCTTCCGGCAGTGCTTTTTCGTCAGCTTCGGATGATTCGGTTTCGTCTGCTTCCGGCATCATGCTTTCAAAGCTTTCCGGCGATACGCCTTCGCCCGTTTCCGGTGTTTCGGACGGAGCGCTCTCATCCCTATCAGGCGATATATTCTCTTCACCCTCCGCCGCAGCCAAAGCCTTCTTTCTTCCATGTGCTGCAACAAGTGTTATTGCCAGCGCCAGCACAAATATCGCCGCCGATACGAGGGATATCGCTGCGCCTTCATAAAATCCCGGCGTTATGTATATCATCTCAATGTTGTGTTTGCCCGCATCGAGCTCAAGCATAATAAATATGTCATTCCATTTTTCGGCTTCCATCGTCTCACCGTCAACGGTTATTGTCCATCCTCCGGCCGGAAGTATGCTTTCATAGGTATCCCGTATACTTTCAGGCAGAAGACCGGCTATTATGCTTTCACCCTTCACATAAGGAATTGTGAATAATACGTCGGATGTTTCTTCAAGCTCTATTGTCCCCTTGAGCCTGTCATCATTATAACCCGTTACCGTAAACTGATTCTGGGATAAAGTGTTGTAAACGTCGGCTATTGCCTGCTCCGACACCTCCGCAGAATATACCGATGAATTGGTATCATCACTCACATCGTCTGACAATGAGAATATCAGCAGCACTTCCACGCTGTCGCCTTCCCTGACATCGCCCAAATCTATCACAGACATGCTTCTGTTCCCGGTGTAGACTTTTTCTCCGTTAATATACACTTCAACCCGCCTGAGGTTTGATGCTTTCGGATAAACAAGAAGCTCCTGGTCGCTGTCCACTTCGACGCTGTACAGCCTCGTACCATCCACAGCCATATTGTCCTCTGCAAGACTGACCTCGTTCATGGTGAACACATTTTGACCTGTAATGCTGCTGCTCATTCCGTTCATTACAACAAACGGATTGCCGTCGTCTGACAGTCCGCCCTCCGCAAATTCATCCGGAACTGCATACCCCACACTGAGAGCATATTTATTTTGGTAAATATCTACTTCTCCGACAGTTTTTATATACTCATATGACGATGATTTCACATCATAATATCTGGTATAGTAATATTTTACGCCCAACATCATATCCATAAAAGCATTCTCTCCAAAATACATGGCATTGTTGGTTCCGCCCGCAGCCCCGGTGCTGCAGTATAACCCGGTCAGTCCGTAATTATTAAATGTATTGAAAAGAGACATCGCGTTAATTCCGTAAACCGTGGCCTCGTTTACAACTGACATATGTCCCATATTTTTCATGTAATCACAGTATTCCTTAATGGTATCCACGGAAAGATTATCCTCATTAAGTACCATGTCATACATAAAATAATCTTCACGGTCGGTATACACCTCATCGATTTTTTCCCTGTAATATCCGTTATCCTTCTGAGCGTTTATTGTATTGAAATCATTGATATAATATCCGTAATCGCCGATAGGTCTGGCGCTGACAGTAAGTATTGCGCTTAAAAATACAATTATGGTTTCACAATATACAAAAATCTGCACCAGAATAAATTTAATCCTGCCTGCCGCAAATCCCATTATTATCACATACACCGCAAGGAAAGCAGCCGTAATAACGGCAGGTATGATAAGGCTGTTGTCAAAATATGCCATTATTCCATAGCATAACGCAAGTATACCTGCTGCCGCAAAAATGGAACTCTTTTTTACCTGACGGCGTTTTTTATTGCATACCTCAAATGCCATTGTCAGCATGAGGAATATTATCATAAACGAGAATCTGTTAGGAATTCCCGTCTGTTCATGCATTCCATGCCATATAAAATTCAACGGCCTGAAATTCAGGCTGAACAGCAAAATGCCAAGCAAAAGCCCGGTCCTTACTTTCTTGTTCAGGCTTACGCTTCCGGTTGTAAAATATGTGAATGCCATCAGCATAACAAAGGTAGTCATGAACAAGTTGGCATACTGGCTTGAAAATGTAATTCCGTTAGGAGGGACAGCCATCATAACACTCTTAAAACTGTCCACATAGCTTCCGTAAAATTCTGACGCCGGAAAAACCTCTCCCGAAATATAAGTTCCCTGAAGCCCGCCTAACGCCGGCATAAGTATAACCGCGCCAATTCCGATTGCAAGCAGGGAACTGGCTCCCATAGTGAAAAATTTCCTGATGAAATCCTTAAAATTCCTGAAATTATACGTGAAAAAGTACAGGAATATAAATATGCAGCACATATAGCCTATAAAATAGCTGTTTACTATAAGCATTGCCAAAAATACCGTATACCAGTACCACTTATGGTTTTTCTCCCGCATAAGAATATCCATTCCCATGATTACCAGAGGAAAAAGCATAATCCCGTCAAGCCACATTATGTTCCACAAATAACCCGCAACAAATCCGCTGAGAGCATATATTGTTGAAAACATTACTATTCTGCTGCATTTTGCCTTGGGGAACCGGTTTTTGATAAACACCGAAAATGCTCCTCCGCAGAAAGCTATCTTGATTATTATAAGCACATTTACAACATATACTATATCCGCCTTGTCAAAAAACAACATAATAAGGTTGAGCGGCGAAACGAGATAATATGAAAATACCGCCCAAAAATCATATCCCATGCTTCCCGTAAGAGAGTAGAATATGCTTTTTCCTCCTTTTATAATGTCGTAATATGCGTTAAAGAACGGCACATACTGTTCATAACAGTCGTTAGCTGCCAGCCCTGCTCCGCAGAACAAATATGCTGCCAACGAAATCAGTCCCACTATTCCGAGCGGAACCAAAGTGCTTATTAAAACGTGTTTTACTTTACTCATAATTTTTGCTCCTCGGGCATTGATTAATCCATTGTTGATTCGAGCTTGTATTGATTGCGTCCGTTTTCCTTAGAATAATAAAGCGCTCTGTCCGCTTTCATATAAAGCTCCGAATACTCAGAAATCCCCGTTGTAGTGGATACGCCTATGCTTACCGACAAATCGACGTATTTGCCGTCCCTTTCAAATCTTACATTCATCTTATCGCACAGCGACGCCGCATAATCTTCCAGCTTCGACTCATTCTTATACCCCGCAACAAAAGCTATAAATTCATCTCCCCCGTATCTCCCAAGATATGCGCCCGTAAAAACCACGCGCATCGCGCCTGCCAGAAGCTTAAGAGCTTCATCTCCGGCAAGATGCCCCAAAGTATCATTGACATTTTTGAAATTATCCATGTCAATAAGATAAAGAGCTCCCTCCGCACCGGAAGGCTTTTTGCTTAAGAACTCCTCCACGATTCCGTCAAAAGTTCTTCTGTTATAAAGTCCGGTCAGACCGTCATGTCTGGCAGCTGTGCTGATAAGCTCCTTGTCTCGCTTTTCCGCATAAAGCTGCTGGACAAAATTTTTCTTATGCTCTTCTTCTGTATTGAGCTTTTCCACCGCTTCATCATACTGTGCCTTGAGCTTGTTGGCGACAGCCAGCTTTCTCTTAACAATATTAAAAGACTCTGCAAGCTTTGCTATCTCGTCATCAGTATCATATTTAAGCTCAGCCATATCGCAGTAACCGTCCTTGAACAGACGCGTCCACTCATAGATTTCACAGACAGGGGACACAACCTTCTTATGGATAAAATATATGCTGCACACCAGCAGAATCAGAATCCCGATAAAGCTTACCACGGCAAT
>CALWMX010000057.1 GCA_944382105.1 uncultured Butyrivibrio sp.
CAATCGTGTTAATGATTTCTCCCGCATTGACTATCGAAACCGGAACACACGCAAAAGTAATGCCTACGGCAAGGGCGTCTATGCTGGTGGCGATTGCCATGACAAGCATGGTTTTAAAACCAAGGGCGTTACATTGATTTTCCTGATTTTCTTTTGAAAAGGACTCTCTTATCATGTTGACGCCAATCAGGGATAAGAGCACAAATGCAATCCAGGGAGCGACCGAATTAACCAGTTTAACAAAACGAATCCCCAGAAAATATCCGAGTAAAGGCATTAATGCCTGAAAGGTGCCGAACCATGCGCCGACAATAAGCATATGGCGGAATTTCAGCTGTTTCATGGACAGGCCTTTGCATATGGACACAGCAAAAGCATCCATGGACAGGCCTACCGCCAAAAGGAGCAGTGTGATTAAATCCATAGTTTTGTTATCCTTCCCGTAAATTAAATAAAGTATAAAGTAAAGTATAGAAAACCCGCGGCGTTTTCAGATGCCTTGTTCCAAGAGATTTTTTGGTAAAATAAAAAAGACGCACGTGCAGAAAATGCACATGAGTCTCATCAATTAAGACAAGCCAGGGTATTCCCGAGGTTGTTGGCTTGTCACGCCTCCATGCCGGAAGAATGTCTTGCGGCATTAAACAATTCACGCTGATTACTCCCTCACGGGTTAGTGATATTTTATTTCATTGCAGTGGGTATGTCAAGTAAAATTAAGGAAAAAGAACGGAAATAAAAGCGGCGGGAAAAATGGCGAAAAAAATACGAGACAGCCTCGTACGCTGTCTCGCAGGACTAATATAAAATAAAAAAGAGGGGGAGATCAATGAAAAAGATTCTATAGTAATATCGGCGTAAGCGGTTCATTATTACGCCGAAAACCACATAGCTCTTTAACAATTCTCAGTATATACGCTCATTATGGATAGAAAATGGATAAATTATGAACAAATTGAAACATCTTCATAAAATATATGTAAAATTAACACTCTTCGGCGATTTTATAAAGAAGCTTCTCAGTGTCTTCCCATCCAAGGCAAGGGTCAGTGATTGATTTACCGTAAACCATATCGGCGCATATTTTCTGATTGCCTTCTTCAAGGTAGCTTTCTATCATCACGCCCTTCACAAGACGGTGAAAATCAGGATTATACCGGCGGCTGTGGAGGACTTCGCTTGTTATGCGGATTTGTTCTTTGTATTTTTTGTTTGAGTTGGAATGGTTGGCATCAATAATGGCAGCCGGGTTTTTGAGGTTTTTGGCAGTGTAAAGCTCATAAAGGCGCTCCAAATCTTCATAATGGTAGTTTGGAATACAGATGCCGTATTTGTTTACGCCTCCGCGGAGAATAACGTGCGCAAGGTCATTGCCCGTGGTATTGACGCTGTAGCCGCGGTATATGAATTCGTGAGCGCTCTGCGCCGCAACCACCGAGTTAAGCATAACGCTGAAATCCCCGCTGGTGGGGTTTTTCATACCAATGGGAATATCCATTCCGCTGGCAGTAAGCCTGTGCTGCTGGTTTTCAACGGAACGGGCGCCTATTGCCTCATATGATAAAATATCGTCCAGATAGCTTCTGTTTTCGGGATAAAGCATCTCATCGGCGCAGGTAAGACCGCTCTCTTTGATGGTACGGATATGCATCTTACGGATTGAAGCGATTCCCGCATATAAATCAGGGTCCTTATTGGGGTCGGGCTGATGAAGCATTCCCTTATAACCCTCGCCTGTGGTGCGCGGCTTGTTAGTGTAGACTCTCGGAATAATCATGAGCTTGTCCTTTGTTTTTTCGTTGACCATGGCAAGCCTGTTGATATATTCGCATACGGCATCCTCCCTGTCAGCGGAGCAGGGGCCGATAATTACTATGAATTTATCGGATTTTCCCGTAAAAATATCACGTATTTCCATGTCTCTTTTATTTTTCAGCGCGGTAAGTTCCGGGCTCATAGGATATTCCTGTTTCAGGACCTCCGGGTCCGGCAGCTTTTTAAAGTAATTCATTGACATAATTTTATCCTTCTCTCATAAATAATACATATCTGATTGATGGTTTAAAAAAGATTCACTATATATTTTTACCATTTCAGAGCGATAAGGTCAACATATACGGACAAAAATAAAAATTTTATTATTAGAAATTTTATAAAAATTATAGAATTTTGACATACATTATTCATATAGGCAGGCTATAATGTGAACACTTAGCGAGCACAAGCGAAGCGAAGTGCGAGCTTAGTGGAACATATACCTGTGCACTTGGCGAGGTATTTCACGAGCCTAGAGCACATGGTATAATGTGAACACTTAATAAGCACAAGCGAAGCGCAGTGCGAGCTTAGTGGAACATATACCTGTGCACTTGGCGAGGTATTTCACGAATTTAGTGTACATGGTATAATGTGAACACTTAGCGAATGCAAAATACGGAAACGCATTATGAGGACGGTGCGTTTTAATCCTATGCAAGGGAAACAGGAGATTTATATATGGGCAAGATAATCGGAATTGATTTAGGAACCACCAACAGCTGTGTGGCAGTAATTGAAGGAGGACAGCCTACCGTAATAGTAAATTCGGAAGGCTCAAGGACAACGCCGTCCGTAGTGGCTTTCAGCAAAAAAGGCGAGCGTCTTGTAGGGGAACCTGCCAAGAGACAGGCGGTAACTAATTCCGAACGTACAATTTCATCAATAAAGCGGGAGATGGGAACGGATTATAAGGTCACTATTGACCGCAAGAAATATACGCCTCAGGAGATATCGGCTTTTATACTTATGAAGCTCAAGAAGGATGCGGAGAATTATCTGGGCGAGCGTGTGACCGAGGCGGTCATCACGGTTCCGGCATATTTCAGCGACTCTCAAAGACAGGCAACCAAGGATGCCGGCCGGATTGCAGGACTTAAGGTTGACCGTATTATCAATGAGCCTACGGCAGCAGCGCTGGCATACGGACTTGACAACGGAGAAGCCCAGAAAATACTGGTATATGATTTGGGAGGCGGAACATTTGACGTTTCCGTAATAGAAATCGGGGATAAGGTAATAGAAGTTCTTGCCACATCAGGCGACAACCATCTGGGAGGAGACGATTTTGACGACAGGCTGGTCTCCTATCTTATAAGCGAATTTAAGCGCACAGAGGGCGTTGATATAAGCAGGGATAAAATGGCGCTGCAAAGAGTCCGTGAGGAAGCGGAGAAGGCGAAAAAAGAGCTTTCATCCGCAATGACAACCAATATTAACCTCCCGTTTCTTGTTACCTCCAAATCAGGGGCTAAGCATATGGATATAACAATCACAAGAGCAAAGTTCAACGAGCTGACCGCCGATTTGGTTGACAGGACGGCAGGACCGGTCATGAATGCGCTTTCGGATGCGGGAATCAGCAAAAACGAGCTTGACAAGGTTCTGCTCGTGGGAGGCTCCACCAGAATACCTGCGGTGCAGGATAAGGTCAGACAGCTGACAGGACTTGAACCCAGCAAAAATATGAATCCTGATGAGTGTGTTGCCCTTGGCGCGTCAATTCAGGGCGGAAAGCTTTCGGGAGCTTCCGAAGCGGCATCCGAGCTTCTTCTTTTGGATGTAACGCCTCTTACGCTGTCCATAGAAACGGTGGGAGGAGTTGCCACAAGGCTTATCGAACGTAATTCAACCATACCATGTAAGAAAAGCCAGGTGTTTTCCACTGCCATGAATTATCAGACTTCCGTTGAAATCAAGGTTCTGCAGGGCGAGCGTCAGTTTGCAAGAGATAATAAGCTGCTTGGAACCTTCCGCCTTAACGGAATAAGGCGCGCGCCGGCAGGCGTTCCCCAGATTGAGGTCACATTCGATATAGACGCCAACGGCATAGTCAATGTTTCGGCCAGGGATTTGGAAACGGGACGTGAGCAGGGTATAACCATAACCGCAAGCTCCAATCTCTCCGAGGCGGAAATCGAAAGGGCGATGCGTGACGCAGCGGAATATGAGGCGACGGACGGAATTAGAATGGAGGCTTTTGAGACAATTAACGAAGCAAAGGTTGTTATAAATGATGCACAGGCCAAACTTCATGAACAGCGCAAGAGTATAGATAAAAGCATAAAGCAGCAGGTAAAATCAGATATAGATTACTTGTCAAAGCTAATCAGAAAAGCCGTTCCGGAAAAAATGTCGGAGGCGGACATAAGCGAGGTTAAGGCGGCGTCCGACAGGCTTAAGACTTCAATTTCATCGATATAGGCATTGACTTTGAAACGGGGTTTTCCTATAATGAATATATAAGGTTAAAGCGGAGGTTTATTTTGCCTTCGCTTTGTTATTTAGGAGACAGGCTTATGGATATGAAGGATATTTTATCAAAATGCGACCACACTATGCTGAAACAGACCGCAACATGGTCCGATATTAAGAAACTGTGCGATGAAGGAGCCGAAAACGGGTGCGCGTCGGTATGCATACCGGCTTCATATGTAAGACAGGCCGCGGACTATATCAAGAACAGAAAATTCGGCTTGAAGATATGTACGGTAATCGGCTTCCCGAACGGCTACAGCACCACGAGAGTTAAAGTTTTTGAAACCGAGGATGCGGTTCTTAACGGCGCGGACGAAATTGATATGGTTATCAATATCGGCTGGGTCAAAGACGGGAAATATGATGCGGTTGCTGATGAAATTAAGGCCGTAAAGGCGGCATGTAAAGGACGGATCCTTAAAGTGATTGTGGAGACATGTCTTCTTACCAGGGATGAAAAAATCAATATGTGTCGGGTAGTAACCGAGGCCGGAGCCGATTATATCAAGACGTCCACCGGATTTTCAACGGGAGGGGCAACGCCTCAGGATGTGGTCCTGTTTAAGCAGAATGTTGGAAAGAATGTCAAAATTAAAGCATCCGGAGGCATAGCATCCCTTGAAGACGCGGACCTTATGCTGAAGCTGGGGGCGTCCAGGCTGGGAACGAGCCGCATTGTGGAATTGTTTAAGAAACTGAAGAAATAGGAGTGGGTATTTTTAAAAAATACCTTATGTTATATCTTGTATTAAAAAACAATTATATTTTATATTAAATATAAATTTTATTGAAAAAGCTACAACAATATGATATAATTAAAAATAAAGTTTGGGTACAAGGGGAGTGTAATATTGAAAATTAAAAATTTATTACTTAAGTCTATAGCCATAGTTGAGTTGACTGTATTTATTTTTGTTGTAAATATGGCAAGTGTTGCGGCAGGTAATTTTTTATCGGAAATGCAGTTGCCGGAATATATACAGAATTATATTCCGGTATCTGTTGATGATTATGCAGAATCTCAGTATATGGAATATGTTATGTGTGCATACAGATATGCGGATGAATATAATCTGCCAATGGATCTTAATTTAAATAATATAGAATTAGGTCCGTCTTATGTTATTTTCTACCCTCAATATGAAAGCCAGTCGGCCATAATTTATTATCCTATAATTTATAACAACGTAACAATATTAACCTTGGCAGTAAGTATCGAAGATGACCAATGGAGTATTGTAGCGGGAAATGATAATGTAGAATTCTTGAACAGTATAAATTTCCCACAGGAATATTATATATTCTATGTTACGGATAATGTGTTAGTGGCACAGAATTATGATAAATATATAGCGTGTAATAAAGAAGAATATGAGGATGTGCTTTCCGAATACAGTTTAGAACAGAAAATTTTAATGATATGTGGGCTGATTGACGGATTTGATATTTCTGAAGAGCAGTTCGAAATTTCTGATAGTTATAAAAATAATACACAAAATTTAGTACAGCCTTGTTCGGGATATGATGTTAATGAGACCAATAACATAGAGTTGAAGCTTTTTAGTCCACAACCGCAAATGAATTATGGTATGTGTTGGGCGGCAGCTGTAGCCACAACCGTAAATTATATAAAAACTACGTCAGTCAGCGCATTTGAGGTTTGTAATAAAACATCCATCGGATATAATGAGGGCGCAAAAAGTATGTACGATTTGCAATATGCACTATCATTATATAATATTTATTATACACATGTATATAATAAACAGGTTGCTTCGTGGGATGAAATTAAAAGAAATATAAAGAAAAAGTATCCGATAATAATTTCCGGGCAATATGGTAGCACCGAATTAGCACATGCAGTTACAATATATGGTTATGACAATATAGACGGAGATAAAAAAATACTATATTGGGATTCGGCAGGGAATAACGGAGCGGGAGCAAGATCGATTTTCAAGTATAATACATACAGATTTTCGTCCAGCGGCATATCATACAGCTGGCATGGAACCTTATACAAATAGAAAGAGAGGATAAGAGTATGAATAAAGCGGTTTGTTTTCTGACGGCAACTGTGATTGCATTTGGTTTATGGGGATGCGGTAAGGGAGGCGATGTTCCCTCTGTAAAAAACGGTGTTTTTACGGACGAATTTCGCGAACAGGCAGTTTCCGTTAAATACACAAGAAGCCATGATTACAGCTACGAATCTGCGAAATGGGAATGGGAGACGGAAGAAACCGTAATGGATGATGAGCAGGAAGTGGATGAAATTTTCTCGGTGCTCCGGAATCTGGTGTTGGAACAGCAGGAAGAGGGGGGCGTTTCGATAGGAGGAGGAACGCCAAGCGACAGCATAAGTCTTGATTTCAGTATGAAGGACGGCACATATGTTGAGGTTGTGTTCGCTTATGAATATTATTATATAACGGTGTATGAGTTTGAAACGGCTGACCCGGACGAGCGGTTCTATGGTGACGGCGTCTGCTACTATGTGGAGAATTTTAATGATGCGTACTGGCAGATACAGGAACTGGGCGAGGGGGCCCGGGACTGATATGGCAGACGTCCGTTGCGGCTTCCTGCATAGGAGAGATATATAGGAGAAATATAAAAAGGATGTTTTGATCCATACCGGACAAAACATCCTTTTTAGTATTATTTTGTTTCAAGAATGGAAGAGTCAAAGCGGTATTTTCTGTAATTTTTGCCCTTAATATACAGTTTCAGGCGGTTTTTGTTTGCCGCCAGATATGCGTTGGGATTGGTATAAATATTATCCAGCACATAATCATGCCTGTGCTTTCCCTTAAAATCTTCATAATGGCAGTACAGAATGAAAGGGTGCCTGCCGTCCTCGGATGTGATGGAAGTTTCGTAAACAACCTTATCCACATCTACGTATATGTATTTGCCAACCTGAATGATTGTGTCAACCCTGCCCATTATCCTGCGGCGCAGAATAAGACCGGCAATTCCCGCCAGTGAAAAAACGCTTCCTACCACCAGAAATATTACTGTAATCTGACGGCTCATGCTGTAATTAACCGCGGAAGAATAATCCTCTTTGTCAAGGTATACTGTTATCTGTTCTCCTACGGAAGGCTTGGAAAACATCACAAGCTCTACATTCCTGAAATCAAGTCCGCCGTAAGAATAATCCACATAAACGGAATCTCCCGTAATGGAAACAACTGTTGCCTGGGTTTTGACTTTATTCTTCTGTCCGGCGTTCATTGTGACAAAACAAAAAGCGGTAATTGCGAAAGCGATTATACCAACCGCAATACAGAATATAAATGAACCCTTGGGAATTATTCTGCTGTTGTTGTTTTGGTTTTCCATTATAAAATCTCCTATTCCGACAGCCGTACGGATGTCTTATTATAGTATAAAGCCAGATGCGCGTTCTTCCAGTTGCCCGCATCGGCGGTAATATCGGTATGAAAAATCGGTGAAGGCGTTACGCTTAAGGGCGGCAGGATGGCATTTGGGTCGGTTGATGAGGACAGGTAATCGGCCCTTTGGGATAACTCAGCGTCATATCCGGCTGCGCTGCCGTCTGCAATTGAGTATGCAGCGTCAAGGCTGAGCACAAGACCGTCAAAGGAGACGCCGCCGTCCTCGGCTTCATTTACCGTAATCAGTCCCACGCATCCTACTGCGAAACAGATTAAAATTACTGCAAAACCTGCAAGCCTGCGCTTTGAATTTTCATAGAAATCTGACAGCAATCTGACAACCCCATTGTCCGCAAAACGGCTGTGAAGCCATCCCATGATATATATAAGATTGATTGTCATGAAGCCGTAGTATGCGAAATAAATTATGTTCATCATTCTGTAAGGCATTCTAAGCCCCTGCGCGTAGAAAACAGGGGTGCCCTGAGCGCAGTATATACAGAAGGTAAAAATAAGAATAATTACGGGATGTCTGAATTTAAAGCCGCTTTTGGCGGCAATGCGGCTAAAAACCGGCAAAAGCCCTATCCACATTATTATGACCGGGACAGTGGAAGCGCTGGCTATATTATATCCGCCGTATGCAAAAGAGTAGGCAAGCGCCTTAATGATACCGGTGCTGCCTCCCACGGAGGCCTGACGAACCGCATTGCCGGGAGCGGCAACGCTTATTCCCAGTGCTGCCAGCGATACAATGGCAATAAACGCCAGCGGAATGCTTACGCGCTGCTTTTTATATATATGATATGCCGTAAGCAGCACGAGTATAATGGACGTAAACAGCGCCGTTGCATAATTCCCGCCTCCGATGAGAAAAGCTAACGGAAGCGCCGTAATGGCGCATATAGCTTTTACCGGAGCGCGCCCGGACTTAATCAGCATTGTCACCAGAATAAAAAGAAACAGCATAAGCGAAAAAAAGAAAGTATAATATATACCGCCATTATACCAGTAAAAGGAATCGGATGGCACATAAGTAAACTGCATTGCCGTGAATGTGACGGCAACGGACGTCACCAAAGCCGCCGTCCGCCCTGCGCCAAACCATCTGCGCAGAAGTACATAGAAAAACAGCAGCATTGAAACTGCAAAAGCCGTAATCAGAATTATCGGCGCAATCACATAATACTGCTCTCCGAAAATCCCCGGCTGGAGCCGCATAAGAAAAATCGCTGCAAAATTACCCTGCCATTCGTTGTAAGTTGTCTTTGTCAATTCAAAAGCTTCCGAAATCACGGCGCTTACGGAGTGAGTATTCTGCCATACCTGTGAGGTCTCAACTCCGTAATAGTAATCATCCACGCTGGGATGGGCATATCCGCCGATATAATACAGCGGCAGCAGGGATATAATAAATACGGTTATTAATATAATGTTTATCGTTCTTTTTTTCATGGCATTTTTATAATATCACAGTTATATCATCAATTGCAATTGAGAAAGTAATGTGATAATCTTAAATTATTATAAACTGTAATATCCGGGAGAATTTGATGAATAAAATATTATATTTGGTTATTCCATGCTATAATGAAGAAGAAGTGCTGCGGGACACGGCTGCAAAGCTTAAGGATAAGATGGACGATATGAAAGCGCGCCATATTATAGCGCCGGAAAGCCGCGTTATTTTTGTGAATGACGGCTCGATGGATTTGACGTGGCATATAATAGAAAAGCTTCATCAGGAGGACAAGCTTTTCGGAGGCATTAATCTCACGCGCAACAGAGGGCATCAGAATGCCCTGTTAGGAGGGTTGCTTACGGTAAAAGACGATGCCGATATGGTAATAAGCCTTGATGCGGATTTGCAGGATGACATAGACGTGCTTGAAACTATGGTAAATAAATATTATGAAGGATATGATGTGGTTTACGGAGTGCGTTCCAACAGAAAAAAAGACTCTTTTTTCAAAAGGTCTACGGCGCAGTTTTTTTACAAGCTTACCAAAAATCTGGGCGGCGAGCTGGTGTACAACCATGCGGATTTCCGGCTTATGAGCCGAAGGGCGATTGAGGGACTGGCGGAATTCGGCGAGGTCAATCTTTTTCTGCGCGGGATAGTGCCTCTTATCGGATATCCCTCAACGATTGTGGAATATGAACGCAAAGAGCGGCTGGCAGGCAAAAGCAAATATCCCCTCAGCAAAATGTTCGGACTTGCGGTTGAAGGTATTACTTCTCTGAGCGTGAAGCCCATCAGGATAGTGACTTTTCTCGGGACGCTTGTGTTTGTGGGCAGCATTGCCATGCTGATTTATGTACTGGTAAGCTATTTTACGGGACATGTGGTTGCAGGCTGGGCCAGTATACTGGTGTCCGTGTGGGTTATCGGGGGAATCCTGCTCATATCCATGGGAATTGTAGGCGAGTATATCGGTAAAATTTATCTGGAAACCAAGAAACGGCCGCGCTATATTGTGGAGCAGTATATTAAGGACTGACCGTATATAAGGCTATGGAGAAAAGTATATTATGAACGAAGAAAGACTTAAAAAACAGTTCGCTTTTATCGAAGAAATAGATAAGGAGAAAAATGTATTCCGGCAGACATACCTGGCAGACGGAAAACGTAAAGAAAATGACGCGGAACATTCATGGCATCTTGCCGTTATGGCTATGCTTATGTGCGAGCATGCCAATGAGGATATAGATGTGTACAGAACCATGTCAATGGTTCTGATTCATGATTTAATCGAGATTGATGCAGGCGATACCTATGCCTATGATGCTCAGGGCAATAAGACGAAACGGGAACGTGAGATTAAGGCTGCGGACAGGCTTTTTAATATTCTTCCCAAGGATCAGGCGGAGAAAATGCGCGGACTTTGGGACGAGTTCGAAGCAGGAATAACACCGGAAGCAAAATTTGCCAACAGCCTTGACAAGCTTCAACCTATTATGCTTAACAACGCATCCGGCGGAAAAAGCTGGGAAGAGCACGGAGTCTGCGCTTCGCAGGTATATAAACGCAATGCAAAAACCCCGGATGGCTCGCGGGCTATGTGGGAATATGCCGAGAAAAATTTTATTGAGCCGAATCTTGGCAGGTCGCTGTCGGATGACAGAGAGAAATAAAAGCATGAGCCGGGCGAAAAGTATTTAAGTTATTCTTGATTTTTGGAAAATGTTGTGCTAACATTTTTCCATACAACACAATACGGTTCAACATAACACTGTGAAGGAAAGAGTAGGTATGTCCGGTACCGTTTACAGAGAACCGCCGCATGCTGAGAGGCGGAACGGACAGCATATTGAAGATGGCTCCGGAGTGGCGCACCGAACAGAAATATCTGTAAGGCTGCGACGGGTTCGCCTGTTATAGCGAGAATGTATCGGATATTGCGACACCTTTGCGAATGATTTTTATCTGAGCCGCCCGACGTTTTCGGGAGAATGCCAAAGAGGCGCAGTCCCGTACATTATAAGGTTCGTTCCGTGAGGGACGGATGAAGAGAAGTGGTACCGCGGATTAAGATTATAACCCGTCTTCTGTGAGAATAATAGAAGACGGGTTTATTTTTTTGTGCCGCGCCAAAACACCGGCAGGAATGCGTTATGGGTCAATTTTCAGGAGGAAGACAAAATGAACAAAAAACCTTATTACATTACAACAGCAATCGCATACACATCGGGGAAGCCGCATATCGGCAACACATATGAGATTGTACTTGCAGACAGCATAGCAAGATATAAAAGAATGCAGGGGTATGACGTGCGGTTTCAGACAGGAACCGATGAGCACGGGCAGAAAATAGAATTAAAGGCTGCCGAGGCGGGCATCACTCCCAAAGAATTTGTTGACAATGTGGCAGGAGAAATAAAAAGAATATGGGATTTAATGAATACATCCTATGACAAATTTATAAGAACCACTGACGAATATCACGAAAAACAGGTGCAGAAAATATTTAAAAAGCTCTACGACAAAGGGGACATTTATAAAGGATATTATGAAGGGCTATACTGTACCCCATGCGAGTCATTCTGGACGGAGTCCCAGCTTGTGGACGGCAAATGTCCGGATTGCGGCAGGGAGGTAAAGCCTGCCAGGGAGGAGGCTTACTTTTTCAGGATGAGCAAATATGCAGACAGGCTTATTGAGCATATTAATACCCATCCGGAATTTATACAGCCCGTGTCGCGTAAAAACGAAATGATGAACAATTTCCTCCTTCCCGGACTACAGGATTTGTGCGTTTCAAGAACGTCTTTCAAATGGGGAATACCTGTGGATTTTGATGATAAGCATGTTATTTATGTGTGGCTTGACGCGCTCAGCAACTATATCACGGGGCTGGGATATGATGCGGACGGAAACCACGGGGATTTATACAAAAAATATTGGCCGGCGGACCTTCATCTTATCGGGAAGGATATTATAAGATTTCATACTATTTACTGGCCCATATTCCTTATGGCGCTCGATTTGCCGCTCCCGAAACAGATATTCGGTCATCCTTGGCTTTTGCAGGGCGACGGCAAGATGAGCAAATCCAAAGGAAATGTAATTTATGCCGATGATTTGGTTGATTTTTTTGGAGTGGATGCGGTTAGGTTTTTTGTGCTTCATGAGATGCCGTTTGACAATGACGGGGTAATCACATGGGAGCTGATGGTGGAAAGACTCAATTCGGAGCTTGCCAACACTCTCGGAAATCTTGTAAACAGAACCATTTCCATGTCCAATAAGTATTTTGGAGGGACGGTTGAAAACAAGGGAATATCGGAAGATGTCGATGAAGACCTTAAGAGTACCATAATTGCCGCGGCAGGCAGAGTGGACAGTAAAATGAACGAGCTTCGCGTTGCAGATGCCATTACCGAGATTTTCGGAATTTTTAAGAGATGCAACAAATATATTGACGAAACGATGCCTTGGGCGCTTGCCAAGGACGAGTCGAAAAAAGACAGGCTTGCAACCGTTTTGTATAATCTTGTGGAAGGAATTGCAATCGGCGCCGTGCTTCTTGCTCCGTTTATGCCGGAAACATCCGAAAAAATTCTGGCGCAGATTAACGCGCCTGCAAGAGAGCTTTCTGACCTTGGAGAATTCGGTAAAATTCCAAACGGGACTAAAGTAACCGAAAAGCCGGAGATACTTTTTGCAAGGCTTGATGTCAACGAGATTATGGAAAAAGTGGAAGCCCTGAAAGCGGCCGATAAAGCAGAACAGGAGGAGTCTGGAATTGACGTTGAGGGAAAGCCTGAAATAACAATAGACGATTTTGATAAGATACAGCTCAGGATAGGCGAGATTATCAAATGCGAGGCTGTCCCTAAATCAAAAAAACTGCTTTGCTCCCAGGTAAAGATGGGCAGTGAGGTAAGGCAGATTGTGTCAGGAATAAGGCAGTATTACACGCCTGAGGAAATGGTCGGCAAAAAAGTAGTGGTTGTTGCCAACTTAAAGCCTGCCAAGCTTGCAGGTGTTCTTTCCGAGGGAATGCTGCTTTGCGCGGAAAACGACAAGGGCGAATATGTCCTTCTCACGGCGGAAAGCGATGTGCCAAACGGTGCAGAGGTAGGTTGATGAGTAATATTTTTGAATCCCATGCACATTATGAAGATGAAGCATTCGACGAGGACAGGGAAGCGCTTATAGCTTCCCTTGTACCTAACGGAATAGAATATGTTGTCAATGTTGGTTCCAATGTGGAGACGTGTCATAAAACGGTAAAGCTTACGGATAAATATGATTTTTTCTATGGCGCACTGGGAATACATCCAAGTGAAATTGCAGGCGTGACACATAAGGAACTGGAATGGATAGCCCACGAGACAGGTCATAATCCTAAAATAGCGGCTGTAGGTGAAATAGGACTTGACTATTACTGGGATAAAGATAACAAAGAGCAGCAGAAGGACTTTTTTGCAAGGCAGATTGCCATGGCAAAGGAACTGCATAAGCCTGTAATCGTTCATTCCAGGGAAGCCGCCAAGGATACCTATGACGTTATGTGCGCGGAAAAAGCGGGAGAATGCACAGGGGTAGTCCATTGTTTTTCTTATCATAAGGAAGAGGCCGCCAAATATCTTAACATGGGTTTTTATATCGGCATCGGCGGCGCCGCCACATTTAAAAACAACAACAAGACAAGGGAAGTCATTGCCTATGCGCCTATTGACAGGATTCTGCTTGAGACTGACTGTCCGTATCTGGCGCCGGTGCCGCACCGGGGAAAACGAAATTCATCGCTTAACCTGCCGATTATAGCCCGGTGCATTGCCGATATCAAAAAAATGCCATATGATATGGTAGTTTCCTCCACATACGACAACGCAAGGAGAATGTACAATATATGAGTAAGTTTTATCTGAGTAATCCCACCAATACGCTTGCGGTAATCAACAGGTATAATTTTGTCTTTCAGAAAAAATTCGGGCAGAATTTTCTGATTGAGCAGGGGATAGTCGAAAAAATAGTTCGTGAGGCGGGAGTGACCAAGGAGGATTTCGTACTTGAAATCGGTCCGGGAATAGGAACGATGACACAGCTTCTCTGCGAAAATGCAAGAGAGGTGGCTGCCGTTGAAATAGACAAAAAACTTATTCCAATCCTTGAGGATACGCTTTCGGAGTACGATAATGTGACTATTATCAATGATGATATACTCAAAGTGGATATTCATGCCCTTGCGGCACGGAAAAACGGCGCAAGGCCGATTAAGGTGGTGGCAAATCTTCCCTATTATATAACTACGCCCATAATCATGAAGCTTTTTGAGAGCAAGGCTCCCGTTGACAGCATTACGGTTATGGTTCAAAAAGAGGTGGCAGAGCGTATGCAGACAGGGCCGGGAAGCAAGGATTACGGTGCGCTTTCGCTGGCGGTGCAGTATTATGCCAAGCCCGAAGTTGTCGTGAACGTTCCGCCGGAATGTTTTATGCCGAGGCCGAATGTGGGTTCTTCAGTCATACGTCTCAAAAAGCATGATGTATGCCCGGTCTCCGTTCTGGATGAAAAGCTTATGTTTCGTATAATCAGGGCATCATTTAATCAGAGACGCAAAACGCTTGTTAACGGGCTCAACAACTCTCCTGAAATCGGCTTTCCCAAGGAGGTAATCTGCCGTGCGGTAGAGAAGCTTGGGAAAGGTCTGTCCGTAAGGGGCGAAGCGCTTACTCTTGAAGAATTCGCCGGACTTTCAGATTTTTTTTCCTCTGAATGCAGCAAATAAAAAGAATAAATCAGACATTCCTTTTATATATTTTTACAGTAAGTAACTATGTGGAAGGGAGTGTTTTAATATGGAATACAATAGGATGGTGGCATACATATATTCCTACAATGACGGCCAGAAATGCAAAAATACGGGGTTTGCCAAAATTGAGGTCAGACAGGATATTTTAAAGCTGCAGATAAATATGAAGGGCGCCTATTCGGAGAATAGTTATATGTGGGCGGTAAATCTGTTTTACAGGAAAAATGCCAGAATAATCGGAATTAAACTTGGCGATATGAGCATCAGGAACGGCATGGGGGAATACCGGTATTCGGGAAGCGCGCTTGATATAGAAAAAAGCGGAATAGATTTCGGTGATATTAAAGGCCTTTACATTGAGGAGGCAAGGGAGAACGAAAATTCCGCTCTAAGACGGGGAAGAATGTTTGCCAGCGAATGGGACGATTTGGGCTTTATGCCTGAAAACATTGCGGCAAGAGACTGGTCCAGCGGCAGCGGAGAAATTTTAGTGGAATTTGCAGGAGGGAAACCGGTAAGCACGCCTGAGTACGGTATGGAAGAAAAAAATACCGAGCCTGACGTAAATAAAGCCGCAGATGGTGAGGAACCGACATCAAATCAGACGGAGGATGCCAAAGAGCCTGTGCTCACTGCGGCAGAGGTGGCTGATGACGAAGATATGGGAACTGATGAACCCGGTGCGATTCCTATGCAGTACCGTAAGGACGGAGACTGGTTTGAAAAGCTGTCAAAGGGCCGTAGACGTCTTTTTCTGTTTGCGGATGACGAGCTTTATGACATAATCGAGATTACACCGGATGACATTGACAGGCTTCCGGACACTAACTGGGGGCTGAAAAACAACAGCTTTCTCAATCACGGATATTTCCAGTTCAGGCATCTTATATTGGGGAGAATGTACGGAAAAGAACCTTGCGGATATTTTATCGGGGTTCCGGGCGTGTTTGCCAGAAGAGACAGAAACACGGCGGCCATGTTCGGCTTTAACCACTTTAAATTCAGCATGCGCAGCGATATGCAGTTAAGTCAGTTCGGGTATTGGTACAGGCAGCTTGAATGTTAGAAAAAATTTATATTTTTTTATAGAAAATAAATAATTTTGACATAAATAGTACATATGAGGGAATTAAAATAAAAGCAAACATAAGAATGCAAATCAGTAATATGGGAATGGTTTCCATACTGTAGATTTACATTTTCAGGAGGAATGTATGTCGGAATTTATCAAATTCAGTCATGTAAGTAAAATATACAAGACAGGAGAGGTCAGTATTCCTGCGCTTACAGATGTTTCTTTCGGCGTGGAAAAAGGGGAGATATGCGTAATACTGGGTTCCTCCGGAGCAGGAAAGACAACACTTCTTAATATGCTTGGCGGAATGGATACGGTGACCTCCGGGGAAATCTGGCTGGACGGCAAAAACGTTGCGGCTCTCAGTAAACGGAAGCTTGTGGAATACAGACGGCATGACGTAGGATTCGTGTTTCAGTTTTACAATTTAATTCCCAACCTGACGGCGCTTGAGAATGTTGAGATTGCGGCCATGCTGTGCGAAAATCATATTCCGGCGGAAAAAGCGCTTGAACTGGTAGGGCTTTCGGACAGAGCGTCAAATTTTCCTGCGCAGCTTTCGGGCGGTGAGCAGCAAAGAGTTGCCATCGCAAGGGCGCTGGCCAAAAATCCGAGGCTGCTGCTTTGCGATGAGCCGACCGGTGCGCTGGATTATGAAACGGGCAAGTCGGTGCTTAAGCTGCTGTCACAGCTCGGACGTGAGAAAAACACTACGGTTTTGATTATCACTCACAATCAGGCCATAGCGCCGATGGCGGACCGTGTGCTCCGCATAAAAAGCGGACGGATTGAAAGCTGTATCTGTAACTCTAATCCGGTTTCTATTGATAATATTGAGTGGTGATACATATGAAAAGTTCAATAACAAAACTTACCGGGCGAAGCATACGTTCTTTTTTCGGACGTTATCTTGCGCTGCTTATGATTATTGCATTGAGCGTAGGCCTTTTTGCAGGACTTAAAATTACCAAGCCTGCTATGGCGCACACGGCCGGCAAATATTTTGACGAACAGAATTTTTATGATTTTCAGATTATATCGGTTACCGGTTTCAGTGGCTCCGATGTTGAAACTTTCGGGAGCATAGAAGGGGTTTCACGGGCTGAAGGGAGCCGTGAACTGGATGCGCTGATTGAAACCGGAGATACGATCGCGGCATATAAGCTTGTTGCAATGCCGTCATATATCAACATGCCGTCCGTTGTATCCGGAAGAATGCCGGAGGCAGCCAATGAATGCGTGGTTGACGACGAAGCTTTTACGGAGGAGGATATCGGAACCGTATTGACGGTTTCTCCTGATAATTCGGATACGGTTGCTTACGGACTTACCGAGACGGAATATACTATCGTCGGTCTTGTCAATTCCCCGCTTTATCTCAATGACGACAGGGGGACAACCATGCTTTCCGGGGGCGCTCCTGCAGGGTTTATTTATATTATGGAGGAGTGCTTTGCAGGTGACGTGTACACAAGCATCTATGTTACCGTTGACGAGAAAGAGGAAGTTTACAGTGACGAATATGACGAGCTGATTGATTTATATGAGCCGGAAATAACGGATGCCGCAGAAACGATTACCGATAAATATTATGTTCTTACCCGGGATGAGAATGCCGGATACCTGAGCTTTGAAGGGGATACTTCAATAATCAGCGGCATTGCCAATATTTTCCCGGTGTTTTTTGTGCTTATTTCCATGATGGTCTGCATTACCACCATGGGGCGTATGGTCGAAGAGGAGCGTACCCAGATAGGCGTTCTTAAAGCAATGGGCTTTTCCGACGGCTCGGTGATGTGGAAATACATGCTGTATGCTCTAAGCGCTACGGCAATCGGATGGGCGGCAGGATTTTTCCTTGGAACATGGGGACTTCCGGCAATCTTTTGGTGGGCATACGGTTCTCTTTATGATTTTGCGAAGATAAGCTATGTTTTCAGCCCGCTGCTTGCATTTGAAACGCTGGCGGTGGCACTGATTGGAATCACCGGAAGTACGCTTATAGCATGCAGCCGTGAGTTTAGAAGCGTTCCGGCCAGACTTATCAGGCCGCGGACGGCCAAGAAAGGCAAAAGGATTTTTCTTGAAAAAATTTCTTTTATCTGGAAAAGACTGTCGTTTCTTCATAAAGTTTCAATACGAAATATGTTTCGTTATAAGCAGAGACTTGTAATGCTTCTGCTGGGTGTAAGCTGTTGTGCGGCATTGGTTGTGACCGCTTTCGGCATCAGAGATTCAATGATTGACCTTGGTGAGCTGCAGTATGAAGAGATTCAGCAGTACGATTTGGAGGTTTCGTATATTGCGGGCTATGAGGACCGGGTTCAGAGTGCCATTGACGGACTGCCGGGAGAAAATCATACGCTTGCCGCTTCTACGGAGCGGGTAAGGCTTACAGGCGGCGAAACAATGAGGTCGGTTCAGATGCTGAGATTTGACACGGAGGATGTAAGCGGTTTCTGGAATTTTCGAAACGGCGAGGAAGAACTGGCGTTTCCTGAAGAGGGGGAGGCGCTGATTGGCCGTAAGGTGGCGGAGAAGCTTGATTTGAATATCGGTGATACTGTTGAAATACAGGATTCGGATTTTAATGCGATTCAGGTTGAAGTAAGCGGAATATTTGATAATTATATAGATAATTATGTGGTTTTGTCCTCTGCAACAGGAGCGGACAGCCTGGGACAGTGGGAAAGCAATACCATTTATCTCAGTACGAATCAGGATACGCATTCCGTATCGGAGGAGCTTATGGGTATTTCAGAAGTGTCCGGGATAAGCTTCGTTGAGGATTCAAAGGAATCAATTGACGAGGCTATGGAGTGCCTTGATTATATTATATGGCTGCTGCTTATTTTTTCCGGAGCGCTGGCGTTTATTGTAATTTATAATCTTACCAATATTAATCTGGCTGAACGGAGCCGTGAGATTGCTACGGTTCAGGTTCTGGGATTTTATCCTAAGGAAACGGAAAGCTATGTGTTAAGGGAAAATCTGATTTTGTCCCTGATTGCGGCAGTTATCGGAATGCCCTTGGGAACGTTGTTTCATCACGTGGTTATGGACAAGATACTGATAGACAATATGTATTTTCCCGAAAAAATTACATTTGCAAGCTATGTTATATCATTAATCTGTACGGTTTTGTTTGCGATTGTGGTCAATCTGTTTATGAAACGCAGGGTAAACAAAATACCTATGGCTGAATCCCTCAAAGCTGTGGAGTAAAATGTATTATTGACATTCAATAAATATAAAATTATAATCCTTTATAATACTATTTGGATTTTGTGTACGCTATATTTATTCCTTACAGGGACAGGTATTGTCATGCAGTTTGAGTATGAAACAAAACGATTGATTATAAGAGTTCTGAACGAGACTTATGCGTCATCGGTGCTTAAATTTTATTCTGACGGACGGAAAGAATTTGATGCGGTTGAATCGCCTAAGAATGCCGCATATTATACATTGGATTATCAGGCTGCTGCGCTGCGCGGAGAATATGAGGCTTTTTTGCATGGCTTTTATATGAGATATTTCTTTTTCCTGAAGGAGCATCCTGACATAATAGTCGGAACTGCTTCTTTCAGCAATATCATCAGAGGCTCATATAATTCATGCGTACTGGGTTATAAGCTGCTTCCGGAATACCAGAAGCACGGATATGCTCTGGAGGCGGTTTCAAAACTGGTTACTGCTGTTTTTGAGGAGGGAAAGCTGCATCGCATTGAAGCCTATACATTGTCCGGCAATATTAATTCCATAAGCCTGCTTACAAGACTGGGATTTGAGTTTGAGAGCCTTGCAAAAGCGGTGATATTTCTTCATGGAGGCTATACGGACCACAGACGGTATGTGCTGATTAATCCGAGGGATGTACAGATAAAATGAGACGTAAAAATATGACAACGGACGAAAAATATATGCATGAGGCCATAAAGCTTGCCGGAAAAGCGGCCCGCGCTGTTGAGGTTCCCATAGGCTGCGTCATAGTTTATGAGGACAAAATAATTGCCCGCGGCTATAACAGGCGCAACACGGACAAGAGTACGCTTGCGCATGCCGAGATAATGGCAATCAAAAAAGCCTGCAGGGTAATAGGTGACTGGAGGCTTGAAGGCTGTACGATGTATGTGACCCTTGAGCCTTGTCCCATGTGCGCGGGCGCGATTTTGCAGGCGCGGATACCCCGGGTTGTGGTTGGAACCATGAATCCGAAGGCAGGATGTGCAGGGTCAGTCATTAATCTGCTGCAAATGGACGGGTTTAATCATAAAGCTGAACTGACCACAGGCATAATGGCAGATGAATGCCGTGAAATGATGCAGGATTTTTTTAAAAATATGCGGGCGAAAAAGCAGAAATAAAACTACTTTTACAGAGGGGAGATATGTGAACATGAAGAAAAATATTCTTCTTGCGGTGTCGGCAGTAATAATCGCGGCGCTTGTGATTTCTAATATTTTATTAATCAGAAAACTTAACCGGCCGGAAAAAACAATGCTTCAGAGACTGTATAATGAAGACAATGATTACAGTATGGTCGAGGACATGATGTACGGAGATAATCAAGAAGTGGAGGCAGACGGTTACAAAATACGTCTTTTAAGAGTATACTATGAAAAAGATGTCACAAGGGGAATATGTCTTTTTGAGGTAAGCCGTATCGACGGAGAAAAATTGTATACCGATATTAACGACAAGTCCTGTTTTGGTGAAAATTACAGATTCTGCTTAAAGCCTTTTCGGGAAAACATAGGCCCGGTACATTATGCTGTTTACGATTCCGAAAAAAAGGACGGTAAGCTGTATCTGTATTATAATTTTTATATGGGGCCGGAGTATGGGGCGGAATATGACGATAAAATATATCTTTTGGATAATGAAAGCTATAAATATTCGGAAGGAAATGAGGAACCACCGTCATTTCAGCTGAGAGGCTGCCATAGGAGCATTGAGTTTGAAAGGGAAAACGGAGCTAAAATTCTTATTTCGCCTTTCGGATACAGAATTCAGAAAGAATATGGAGAAAAACTGGATAGTGTGGAGCTGAAGCTTAAAAACGGGGAAAATCTCAGTCTTGTAGAAAAAGAATGTGCAGGGGAGGCCTCAAATGGCAGCGTGCAGGAAGAAGACGGAGTGAAATACCGTACATACTGCGGCTGGATGGCAGACGTGCTCGATATTTCTGAAATAGAGAGTGTGATAGTAAACGGAGAAGAAATCCACTAAATCCTTGACATATTTTCTTAAAATGGGTATACTAACCATTATCTCGGCACGCGCCGTAACTTAATATGTTATTACATTTCCATGCAGCCGGGGAAGTAGCGGCTCCCTGTACCTGAAATCCGCTATAGCAGGGGTGATGTTCTGTTTCGGGCTTTGTCTGCAGCGGCAGCCCGGGCAGTCGGGTGTTGAAATCTGGGTCTTGCGCAATAGGAATCCGTGAACCATGTCAGGTCGGGAACGGAGCAGCATTAAACGGAATCTCCTATGTGCCGCAAGGCAGCCTGGATTGAGCCGGACTGTCCGGTAACGCGCTGTGGGCGCAGCACAACGCAGAACGCATGGATTTTTTGTGATAATTTACATGAAATTCCCAAATCAGATTGAAAATTATATTGACAGTAATATTCATATGGAGTATATTAAATGTGTGGTCTAAAAATATAGACTAGATATAGGAGTTCGCATGGGATATAAAATTATTGAAAGTGAGTATCGTTTTTTGACTATATTGTGGCAAAATGAGCCGGTGGAATCGCCTAAGCTTGTGAAGCTTTGCGAGGAAGCGCTGGGGTGGAAGAAGTCCACGACTTATACGGTTATCAAAAATCTGTCATTAAAGGGAATTATTGAAAATGTCAACACGATAGTCCGCTCCGTTGTTCCGCAGGAGGAAATCGTAAAGCAGGAAAGCGAGCATTTTCTGGAAAGGACTTTCAATGGTGATGTTATGGGACTGTTTGCGCATTTTCTGAAGGACAGGAAATTGTCAAAAGAGGAAGCAGAGCGCATACGTAAAATGATTGAAGAAGAAAAATAATTTTTTGACGGGGGTAGATATATGGAAATGATTATTGCAATGGGAATACAGGCGAGTCTGCTTATTGTAATTGTGCTTATTATACGGCTTTTTACAAGACGCCTTCCTAAGATTTATATACATATGCTGTGGCTCCTTGTGGTGGCAAGGCTGATTCTGCCCGTATTTATTGAAAGCAGTATAGGCGTGCTGCCACAGCCCGCAGTGGAGGCGGTAATCAATCAGGCAGATGATGTTGGGAATGGTGAAAATACTTCTTCGGGAAAGGTATATAGCGGGGAAAAGGAAAATTCCATATCCGGGGTGACCGGTGACAATGCCGTAAGTGCCGGAAACACGGCATACACCGGAAATACAGAGGACATTCATACTGATTATGACATAACTGCTGATATAGCGGAAAACAGTGAAATTTCACCGGCAGGAAAGTCTGCTCAGCCCCTGATACGTAATTTGTTTAATTCACGTCTCTTTCAACAGATAATTCTGTCGGTGTATCTTTGCGGGGCATTTGGAATTCAGGTGTATGTGGTGACCAAATATATACATATGCACAGGAAAATGCGTTTTGCCACCCGATATAAGGACAATGTCTGGCAGTCGGATAAAGTTGCGGCACCGTTTGTTATGGGTTTTTTTAAAGCAAAAATATACATTCCATACGGGCTGGAAGGCAATGAATTGGAGGCAATCTTAAGTCATGAGAGGATGCATATAAAACATTGCGATCATATAGTGCGACTGCTTATGATGGTTGCAATATGCCTGCATTGGTGGAATCCGCTTGTGTGGGTGGCGATGAATCTGATGAAACGTGATATGGAAATGTTTTGCGATGAAAGCGTTCTGCGGGATGCGGATATTGAAACCAGACGTAATTATACT
>CALWMX010000058.1 GCA_944382105.1 uncultured Butyrivibrio sp.
TGTACCTGCGTGGGAGCAATATAAGCCATGCTGCCTTTCCTCACGGGCGTAAGATGCAGAAGACCGTCATTATTCCTATTCCCCGCGGCTCCGGCATCTGCGGCGCTTTCACCTTCCCGAAGCGCTGCATTACAGGTTTTGGGGAGTATGGACGCGCCCCTGTCCTTTTGGGCGTTCCTTATATCCTCAATGAGCTTTTCAACGTGTTTCCTGACATCCTCAAGCGATTTTTCTTCTCCCGCATATATAATCCTGCAGTTATCAATGGAGGTAAGCTTCCGGAGGGTATCGGCAAGCTTTTCGGAAATATCATGTTCGTATTCCTCATAATTTTCGGTCAGATTACAGAGAAAACGGTAAAAATCATAGCCTTGTATTTTCTCATATAAAAGCGCCGTTTCGGAAAATCCGCTTCTTCCTATATCGGCCGCCGTTTCTCCGGCAGACGCGGAATAACTGCCCGTGTACGTCGATTTAAGCTGCAACAGCAGTTCCTTTATATATTTCCGGTCGCTAAAATCGGTACGGCACAGTATTTCATAATTAAGAGCGCATACTTTATCGATTTCATTGTAGAAAAAACCCGTCCGCTGAAGCATAAGCGGCGTGACCTTACCGTTGCTCACGGTTCCGTCCGCAATGCTTATATAATTATATATTCCTCCGGTATGAATATCAATCAGTTTGGTAAGCTTTGAATAAGAATACTCTTCCGTGTCAAGCACGCCGAGAAGTTCCACCAAAAGCCTCACATACGGAAGCCTTTCCTCCGGAAGCTTCCTAATGTCAAAAGCAAGGTTAAGATAGCCTATACCGTTGGTTTTTCTCGGCTGGAACATAAATGCTCTCCCGTTTACCGTCAGATTGATTGTTGCAGTATAAGGCCTGTCCGTCTGCAAATCTTCTTTTGCAAGCACCGGTATCATTTCCTTGTGCTTCTCATCATCATCCGCCTGCTTATATTTTTCAAAAATTGCGCATCTTCGCTCCAGCTCTGCCGGATTTTCCCCGGCGTAACGGTTTCTTATTTTATTTGCAAGCCTTTCCGAAATTCCGGAGCACATATCAAGGTCCGGCTTCATTTCAATGATTGCCTTATGCGGATTATCCAGTATTTTTTCCTGAATGAAACGCTCGAAATAATCCGTTCCGATATACTCCCTTACGCGCTCAACGGCCTCTCTGACTTTGAGCCTTGCAAACGGTTCTTCCTCGTCAAAAAGCATCCTTTCCAGAAGCATGTCCGAGTAAGCAAGTCCCTTTGGCGAGCCGTCAAAATCCGCCTCCCTGTAATTGAAGTCGATATTCTTCACAGCCGCAAACAGCATTTCTTTGTCAAGACCCTCTTTGACGGCTTTTTTCAACGTATCTTCGATAATATTTACAAAGCTTTCTTTTTCTCCGTCACGGCAGCCGGAGCATTCAAAGCCGTAAAAAGCCTGTCTCATCTGGTCGTCCATAACCACATCCAGGTCTTCGCCCACTCCTGCCTCCATAAAAGCCTCTCTGAGACATGCTCCCGGCGCAAGACAGAGCACATAGTTCAGTATCTGCAAAGTTATGGAAAGCTCTGCGCTGTGCGTATCTGCAACCACGGCCGCGTAGGCATAATATGTCCCTTTCACGGCGTTTTCTTCGTCCGATGCCTGATAGAAGCACTCCGCTTTGGCCGGAGCGTCAAAGCTTTTTTGCAGCGGCATTATATTGTTCATGGTTATTTTCTCATATTTATCCAGATATTCGGCTGAAATATATGACAATTTCCGGGGAATGTCAAACTTTCCGTACAGTATCATTATACTGTTGGACGGGTGATAATGGCTTTTATAATATCTGCACATTTCTTCATAGGTAAGCTCGATGATTTCTTCCGGCACACCGCCGGAAACATATCTGTACGGCGTGTCAGGGTAAAGTATTTCTTTAAGCTTATTGTTGAGTATATAGTCTGGGGAATCCTCCATGCCTCTCATTTCATTAAACACTACGCCGCTCACATTTAATTTTGTCTCCCCATTATAAATTCCGGAAAACTCTCCGGCCTTCCGATTGGTATTATCCCCAGTCTCAAAATGCCAGCCCTCCTGCATGAATACGGCCTCGTTTTCAAGAAACAGCGGATTAAACACGGCGTCAAGATATACATCCGTAAGGTGTTCAAAATCTTTTGCATTTGTGGTGGCCACCGGAAAAACCGTCATGTCGCCGTAGGTTATGGCATTGAGAAATGTGTACATGGAGCCCTTCATCAGCTCAACAAAAGGATCCTTTAAGGGATATTTGCGCGAACCGCAGAATACCGAATGCTCAATTATATGCGGAGTGCCCCGGTTTTCTTCGGGAGGCGTCCTGAAGGCAATCGCAAAAGAAGGCTGTGTGTCCTCGCAATCGAGCACCACAACCTTGGCTCCGGTTTTATTATGTTCATATATCAGTCCACGTCCTTTGATATCGTCAATATCCGTGTTTTCAATTAAAGTATACCCTTTGATGTCATACATTTCTTTATGCCTGCCGTCTGTTATTTGCCCGCTTTCAGGCATTTGGCATATATGCCGTCAATGCCTGAAAGCACGGTGCTTTACGCCATGATATTTACATTACCGGCTCGAACTCAAAACGAAGTTTCGGAAGTTCTTTAAGTTCATAGTAATAATTTGTCATCCAGTCTTCTCCCTGTGACGGGTCGTTCTCTCCGGTTGCGGGAGGAGCAAAAATATTAAGCTTTGTCTTGCACGGTCCTGTTATTTTGCCGTCGAAAAATGCCGGCATAAAGTCTACGAATTTAACGCCCGGCGCTTTATAGAACCACTGTCCGTTGATTTCCATCATAAGGTTGGCGTCGACAAGGCTTCCTTCAAAATAAGCCTCCGCAAATACAGGATTTTTCTCAAGATCTATCTCGATTGCTATTCCCTCGGAATCCTCTGAGCTTCCCCAGCGGAGTGTGACAGGAAGCTTGGCTTCGCCTTTTTCTTCAATTCCCTGTTTGAAGAAATCATCATTCATTATCTCCCTGTAAGCTCCGAGAACAGGCTGTTCTACGCCCACATCGGAATTGTTCGGGTCGGTTATCTCAAGTCCCAGCCTCCCGTCATCCCTGAACTGATAGAAGGTAAAGCCGCTCAGCCATCTCTCATCATCATTTTTGATATATTCGCAGAATTCCCTTACCGTGGCGATCTGGTCAAAAGGTCCGGTTACATCACCGTCGGCATTAAATTCCGATATAAGCATCGGTTTTGTCTCTCCGCCGTTGATATACTTAAAACGCTTATAAGCTGCCTTGGTTCCGTCATATATCTCTTTAGGATCCGTCCTCTTATGCTTGCTGTTTGTCTTGAGCGCAACCTCATAAGGCCAGCCCCAGTTAAGTGAAAGATACTGGTCAACAGACCATACATCCGTGGTCCTGACCGCCTCTGAAAACTCTTCTTCCTTTTCGATTTTTTCGGAACCCGGCTCAAGACCTCCTATGCAGAGGATAGTTGAAACATTAGGAGCATACTCCTTGAGTATTTTCTGGAATCTGACATAAAAATCGGCTATGCCCTGATAACTTGCCCTCTTTGTAAATGTGAACCAGTCTCCCGTAGCCTCGTGGTTAAGGCGCAGCATCATACGTCCGTAAGGAACCAAATCCTTGGCAATCGCGATAATCTGTTCATCCGTTACATTCGGGTCGCAGGTAAGTGTCAGTACAACCTCCTGGCCATGCCTCCTGATATCTCTCATGCATGTGAAAGGCTCTCCGTCGCGGCTGCCTCCAATGCCTCCCAGATACGGAAAATAATCGTCATAAGGATAATCCCATGCAAATGAAATATCAGCGTCTTTGCACGCCTCGCTTACCCTCTGGGGCCACTGCTCATCAAAGGGATAATAACAATACATAATGTTAATTCCTCTGTGCGGTCTGCCAAGCTTTCTCAGGATGTAATCCTGATTTACATACAATCCTCTCTCGCTTCCGTCTCCCAAATCAAGGGCGCACTTTGCAGGCGTAAGCTGTGTCTTTGTGATTTTCATTGTTTTTCCTCCTGAACCATTTTAATATATTTTTCTGTTAATTATCCATAGATATCCCTGAACGGTTTATCATAACCGCATTTTACTGCTATTTCATAAATACAAATGACTTAAGCTCAAACAAGGCTTTATTTTCAAAATATCCTTTGGTCCAGCCCTCGTAATCCGTATCCACCTTAAAAAACACCGAATGACGTCCCGTCACCGCTTTGACTATGCAGCTCACCGTTGCGCTGTCATGGCCTATTCTTACCATGCCTATTTCCTCTCCGTCCTCGCCGTCTATAAGTATATGCAGCTTGCAGTCCGCGCCCATTCCGTTAATCTGCGCGGCAAACTCCATTGTGGCGGAACCGTAGTCTTCACCGAATTCGTAATATTTATATCCGATAACGGTGCCGTCCTTGATATTGGTAATAACCCTCTCAAAAACGTTTTTCTCCGTGATATACGCCTCACCCTTAAGTACGCAGGCTATATCGGCGGGCGTTACCCTGTAAGGAGAAAGCGCATCCTCAAAACCGAGAGACGTCATCTCAACCGTAGGAATTGTTCCGTCCGGAAGTATCTGTATCTTCTCAACGCAGGCTCTTCTTGACATGATTGAACCGTTAGTCATCCTGTGATAAAAAATATACCACTGGCCGTTAATGCACGCAACCGAGCCATGGTCATTGCCGCCCGGATAGTCAACGCCGTTGTCAACTATGTACCCGCGATACGTAAACGGCCCCGTCGGCTTGTCCGATGTGGCGTAAGCAAGCCTTGTTCCCTGCTTGGGGGAATAAATAAGATAGTACGTACCGTTTATCTTGCGCATTGAACATGCCTCGAAAAATATTTTTTCCTTGGCGTCAAATCCGCCCTGTTTTGTCACCTCATTTGGTATAATGTGTTCAATCTCGCTTCCGTCTATAATCTCATACATATTGCTGCCGTTGATTTCTGCCATAAAAGAACGCTCAAAACCGCAGTAAATATATGTTCTACCGTCATCATCCACAAATACTCCCGGGTCGATGAACCATCCGTCACAGCATATCTCATCCGGCATTGTATATTTATACCTGGACAGAAGCTTAAAAGGCCCCTCAGGCCTGTCGCTTACGCCAACGCAGCCTTTCGCGTTGATAATGTATGCGTACAGATAGTATTTGCCGTCCTTTTCAACCACATCCGGCGCAAAAAGCTGGTTATTGCCGTCCGTCCAGTCAGTGTCCGCCGGATGGTCCCTGTCAGGAATCGTGTGAAAAATATCGCCGTGGCAGACCCAGTCGTTCAAATTGTCAACAGGCGCGCTCCAGCACTTAAGCACATGGTCGCAGAAACTGTCGGAGCCCGCTTTATCGTGTGAACCGTATACATAAACTCTGTCGCCGAACACTCTCGGCTCTCCGTCGGGAATATATTCCCAGCCGGGCAGGTATGGATTAGCCATTGTAAAATCCTCCCATATCAAATAAATAGTTGGTGCTCTTCCCGGGCCGCGCATCAGGGCCTGCCCGACAACAGCATGAATTATCATTATGTACTATACCGTAACTCCAAAAGGAAAAAAAGGGAATTATTTTATACTTTTTACTATAAATTATAGTTACTTTTACGGGAATCCGCAACAAAAAACACACACCGGATGTTGACTAATCAACATTAGACCTATATAATATTTATGTTTACCGATAAAAATAAATACGAGGAGGAAATACAATGATTGAGCGATTTGATATATTTACAACAACAATCACACAGATATACAAAAGCCTGCAAAGAATCAAAAACCGCGAGATGACTGAAGTCAACCTTAAAGGGACGCATGTCATGTGTATTTTTAAGCTGAACAGAAACCCGGAGGGCATGACTCTCACCGCGCTCAGCGCAGCCTGCGAGGAGGATAAAGCGGCAATGTCCCGCACAGTGGCCGAGCTTACCAGACTGGGTTATGTAAAAACCGCCACCATTAACCGTTACCGTGCGCCGGTTATGCTCACCGACAAAGGCATGGAAATTGCCGCCAAGGTTGACGAAATGGTTATTGAGGCGGTAAATGCAGGAGGCAACGGGCTTACGGAGGACGAGAGACGCACTTTTTACAAGGCGCTCACGCTCATATCCGACAATCTCAAAAATTATCTCAAGGAGGGCGCTGAATAATGTTTATTTTCAAAAAAATATTCTGCCGGTGCTATCAGCAGATTTTTCATATTGCAATACCTTTCCTTCCCTACAGAAAGCCTAAAATATTGTCCGGCGTAACGGAGCTTCCGGATTTATTCGGGAAGAAAAAAATATCATCGGTATTGCTTGTCACCGACAAAAGCATCCGTTCTTTCGGGCTTACCAAAACCTTGGAAGACGTCCTGAAAGACGCAGGCATCAAATGTGCGGTGTACGATAATACGGTGGCAAACCCTACCACCGTCAACGTTGAGGAAGCAAGGCAGCAATACATTGACAATCAATGCGAAGCTTTAATAGGGTTCGGAGGCGGTTCGTCAATCGACTGCGCAAAAGCCGTAGGCGCAAGAATCGTAAGGCCCGGCAAAGAGCTTGCTGACATGGAAGGAATTCTCAAGGTACGCCGCAGGCTGCCTCTTCTTATCGCCGTCCCTACAACCGCCGGAACGGGAAGCGAAACAACGCTTGCCGCCGTAATCACCGACGCCGATACAAGGCATAAATATCCTGTTAACGATTTCCCTCTGATTCCGCACTATGCGGTGCTTGACCCTCAGGTTACACGCTCACTTCCTCCGTCTCTGACAGCGACAACCGGTATGGATGCCCTCACGCATGCGGTGGAAGCATACATAGGCCGTTCGACCACGGCCGGAACAAGAAAAGACGCCGTCAAAGCGGTAAAGCTTATTTTTAAATATATAAGAAATGCATATAATAACTGCAATGATATGAAAGCACGCAAAAACATGCTTTACGCCGCATATCTTGCCGGAAGCGCTTTTACCAAATCATATGTGGGCTATGTACACGCAGTCGCACACTCGCTGGGCGGAAAATACAACACGCCCCACGGTCTGGCAAACGCAGTTTTGCTTCCGCATGTACTTGAAGCCTACGGTTCCTCCGCAGAGCACAAGCTTAACAAGCTTGCCAAGGCGGCAGGCCTTGCCAGCGACACCACGGAAGATGCGGCCGGCGCGGCAGCCTTCATAGAAGCGATAAAGCAAATGAAAAATGACCTTAACATTCCCGATGTGCTTCCCGAAATCAGAGAGGAAGACATACCGGAGCTGGCAGGATACGCAGATAAGGAAGCCAACCCCCTTTATCCTGTGCCAAAGCTTATGAATGCCAAAGAGCTTGAACAGTTTTATTACTGTGTGATGTCCCTGTCTCCGGAAAATCCTTTGCCGGATGACTCTGAACAAACGCAGGCTTTATAACATTTTCGGGAGGAATATATGACTGAAACAGAAATTAAAAATATCATTGAAAAACAGAAAAAATTTTTTGCATCCGGCGCCACTCTCTCCGTTGATTTCCGGATTAACGCGCTCAGAAAACTTCATTCGGTTATAGTCCGGAATGAAAACGAAATCAACAAAGCCATAAAGGAAGACTTGGGAAAAAGCGCATTGGAAAGCTATATGTGCGAGACAGGGCTTTCTCTGAGTGAAATATCATATATGATTAAACACACCCGCCGTTTCGCAAAGGAGCACAGAGTGCTGACTCCCATGGCGCAATATGTTTCACGAAGCTTTGTCAAACCGTCGCCTTACGGAACCGTACTCATAATGAGTCCGTGGAATTATCCTCTGCTTCTTACCATCGACCCATTGGCAGACGCCATCGCCGCTGGAAACACGGTAATTCTCAAGCCAAGTGCGTACTCTCCGGCAACAGGCAAGGTTATAGGCAATATTGTAAAAGAATGTTTTCCGCCCGAATACGTTTCCGTTGTAGAGGGCGGAAGAGCGGAAAACTCCTGTCTTCTTGAACAGGATTTTGATTATATATTTTTTACGGGAAGCCAGGCAGTAGGTCGCGAAGTAATGCGCAGAGCCGCCGAACATTTGACTCCAGTATCTCTTGAGCTTGGGGGCAAGAGTCCGTGTATCGTGGACAAAAGCGCCAATCTTAAGCTTGCCGCAAGGCGTATTGTTTTCGGTAAGTACCTCAACTGCGGCCAGACCTGCGTTGCTCCGGATTATATTTACTGCCATGCGGATGTAAAAGATGATTTTATCGCACAGGTAAAAAAAGAAATTGTACGCCAGTACGGCAGCAATCCCTTTGATAATCCGGACTACGGAAAGATAATAAATGAAAAACATTTTAACAGAATATGCGGGCTTATAGACGCCTCAAAGGTAGTTCACGGAGGCCAAAGCAGACCAGAAACCCTGCAGATTGCTCCTACCGTCATGGATAACGTCACGCGTGACGATAAAATAATGAAGGAAGAAATATTCGGTCCGGTTATGCCGGTTATGACATATACCCACATTGACAGACTGATTGCGGATGTGAACAATGAACCCCATCCGTTAGCTCTGTATGTTTTTGCGGAGGATAAAAAATTAATCCGCCGTGTCACCTCGGAGGTAAGCTTCGGCGGCGGCTGTATCAACGACACAATAATACATCTTGCCACCTCAAATATGGGCTTTGGAGGCGTGGGCGCAAGCGGAATGGGTTCCTACCACGGAAAGGCCGGATTTGACACCTTCACCCATTACAAAAGCATTGTGGATAAAAAGACATGGCTTGATTTGCCTATGCGGTATCAGCCATATAAAAAATCCAACGGAAAACTGATTAGGAAATTTCTGAAATAACTCCTGTCAAACTGCCCTCGACGCCGCACAAATGCGGCAGATGAGGTTTACTGCACCGGCACCGACGCTATTATAAGCATATTTCCCGTAAGCTCCACTCGCTCACAGCCTGCGGTCACAATGAAATGCGCTCCCTTATGTACGTTGGTGCCGTTGATTTTGCCCTGCCCCTCTATTACGCTCATATTGGTAAAAGGCGGGTCGGGCGTAAAAATAAGTTCCTCCTCCACATTAAGCCTGAATACTTTATAATAATTGTTTTCAATAAGACGCAGCCTTTCTGACTTACCCGGCGTTTTGCCGTGAACAATGCCTACGCCGACCGGATAATCCGGAACCGTGATGACTTCCATGCTCTTCCTGATATGAAGAGGACGCGGCTTACCGTCCGTAAGCCTTTCATAATCGTAAACGCGGTAAGTTATGTCGCTGTTTTGCTGAGTTTCCAGTATAAGGCAGCCGGCGGTGATTGCATGGACGGTCCCGGGATTAATCTGTATGAAATCCCCCTTCTTTATTGGAAGCTTCCTCAAAAACTCATCCCATCTTCCCTGTTCAATCATTTTTTTCATTTCATCTCTCGATGAAGCGTTATGTCCCACAACAAGGCTCGCGTTATCGGGACAGTCTATTATGTACCAGCACTCGGTCTTACCGCAGGAGCCGTTTTCATGCTCAATCGCGTATAAATCCGATGGATGAACCTGAATGCTCAGATCGTCATTGGCATCGATAATTTTAACCAAAAGCGGAAATTGCCGGGATCTACAGTTTCCGAACAGCTCTCTGTGAGTCTCATAAAGCTCTGAAAGCCTCATTCCGTCAAATTCTCCTCCTACAACGGTGCTTTCTCCATTGGGATGCGCGGCAATTCCCCAGCATTCGCCTATATCGCTGCCCGGGACATTATATCCGAAATCTTTTCTCAGTCTGGTTCCGCCCCAGACATTATGAGTAAAATGCGGTTGTAAAAAAATTACATTCTCCATAAAATCCTCCCGGTAATAGCTGACGTTTTATGCAACGCTTTAATTTTCTCACAATCTTTTATTGTACGCAACAAAAAAATAAGCGCTGTTTTTACACATAATATTGCCGTAATCGCGCACAATAATACCAGCGTGTATTTCTGCCGCCAATTTATATAGAAATAAGGAGGTTTATTATGACAAATCTGTCTGAAAAAGAGCTGGCAGCTCTCAACGACTCACTTTCGGAAGAAGGACTGCTGGTAAAAAAATTCCAAATGCTTGCAAGCCAGACTCAGGACACCGAAATTTCCAACAAATTCATGGAAATTTCAAAACGCCACCAGAAACATTACAATGATTTATATTCACTTTTAAAATAGGAGGAGCCATTATGGACGGAATTTTTACCGACAAAGAAGTTCTTGCAGACGGACTTACCGCCGCAAAAGCTTCCACTAACCTTTATAACAATTTTTCCAACGAATGCTCACATGAACATGTACGCAACGTTATGCTGGATATCCTGGCAGACGAGCACGATATCCAGGACGACGTATTTCACATGATGTCGTCAAAGGGATATTACCCTACTCCTGCCGCCGAGGAAAAGAAAATTGCCGAGGCAAGGGAAAAATACAAGAGCGGATGTAAATAAAACTGTTTAATACACCGCCCTGCGGTAAGGAATTGCCTGTTTTGGTTTAAGCGACATTCTTACCGCAGGATATGCGGCATTTTGTCGAAATTGTGACGATTTTTGTCTGTCGCATTTTGTTGACTTTATATGATGCAGCAGATAAAATAACAAGTGTAAGAACGTAATGTTCTTATTACCAAACCCCCTCTTATTCAGAGTTAATACTCTGATATTAACCCACATATATCCTTAAGATTCCGTTACCATCCCAAGGTAACGGTTTCTTAATGTAAGGATATAGACAAATACTCTCCGGTATTTTAATAATACCAAAACCACATATATCCCGGCTGTGAAATCGTATGAATACGAAATCCCAGCCGGGATATACTATTATACCGTTTATTCACATAGGAACCGCGGTCCCTAAAACTTTACCGTTCCTCATTCTGCCGTACACGTGATTATTACATACTATACAGTTCCTTCCGTTGCTTTTTGCCTGATACAGCGCCCTGTCCGCCTTTTCATAAAGCTCCGAAAAGGAAATATCACCGCCCGGAATGCAATAGGCAATTCCCATGCTCACGGTAACGTAATTGGAAACGCCGGCATAAGCGTGAGGTATCTTAAGCTCGGCAATATTCCGGCGGATTTTCATGGAAAAATCAACAATCTCGCTCTCATTCATATCCTGAACGAAAATTATGAATTCCTCTCCTCCTGTCCTTGCGGTAATGTCAACGCTCCTTCTGGCAGAATTTTTCAGCGCCTTTGCCACAAGCTTAAGACATCTGTCCCCGGCCGGATGACCGAATTTATCGTTATATTTTTTGAAATAATCGATATCCACTTCGATTATCCCTACACGTGTTTTTGTCCTTGCACAATAAGGCCACAAAACGGCAGCCTTCCGGTTAAGCCCGCGCCTGTTTGAAAGCCCCGTAAGCGGGTCCTTCTCAGAGGAAATTGTCTTGGCTCTGAGCTTAATGCCTACCCTCTCACATTCATTTGAGTATCCCCCTACTATCTCCGAAACCACCGCGGCAGCCGCACATATAAAAATTACGTCGACGATATTGCGCACGGCATTGCGGGCAACGGATACCGAGACAATGCTTCCCGCAACAAAAACAGCCATGTAGATTTTATATTTTACGCCCTTCAGCAAAGGAAGCAGGGACGCAAAAGAAGCCGCCAGTATATACAAAAGCAGGCTCCCGCTGGACTTTAAATCAAATCCGGCGACAACAAGCACCGCCAGCAGGGTAATGCTGTAATACGCCATGTAATAAAAAACCTGCCGGTCCTCTTCCCTCCGCGAAAGAATAATATATCCGGCAAATGCCGAACCGATTTGGAACGCCTCAAGGACAGCCAGCCAGATTTTAACTGCAACGGAATAGTCACCGAATATCCCGGTAAGATGTATAATAAGAATGTAAACGGGAACAAGCACTGCCAAAACCAGTGCGGATAAGAACGCTCTCAATGTATTCTTACCGTTGA
>CALWMX010000059.1 GCA_944382105.1 uncultured Butyrivibrio sp.
CAGGTATTTATATATTCGTTCTGTGACAGCGACGGTGACGGGATAGGTGATATCCAAGGACTTATATCAAAGCTTGATTACATTGAAGATTTGGGATTTTCAAGCATATGGCTTCTTCCTTTTAACCAGTCCACAACGTATCACAAATATGATGTTGTGGATTATTATAGCATTGATTCACAGTACGGAACCATGGAGGATTTCGATGAACTGGTAAAAGAATGCGACGAAAGAAATATAGACATATATATGGATTTTGTAATAAATCACACATCCGCCAAAAACCAGTGGTTTATCGACGCCTGCAATTATCTTGCCGAAATCGGAGACGGAGAGCCTGATGTAAATGAATGTCCGTATTTTGAATATTATAATTTTCAAAAAACAGATTCCTGTCCAAGCGGCTGGAAAACCGTAAGCGGCAATGATGCATGGTGTTATGAGTGCGTATTCTGGGATCAGATGCCGGATTTAAATCTGTCAAGCGAAGCGGTACGGAAAGAGATTGAAGATATTGCTTCTTTCTGGATTGACAAAGGAATATCGGGTTTCAGGCTTGATGCGGCGCTTCATTATTTTGAAGCAAATAACGAAAAAAGCATAGAGGCGCTGAGCTGGTTCTGTGATTATGTTCATGGTATTGACGAAGACATATACTGTGTTGCGGAAGTCTGGGATGTGTTTACAACATTGAAGCAGTTTTATGCAAGCAGCTGCGACAGTCTTTTCGATTTTACAATAGGAAATCAGGATGGAGTCATAGTCAAGGCGGTGAACAATAACAGCAATGACGAGGCGGGTGCTAATCTGGCCCAGAGTCTTGTGAATATATACAATGAAATCCATGAAGTTAATCCTGACGCGATTGACGGAATATTCTTGTCCAATCATGATACGGGACGCGCCGCAGGTTTCCTTCTCCGCAAAGCTGAGAGAGTTAAGCTTGCAGCCGGAATACAGATACTTTCCACAGGCAATGTGTTTGTATATTACGGCGATGAGCTTGGAATGGGAGGTTCCGGCAAGGATGAGAATAAACGTGCGCCGATGTACTGGACAGATGATGAGAATTCTTCCGATATGACGGCAGGACCTCCTTCCTATGAGGAACAAAAACATTCCTTCGGTTCCTATGAGGATCAGAAAGACGACGAATATTCGGTATATAATTATTATAAAAAAGCCATACAGCTCCGCAATAAATATCCTGAAATCGGCAGGGGAACTCCTGTTGTTATGGAAGACGTCACATCACAGAACGGCAATATCTGTGCAATCCATAAGACATATGAAGACAGTGAGATAAGCCTTATATTTAATGACAGCGAAAACGCAGTTACAATTACGGTGCCGAAAGACACCTACAATTATCAGGAGATAGCCGATTATCTTCTTGTAAGCGAAGAACTGCCGGCTATAGAAGGGGAAGAAATAACAATTCCGGCTTTCGGATGCGTAATACTGAAATAATTAAACAATAAAGTCCCGGCATCAATATGGTAAGATGCCGGGACTTTGTGCATGTTCATTTGATTTGGCTATTCCGTTCTCAGCGCTATTACGGGATCCTTTCTCGATGCAACCTTGGCCGGGATAAGGCCTGCTATAAGCGTAAGTATTATGCTTATTGCTATGAGAATCAATGCACCCTGCCACGGAAGCGCCGCAACTCCGGAAATTCCGGTAAGATGTTTTATTATCATGTTCACAGGTATATTAAGCAGCAATGTTACAAGTATTCCAAGTGTTCCGGACACAAAACCCACAATCATTGTTTCCGCGTTGAACACACGTGAAATATCATGCTTTGATGCACCTATACTTCTCAATATGCCTATTTCTTTGGTGCGTTCAAGAACGGATATGTAAGTTATGATTCCAATCATTATTGAAGATACCACCAGAGAAATCGACACAAAGGCAATCAGCACGTACGAAATTGTATCTATAATCGTGCTGATGGATGACATCATCAGACCGATATAGTCGGTATAAGTAATTGTAAGGTTTTCATTACCCTCCGCGGTGACCATTTCATTGTAAGAGTCAATTATGTCCGAAATAGCGTCTTTTGACTGGAAATCCTTGGCGTAAATATTTATTGAGGCAGGAACCGTTTCATCTGCATACCCCAGTGCAACCATATTATCTTTGAACGTATTCGCCGATTTGGTCTGAAGCTGTGTTTTAAAAACATCCACAATCTGTTCATCAGTCATCATCGTAAGATACATTTGCGCCGCCTGCTGTTCCGCTTCTGAGAGCGTGGCAATATATGCGTATACATCGTCTATTGTTATATCTTCAATTTCATCCTCGCTTGTGGCAAAAGGAAGACCGGTAAAAACATCCGTTGTTTCGTCTGCAAGCTGCGCCTTGACTATATCCGTTTTATCCGTCTGTTCAATCACATAATCAACCAGCTCTTTGGTATAGCCGATACTTCCGTTTATTGATGTGGCTACCGCGTTCTCGTCAGGCTGTATGATGCCCACAATCTTTATTTCGGTGCCATCTTCAATCAGGTTTTTAACATATTTGTCATCGGAACGTTTGTCGTTCCATCTGTTATTCAGTTCATCGTATTCGTAGTAATCGCTTGAAAGCACAAGCTTGAAGGTAAGGCCGAGCAAATCGTCATAGGAATAGCTTGTTTCTTCCGCATCAAGCTCTTCCCCGCTGCCAAGCTTAAGCATAATGTCCTTAAGCTCATCTGAATTTTTAAGACCCAGAGCATACTGAGTAACGTCTGTTATTGTGGAATCTTCGCTTATTACAAGGACAACCTCATTATAATTTTCCGGCCATCTTCCGGCTACTACATTATATTGGGATTCAAGAAGCTCTTGGTTATCAATCATCTGAGTCCACATATCAGAATTGCTGTAAGACGACATCACCGATGAGGATGAGGATGAAGAGCCGTCGCCCGACATTCCCATAATATCTTCCATAATTGTACTGGGATTTACTTTATTGATTCCGTTTGAGATATCTGAAGCGTATATATTAAGGTCAATGTCATATCCGTACTGTATATCGGTAACGTATTGTTCTATATCACATTCGTCACTTTCGAAATATGCTTTAAGCTCTCCGAGGCTGTTTGTTTTGACTTCCGCCATCATTGCGTTTATCATGTCACCGAGGATTGAGTTGGTATATACCCGTCCGGCTTCATGCTCCGTATCGTCATGAACGTTGCCGAGTATGGTTTCCATAAGGCTTGTCATATCCATGCTTTCATCTTCAATGGTGATAGGATAAGTGGAAATTGTATCCTCCTGAACCTTGTTAATATATGCCTGAAAACCGTTGGACAGGGATAAAATCAGAGCAATGCCTATTATTCCTATACTTCCGGCAAAAGACGTTAAAAATGTACGCCCTTTTTTGGTGAGAAGATTCTTAAAACTGAGTGAGAGCGCGGTAAAAAAAGACATGGATACCTTTTCTCTGCGTT
>CALWMX010000060.1 GCA_944382105.1 uncultured Butyrivibrio sp.
CTGATATCGGTTATACGTCTACACGGTAATTCTGCCGTGTTTGTTGAAATCTAATTAAGCGTCAAAACGGCGACAGCCCCCATGTGAGGAAGCACACCAGCGCCATCCCGGCAACCATAACAGCAGCGCCTATTGCCCAGTCGGTTCCTTTGACAGACAGGCAGTAGATTGTTATATTTTCCCCCTCAACATCCTCAAGAATGCTCCTGATTTGGTAGTTGGCTACAAGACAGCATATGATTATCGCCACGCCGAAAACGACAATACAGTATATCTCCAATGTGACAATTATCATAAGAACAAAAAACGCTATTGCAACAAACAGCGCCGCAAGCACATTAAAATGATTACGTATGTATAATTTTTCCTGCTCCCTTAAAAGCCGCCTGTATCCTTTAGACATCACAAGCATTGCAATTGCCTGACACAAACTGAGCAAAAAATATGCAAAAAGATTATATCTTATCCCCTGTAATCCATATCTGAGTACCAGATATACCCACGCTGCCGTCAACGCCGTTAAAAATACTGATATTGTTTCCAGAATAAATGCCGCCCGGAAATAACCGTTCTCTTTCCTGAAGCTTCGAATCCCCAGCATGGAACATGTCCCTCCTCCTATAAGGAGTAAATACATTATGAGATATGTAATAATCATAACTATTGGATGCATAACTATTCTAAACCAAAGCAGAAAAGCTGCCGCAACCGATGCAAAAATGCAAATATTAAATCCTGCTCTTATGATTGCAATATTGAACTTTGTATTACGCTTGAGAAGTCTTCTTTCCTCATCCGTATAACTAAAAATAGTATTTTCCATCAATAAATTCCTAATCTTTAGTATAATATTTTATTAAATATTATCACATATCAAATTTTAAATCAATACCCCTTTCCCAAACAACGCTTTAAACAACGTAAACGACATCAAATTTCAAATAATACACATCAGCTATACAATATTTCCGTCGGAAATATTTACAATACGGTCCGCCCTGCCCGCCACATCCGGATTGTGGGTTATAAGCACTATCGTTCTTCCCGTTTTTTTCAAATTGTCAAACACACGCATAATTCCCTCGCCGGTCTTTATGTCCAAAGCCCCTGTAGGTTCATCTGCCAGCAGCAGGTTATTGTCTGAAACAAGCGCCCTTGCAATTGCACAGCGCTGCCTTTCCCCTCCCGAAATATGTATTGGAAGTTTTTTCCGCAGTGCTTCTATCCCTGCAAGCTCCAACGCTTCACAAACCTTTTTCTTCCTTTGCGACGCGCTCATCCTTCGTGCGAAAAGCGGCATCTCCACGTTCTCAAAAACCGTATAATAGTTTATCAGCTCAAAATTCTGGAAAACAAAACTTACATGGTCTCTGCGAAACTTATGAAGCATGGCGTTGGTCATCTCATTTACCTTAAGATTATCATATAAATACTCTCCCGAATCGGCGCGGTCAATCCCTCCCAGAATATTCAAAAGCGTCGTCTTGCCCGAACCTGACGGCCCCATTATCGCCAGATATTCTCCGGTATCAATTGTAAGGTTTATGCCTTTCAAGGCATTGCATTTTACATTTTCACTTCCATAGGATTTAAATATATTTTTCAGACGTATCATCCTGCTGTCTCTCCCTTCAAAAGTTCGGCTGCGTTTTTTCTGTACAATAATATAATGGGAATTCCCGCCGTAACCGCAGTAAGGATTACGGCAAGAACCGTCAGCAGCGGTACATTCATTTCCCAGAATATACTTATAACCGGACCGGCGGTCTGGCCGTTTCCCAACAGAATCATATCCGTAATCTTTCTAACCGCGAAACAGCTGAGTATCATCGGCAGAATAACATATATAATGTTCTGGTATATTGTCACCAATGCTATGTCGTGGAAAAGCGCACCGTTTGTCAGCCATATGCCGTATTCTTTTGCATGGGATATGACGCGCCCGATTTGAATGCCAATCAGAAGCAGCACTGCGGCGGCAGTAAATAAAACCGCAATTTCTATAAGATATTTTGTAACGGCGGCCGTATTATCATTATGAAATTTCAGCACGGAGGAAAGTTCATACATATCGATATCTATGCCGTAATTTTGGGCAATGCTTCCCAGATACTCTTTCACCTCTGAAAAACCGCCGTCCTTTGTTGAAAAATATGCCGTATTAAATAAGAAACCGGGCACCTCCACAACAGCATAATCCATAGAGCAGCAACCCGCATCAATCAGGTTATTCGTGCTGTTTGCCGTTCCATTGGCAAGAATATATGAATCCGGTGAAAAAAAACCTGCTACAACATAATCATATATTATCGTTCCGTCCTCATAGGTATCATAATAATGTTCACCAACGCTGACCAACCCGCTGTATCGTTCGGACAGATACAAAAGTATTGTGTTGTCATCAGGCTCTAATTGTGAAGGCTCCGCTCCTTCCTGAAGACGCAGATTCATAATATCCCATGCACCTGCCGACATTATATATGTCTCAACCATCTCTCCCACATTATATTCATTATCCGGAATCACCGTCTGGTGTCCATACTGGATTTCGCCCAGAAAAGATATACACCGGGAAGTATTTTGAATACCATAACTGACATGTCCCAGCGACTCAATCTCATCACATTCCTGTATAAGGCTGATTACCTCCTTTTCTTCTTCATAATCAAGCTTCATTGAATCAATATTTATATATCCGACTTTTTCATAAGGAACCTTCAGTCCTGTTTCTATACGATCCGTATATGACATATTATGTCCCAGCAGCATAAATATACAGCCAAACATCACAAATGCCGCAAATACGACGACAATGCCCAGCAAGGATTTTACGCCCTCCTGAACGCACATATCAAACGCAATTTTTATTCTCCTGCTGTTTCTCATATTTTCACTCTTTCCCCAGTTCCCCCGCAATTTCCGTTCCGGACACTCGGATAAAAATAAGCGCAAAAATACCGGTAAATATAATCCAGACCGCCAAAACAGCGATTGCTCCGTTCAGAAACACCCGCGCCGCACTATAGCCTAACGCGCCCACATATATAATCAGGGTTATAATGACCGCCGCCGCAATTCCGGCGGTTACGGCTCCCGCCGCCTCATGCATAATTTGCCTGAAAATAACGCTTTTTTTCACTCCGAAAGCATATTTGAGTATTATCTCTTTTTTCTTACGTGTAACATAGATGAGTACAACCTGCATTGAACTCACAATACACAGCGCAAGTGCAGCAATCATTAATATATTTCTTATTGACGTTCCTCTCTCGACAATGCTTTTATTCTCCAATATCATACTGTCCGATTCTGCTGCTTTAATCGTCATGTTGTCATATGACCTGATTATCGCCTCCAGTTGTTTTTCTGCTTCTGATAAATCCGTCTTATTACTTCCGATATGTAATGTAAAAGCGTAGTCAGCTCCGTAATATATTCCGTTAAGGCCGAAAAAATCCTTTATCTGTCTCTTCGAATGGTCCGTAAAAAGACTATACGCAGCAATAATCCTGGTATTTTTTGAAAATCCCTCTCCTGCCAAAATCCCATCCACATGCAGACGGTCTTCAAAAAGCCCGATAGTTTCGTTTTCTATGCTGTCCTCATAAGAATTCCCCACATAAACGCCGGAGTTTTCCGACATATTAATACTGCCCTCCTCAAGAGAAAACGGTATTTCCTCTTTCAGTGAAAAATACAGCGTAATACCTATATCATCCCCGTCGTTAATTTCCCCGCCTACGTAGTCCACATAAGCGTTGACCGGCAGAGCTTCCAGCCGGGCCAGCAGATTATCGATATTTTCATCACCGTCAATACATATATCATAACCGGAATTATAAACATATCCGCCTGAGTCAGCCGCCAAATAGGCGTTAGTAAATCTGACTAACGCCTCGGATAGATTCATTATAATAACCAGAACAACACTTACCTCAAGAAAAAGAAGAAGCTTGTACATTCTGTCGTGCTTTAATTTGAACATTTCTTTCCCTGCCGAATATTATTTCCTTGAAATACCGGAGTCCACCTGTCCGTCAAATTTCCATGCAGTTATGACATAGTCTGCGTAGACTGTTTTCTGTGATGTGCTGATACCATGACCATAATATACCTTTTCATTAACCTTAACGCTCCCCGATGGTTTACTTATTCTTAATGTTGCATAGTTATAACTGGTTATTTTACTTTTTTGTGTTCCTCCGATATGAGCATAATAAGTTATTGTATCGGGAAAGATCCCCTTTCCTTCTGACAAGCCGGTCTTTCCATAATATACCGCATCCACATTTTTTGCTTTAACATTCCACGAGTATGAGCTGGCTGCAAAAACCTGTCCCGCAATACCTATGAACAACAATCCCAGTAAAAATAACCCTGCAATTCTCTTTTTTCTCATAAATACTCCTTTTCATTAACCCACATACTAAATTTAATTGATATCCACCTTAAAATAACTAATATAATTATATATTAAACATTTTTTACGTCGACAAGAATGCTTCGAACAACGCTTTCAACAACCTAAACAACTTAAAATCAAAATAAAGTATAATAAAACGCATCACCGTGCGGATAAAATTTATCCGGCACATGCAATGCGTTTTCAATAATTATGCGGCCGTCCCGCTTACTGTCAATATGCCTGACGCAGAACAGCTGTTATTTATCATCCAGCGACTCTATCTCAATATGCACGTTGCATTCCGCAACATAATCCAGATTTACCTCCAGTCCGTATCGTATATCCACCGACATAAAGTCTTCATCCTCGCTTACGTTCAGGTCATATGTATCGATGCTCATGTTCATTCCCCCAAAGGGAGTGGAATAATAAGTGGTATTTTTTTCCCCAAGCCTGAAAACCATATGTGTGACCGACTGTCCCTTGGTAATGAATTCAATCTGTTTTGGAGATATCTTTATAAGATTACTGTTTACCGTTGAAGAGTTCTCGCAGAGCTCCTCGTATTTTATGTAATGCTTCCCGTTGCGCTTATAATATGAACCGATACTTATCACTTCGATATTATCGTCCTCATCATATCCTTCCGCGCTGTGCAGACCGCATACTTTAATGCTGACTTTTCTGTTCATGGTATATTTCCTTACTTATGTCTGTTAAATGCACTCTGAATAAGCTTGTCGACAAGCGTTTTTTTGTCCAGACCCTTGCTTTCCCAAAGTATCGGGTACATACTTATGGAAGTGAAGCCCGGCATGGTGTTAAGCTCATTGAACACTACCTGATCTGTCCCGTACTCCAGGAAGAAATCCACTCTTGCAAGACCAAAGCCGTCAACCGCCTTGAAAATTTCCACTGCCGCCTTTCTTATCTCATCTTCCTTGCCCTCAGGGAATGAAGGGTTAACATCCGTCTTTGATTCCGAATTGATGTATTTGGCATCAAAATCATAAAATGCGGCGCTTTCTGCCGCCAGTATCTCTCCCACTCCGGATGCCTTCGGCTCATCCCCGCCAAGAACCGCACACTCGATTTCTCTTCCGACTATGGTTTCCTCCACAAGAATTTTACTGTCATGACGGGCCGCCTCAGTGAGTCCTGCAATCAGCTCTCCGCGGTTATTCGCTTTGCTGACTCCTTTCGACGATCCTGCATTGCTCGGTTTTATAAAAACAGGATATTTATGTACGGCTTCAATTTTCTCTACACAGGAGTCCATGTCGCCAAGCTCTTTTTTTCTTACCGCAACATATTTTGCCTGTCTGACAATTCCTAACGAGTCCACAATAATTTTGGTGAAAAGCTTATCCATGGATATCGCAGAAGCTGCCACGCCGCAGCCTACATAAGGTATTCCGGCAAGCTCAAGTATTCCCTGAACAGTACCGTCCTCACCGTAAAGCCCGTGCAGAACAGGAAAAACCACATCCACAGGCTCTATTGTGCACACGCCGTCTTCTATCACAAGAAAGCCCTTGTGGCTGCCGTCAGGTGACAAAACCATATTGACCTTGCCCTCCCGCCATGTGCCGTCCGCTATGGACTCAACGCTGTCCGTTTTAAGCCATCTGCCGTCTTTTGTTATTCCTGCAATAATCACATCGTAATAATCCCTGTTGATACTGTTAATCACCGTTACCGCAGACATACACGATATGTCATGCTCCGATGACTGTCCTCCAAACAATACTGCCACTTTCGTCTTATTCATCATTTTTCCTGCC
>CALWMX010000061.1 GCA_944382105.1 uncultured Butyrivibrio sp.
CTTCCGAGAAATCCTCCTTGGCGTAGATTGCGTCCTTTTCCTTCATTATTTCATAAAGTCTCTCGTTACCCATTATTACGGTATCCAAAACCGTGTATCCGTCATACTTGAAATGGTCCTGTTCAAGAAAAGAAAGCCTTTCGCCCGGAGACATTGTCACATCGCCCTTGCTCGGTTCAAGCTGTCCTGAAAGAATCTTAAGAAATGTGGATTTGCCGGCGCCGTTTGCCCCGATGAGTCCGTAGCAGTTGCCCGGAGTGAATTTTATGTTTACATCTTCAAATAATGCTTTTTTACCGATTCTTAATGTTACGTTGTTTGCACAAATCATGTTATATTACCTTTCCGTTATTAAATATTGCATCACTATCCGCACAAAAAAGCCACTGCAAATCCCCTGCTAGGATTACATTTGTCCGGCGCAGCGGATGGCGGCGGTATTTTCCATATTCAATTTTACAGTAAAACAAGTTTTTTGCAAGCATTATTTTGAATCAAGCGTCGCCGCAGACAGTATCGGACCGATAATATGAATTATTTTGCATGAACAAATTTGTAATCAGGTCGATAAAAAAGAACAGAGCGCCCAATGCGCTCTGCCCTTTACCGTGTCAGTTCATCTTGAATGTGGCACACTCTGTCTCTCCGTGGACCGTATTGCTGGAATGCTTAACATCGATATGTCCGGCACTGCACATCATATTTGTATTGTACATGCAGTTGGTTGCGTCACATGCAACCTCTATCTTGCCGTCCGGATGATGAGTCGAGTTTTTGGCTGAACCGCAGCAGTCCTGAAAGGATGAACAGCATGTACCGCCTGCATCATGGGCTGATTTACCGCTTACCTTGATACTTCCGCGGCAGCACATATTGTCCTGATTGTGAACACAGTTTTCTACACAGCATCCTAAATTTGTCATTTTACTACCTCCAAAGTCAAGCTCTCTATGGCTTCGTTTTCATGCTTCACCTGGCATAATCGTAGTCCGATTAATGCGAAATGCTCCGCATAGATTTATTATGGCAGTAACATCTTAAAAATATTCACGCCGTGCAGTTTACCGTTCTGATAAATAATCCTATTGTATTTTTGTTTCTTATATAGTATAACAAAAATCGGAAATTTTTATATTAAAGGTAATCATGATGAATTTTATTTTTTTAAGCGGAAAAATCGAAACATTGTCTTTTTTTTCGGAGCAGCTTGCCAAAGAACTGTCAGATTTGGGGTATCATACCTATATACATGGTTTCTACGCGGATGCAAAAGAACTTAAAAAGCACCTTCACGGACACGAAACGGTGTTTATAACATTCAACTGCATCGGCATCTCGGGCGAGGCGGAATATATGGTTTCCGACAATACATCATTATGGCGCGCCGGAAATATACGGATTGTCAATATACTTGTAGACCATCCGTTGTACTACCACGACCAGTTGAGCCGTCTTGAAATATACGGAACGGCAAAAGAGGATTACTTTGTAATCTGTATAGACAGATATCATTTAAAATATTTAAAAAAATATTATCCGGAAGCGGTCAATTCGGACTTTTTGCCGTTGGCAGGTTCAGGCAGCGAATATGCATGTCAGCCCGGCCGGAAAAAATATGACATTATTTTTACCGGTAATTTTACGCCCTGCGGCCATTTTGAAAAATACATTGAAAGAAACGGAGCGGAATACTCTGCATTTTATCACGGAATAATCGATGATTTGCTGTGCCATACCGAAAAGCCCATAGAAGCTGTATGCATCTCACACATACTTCAGGAAATTCCCGATGCCACAGACTCGGACATACGTCAGGTTATGAACAATATGATTTTTATAGACCTGTATGTGCGTTTTTACATACGGGAAAAAGTCATCCGTGACATAATCAACGCCGGTTTTAACCTGCGTTTAGTAGGAAAAGGATTTGAAGCCATAAAGCCGTCCAACAAAAAGGCGCTTTCCCAAACCGCTCTCATGCCTACCGCGTACTGTCTCAAAGAAACTGCATGTTCAAAAATATCACTGAATGTCATGCCATGGTTCCGCGACGGATGCCATGACCGTATTTTAAGCGCTATGCTCTGCGGAGCGCTTTCCCTTACAGACAGTTCAATCTGGCTCAGTGAAAATTTTACGGATATGACCGATATATGCTTTTATGACCCGAACCGTACGGACAAGCTTATATCAAAGCTCCATTACCTTACTGATAACCCGGATATACTGGAAAGCATATCCGCTGCCGGACACCAAAAAGCGCTTAAAGCCCATACCTGGAAATCCAGAGCGGCCCGTATAGCAAATCTTTTGGAGCCTGTAAAGTAACTATACGCCTGATATAATTTCCCGCATCAAACGTATGAATTATCAGAATAATAAGAGCCCCCGGAAAAATACCGGAGGCTCTTCTGTTTCAGCCGCCCCACCCGGGACGGTATGATTTATTAAATTAACAGCTTATTGTGTCATGTGCCCGTTAACATCATCCGGAACTGTTTACATTTCCATTGCTGCCGCATACAAATCTACAATAACATCAGCGATTGACTTTGCATCGGATGGGATCTCAACGGAAACGCTGCTGTCGGATGTAACCGTACTCTTGATTGAAGCTCCGGCCTGTTCGCCGTCATCTTCAACATCCATATCCATTGCAGTCACATAGGAATCTCCGTCCTTGGAAACCTTAACGTTAACCGTGCCGCCGATATCCTCCGTAACTTCTGTGCCTTCAAGCTCTGCAACAACCTCGTCAATCATTGCCCCAACTTCGGACTCGCTCACTTCAAGCTCTGAAAAATCGGCATCAGCTAAAATTTCCTGCTTAAGCGCTTCTTTCTCTTCATCCGTTACTTCCTGTCCCGCAAGCTCTGCCATCTTATCCACAAGCTCATCTGCGAAATCATTTAAAATGCTTTCCACATCTATCTTCGTGAAGGCATCGATATACATATTAACGAATGTACTCTTGTTGTCTTTGAGCATGGTAACCGTAGCATCCAGAAAAGCCTCAAGACCTTCCTTGTCTGCCAGGGAAATCTTGTAGCCTGAACCGTCCTTCTCAATTACATCAGCGTATGATTCATCTAAAATATCATATATATCATCGTAGTTGCTTGAGGAAAATAACCCTTCGGCTTCAAGATATATCCAGCCCAAGTCATCCTGTAATGTCTGTATCATATATGATATCTCATCATCCGCATCCGTTATATAAGCTGAAAGAAACGGGCTGAGCTGCTCCATTATGCTTCCCGCATTGATGTAAAGTATATCATCCGTAAATACAAGTGAATCGGCAAACTCAAAAGTCATTCCGCTTGCACTTGCCTTAATATCAACTTCCGTTGCATTTCCGTCTGATGCTCCGCTGATTGTAAGTTCAACCATTGTTCCGTCCGCATCAATCTCCATTGTCGTCTCAAATGTTTTCTTCTCAAGCTCCTGTGCCTGTCTAAGAATGCCAAACATCGAATTGGCACTGCTGTTATTGGCAGATTTGCTTCCTGAATCCTTGCCGCATCCTGCAAATGCTGTTACAGCCATTGCAGCTGCAATAAAAAGCGCGGCAGCTCTCTTAATTAAAACTTTCATATTACCCTCCTGTATCGGTGCTTCAGCACCCTAAATAAACCACTAGGTTTCATAGAGCATTGTATTATCAACCGCGATTTTTGTCAATAATAAATACATTAAAAAGATTAGATAAAATATGTTGAAAAGAGTTTCCGAATGTAATAAAATGGAAAAAATACCTATATGGTAATACATAATCGGAGGTCATTATGAAGCATCTACTTAGTCCGCTTGATTTATCGGTAGACGAGCTTGATGAGCTTTTAAGGCTCGCCTCGGACATTGCGGCAGACCCTGCCCGTTACTCCGAGTGCTGTCACGGCAAAAAGCTTGCAACTCTTTTCTACGAGCCAAGCACACGAACACGACTCAGCTTTGAAGCCGCAATGTTAAATCTCGGCGGTTCTGTTCTCGGCTTTTCTTCCGCCGACTCCAGCTCCGCTTCCAAAGGTGAAAGCGTTTCAGACACGATACGAGTTATTTCATGCTACGCAGATATCTGTGCAATGCGCCATCCAAAAGAAGGCGCTCCGCTTGTAGCATCAATGCATTCATCCATCCCTGTAATCAACGCAGGTGACGGAGGACATCAGCATCCTACCCAGACATTAACAGATCTTATGACAATAAAAGAGCTGAAAGGAGGGTTCGACAACCTTACCATAGGTCTCTGCGGCGACCTTAAATTCGGAAGAACCGTCCACTCGCTCATACAGTCGCTTGTAAGATACAATAATGTAAAATTCGTGCTTATATCTCCGCGGGAGCTTCGTGTTCCAAGCTATATCCTGAGCGATGTCCTTGGAGCGGGCGGGCATGAATTCATCGAAGTTGAAAGACTGGAAGATGCGATTCCGGAGCTTGATATTCTGTACATGACAAGAGTGCAGAGAGAACGCTTTTTCAATGAAGAGGAATATATGCGCATGAAAGGATTTTATATTCTTGACAACGCTAAAATGAAATTGGCCAAAGATGACATGATAGTCCTCCACCCTCTTCCGCGTGTCAATGAAATCTCCGTTGAGGTGGATAACGACCCGCGTGCATGTTATTTTAAACAGGCGCAGTTCGGCGTATATGTACGCATGGCGCTTATTCTTAAGCTTCTGGAGGTGGACTTACCATGCTGAACGTAGGAAAACTGGAAAACGGCTTTGTTATTGACCACATAAAGGCAGGAAAGTGCATGGATATATATAATTATCTCGGACTTGGCAAGCTGGACTGCTGCGTGGCCATAATCAAAAATGCCAAAAGCAACAAAATGGGGAAAAAAGACATTATAAAGATAGACGGTGGGCTTGACCTTGTGGATTTGGACATTCTTGGTTTTATTGACGATAATATAACCATCAACGTGATTAAGAACGGCGTGATTACGGAGAAAAAAACTCTCAGCCTTCCAAAGACCGTAACAAATGTAATTAAATGCAAAAATCCCCGCTGCATCACCCAGATTGAACAGGAACTGGATAACGTTTTTATCCTGACAGACGAAAAAAACCATATTTACAGATGTAAATACTGCGAAGAAAAGGCATAAAAACATGTGCACCGGCAACCCCTGCGGGATTAGCCGGTGCACATTATTTATCCTGTCTATTTGTTTTCAGTGACTTCTATTTTACGTATTTCCTTTGTTCTGATTTCCTTACAAATCTCATCAATAAACAGGCTGAGAGGCTTCTGTCCCTCATCTCCGAGGAAACGGCTTCTCACAGATACCAGACCTGCGTCCTGTTCCTTCTCGCCCACTACAAGGATGTAAGGAACTCTTGCAAGCCTTGCTTCACGGATTTTATATCCGATTTTCTCCGAGCGGTGGTCAACCTCAACATATACGTTATTGGCGGCAAGCTCTGCCTTGACCTTCTCGGCATAATCGTAATATTTATCGGAAATAGGCAGCACGCGGACCTGCTCAGGGCAAAGCCACGTAGGGAACATTCCGGCGTATTTTTCAATAAGCCATGCAAGCGTCCTCTCATAGCATCCCATACTTGTACGATGAATAATATACGGACGTTTCTTTTCACCGTTTTCGTCAATGTAATACATGTCAAACTGTTCCGCAAGAAGCGCATCCCACTGGATTGTTATCATTGTATCTTCCTTGCCGTATACATTTTTGGCATTGATATCAACCTTAGGTCCGTAGAAAGCGGCCTCTCCTACGTCTTCGGTAAACGGTATATTGAGCTCTGTAAGTATATTCCGGATATCCTGCTCTGTCTCGTTCCATACCTCCGGCTCTCCGATATATTTTTCTTTGTTATCAGGGTCCCATTTTGAAAGATGGTATGTTACGTCCTCCTCAAGACCCAGAGTCTGGAGACAATACTGCGCAAGAGCTATGCAGTCCTTGAATTCTTTGACCATCTGGTCCGGTCTTACGATAAGATGCCCCTCAGAAATCGTGAACTGGCGTACCCTTGTGAGTCCGTGCATCTCGCCCGAATCCTCATTGCGGAAAAGAGTTGATGTCTCACCGTAACGGCAGGGCAAATCCCTGTAAGATTTCTGGCTGGCTTTGTACACATAATACTGGAACGGGCATGTCATAGGCCGGAGCGCAAAGACCTCCTTGTCCTTATCCTCATCTCCCAGAACAAACATACCCTCCTTGTAGTGGTCCCAGTGTCCCGAAATCCTGTACAAGTCGCTTTTGGCCATGAGAGGCGTCTTCGTTCTCATATATCCGCGGGAATCCTCCAAATCCTCGATCCAGCGCTGCATAGTCCTGATTATGCGCTCTCCCTTTGGCATTATAAGAGGAAGTCCCTGACCGATAACGTCCACCGTTGTAAAAAGCTCCATCTCGCGTCCCAGTTTATTATGGTCACGGAGCTTTATATCCTCAAGATGCTCAAGATATGCGTTAAGGTCTTCTTTTTTGGTATACGCCGTTCCGTAAATTCTTGTAAGCATCTTGTTGTCCGAATTGCCTCTCCAATATGCTCCCGAGGATGAAATGAGCTTTATCGCTTTAATCTGTCTGGCATTCATAAGGTGCGGCCCCGCGCACAAATCAACAAACGCATCATCGCCTTCTCCCTGCCTGTAGAAGGATATTACGGCATCCTCCGGCAAATCGTTGATGAGTTCAACCTTGTACGGTTCACCTCTGTCTTCCATAAATTTAACCGCCTCGGCTCTGGGAAGTTCAAAGCGCTCGAATTTTCGTCCTTCTTTGATTATTTTTTTCATTTCGGCTTCAATTTCATCAAGCGCCGCCCTGTCGAATGACCGGCAGTCAAAATCATAGTAAAATCCGTCTTCTATGGCCGGTCCGATTGTAAGCTTCGCCTCAGGATAGAGACGCTTAACCGCCTCCGCAAGTATATGCGACGCAGTATGTCTGTAAGCTCTTTTGCCTGCATCATCATTAAATGTGAGTATATTAAGCGTACAGTCGTTATCAACAACCGTTCTAAGGTCAACAACCTTTCCGTCAATTTCTCCGGCACATGCAGCTCTTGCCAAGCCCTCGCTTATATCAAGTGCAATATCGTACACTGACATTGCAGACGAATATTCCTTAACGGAACCGTCTTTTAATGTAATCTTCATTGTCAGAATCCCTTTCTTTTATTCCTCTTCGTCGCCGAAATCATAGGAATAGCATTTGTTGTATTTCTTGATGGTATTTTTGCTTGTGGCTGCCTTGCCTACAAAAAATCCTATGACCATTCCCACAAAAGTGCATACGGCTGCCGCAATGAGCAGTTCTTTGTTGGAGCGAGTGGTCTCCTCTTCAAGCATCTTAATAACATCACCGGTTCTCTCTTTTAGTGTCATAGTAAATCCTCCTTAACTGATATTTTGTAATTGTTCTTAGCTGTTACATATTATTGCCAGATACGCCAAAAAAACACCCCTTGCCTTACGGCAAGGGGCGATATAGTCGCGGTTCCACCCTAATTATTCTCCCAACACATCAGGGCTTGTAAAATATCCCGAAACACTCTCAAACATCCTGAATGATGAGAAAACATCTCATACGATTATAACGTAATCAACGGACCGGATTGGGGCCACTCAGGGGTAGTCTTCACATAATGTCCGCAAAATCTCGCACCGTCCGATTCCTCTCTGAAGCTTCTCATCATGCTACTCGTCCCGTCAGCGTATTATCTGTATGTACCTAACATAGCACATGGCAGAAAAATTTTCAAGTGTTTTACAAAAAAACATATCTCAGGCATTTGCTGACATCATGTCCCCGGCAAATATCATATTCTCCCTGTGACCTTATACTGAACCACCGCAAAAAATTCTCTGAGCATGTAATTCAGAAAGAGCCGTTCATCCGAAGGGGCAGCTATGCCCTCGACGTCATAGCCTTTTTTGGCGCAAACGGCGGACGCTCTGTACACATGAAAATTATTGGTTATAATTCCTGCCGAAAATTCTCCGGAATCGCTGTCATTTTGAATAATATCCATTGAAAACTCTATATTTTCATCCGTATTGGTGGACTTGTCCTCCATTATTATCCGTTCCTCCGGTATGCCGCGCTCCACCAGATAATCCCGCATTGCCTGAGCCTCCGATATGTCCTCCCCGGTTCCCTGTCCTCCGGAAACAACGGCCACCGTATCAGGATTGTTTTTCAGATAATCATATGCGGTTTCAAGTCTTTTTCCAAGAGACTTGGTAATCCTCGTCCCACGGACCTGGGCGCCGAGAACAATCACATAATCCAAATCATCGGACGGTTTATGCATCATTCCGGATACTATAACCGTCTCCACCGCTGCAAAGAAAACCACTCCAATGCATAAAACGGAAATAAGCGCCGCCTTAATCCCCACCGGAAGCTTTATATGCTTTCTGTGCAGGACTAACGCCGTCAATGCTATTATCAGAAAAAAAGCCACCAGCACCGCCCAAACGGACGCAAAAGCCGTATGAAAGCCGGAATAGCTCACTATTATAATGTAATACACCGCGCATAGTGCCGCCAGCAAACCGAAAATAAGTGTTACAGCCATGTTTTCTTCCCCCTGTAAAAATAATCAATTAAGCTGTAAATATAAGAATACCATAACGCATATTGAAAAACAACCAAAAAGTGTGATACAATGTGAACACTTAACGAATGCATATAATTAAAACCGCACGGATGCCGTGCGGAAGATTGTGAGGAAAATATTTTGGCTGATTTGAAGGACGAAATCAAAAAAAGGCGCACATTTGCGATTATTTCCCATCCGGACGCCGGCAAGACGACTCTCACGGAAAAATTTCTGCTCTACGGGGGAGCCATTAATCTTGCGGGCTCCGTAAAGGGCAAGAAGACTGCCAAACATGCGGTTTCAGACTGGATGGAGATAGAAAAAGAAAGAGGTATTTCCGTTACCTCATCCGTTTTGCAGTTTAATTATGACGGATACTGCATAAATATACTGGACACTCCCGGACATGAGGATTTTTCCGAGGACACATACCGTACTCTCATGGCGGCGGATTCCGCGGTAATGGTAATCGACGGCTCCAAAGGTGTGGAGAAGCAGACAATCAAACTTTTCAAAGTATGCGTGATGCGGCATATTCCCATTTTTACTTTTATCAACAAAATGGACAGGGATGCCAACGACCCTTTCGAGCTTTGCGATGAGATTGAGAAAATACTGGGCATAAGCACCTGCCCCATCAACTGGCCCATAGGTTCCGGCAAGGAATTTAAGGGAGTTTACGACAGAAACAGCCGCACCGTATCGACTTTTACGGCGGCCATGAACGGTCAGAAGGAGGTTGATGAGCGCGACCTTGATATCGACTCGCCTGAGCTGGAAAGTGAAATCGGCTCGCATTTCAAGGAAAAGCTCCTTGAAGATGTGGAGCTGCTGGACGGAGCCAGCGCGGAATTTGACATTGAACTCGTCAATTCCGGAAAGCTTTCACCGGTATTCTTCGGCTCGGCGCTGACCAATTTCGGTGTGGAAACCTTTTTAAAGCATTTCCTTGCGATGACGGCGCCCCCTCTGCCGAGAAAATCTTCTCAGGGTATAATAGACCCTTTTACGGAGGATTTTTCCGCATTTGTATTTAAAATACAGGCAAATATGAACAAGGCGCACCGTGACAGGATTGCCTTCATGCGTATCTGCTCCGGTAAATTCACCGCAGGCATGGAAGTAAACCATGTTCAGGGAGGCAGAAAAGTCAAGCTTTCCCAACCTCAGCAGCTTATGGCATCCGAACGGAAAATTATTGACGAGGCCTATGCCGGAGACATTATCGGAGTTTTCGACCCTGGAATTTTTTCAATAGGCGATACGCTTGAGCTGTCGTCCAAAAAATTTGCCTATGAAGGAATACCAACTTTCGCGCCGGAGCATTTTGCAAGAGTACGACAGGCAGACACAATGAAACGCAAACAGTTTATAAAAGGAATAAACCAGATTGCACAGGAGGGTGCAATTCAGATTTTTCAGGAATACAACACCGGAATGGAAGAAATCATTGTGGGAGTCGTAGGCGTGCTTCAATTTGACGTGCTCAAGTTCCGCCTTGAGTCCGAATATAATGTAGAAATCCGGCTTGAACCTCTGCCGTACGAATATATACGCTGGATTGAAAATCCTTCGGAAGTGGACCTTGACCGGATTGTGGGAACATCTGATATGAAGAAAATCAAGGATTTGAAGGACAGACCGCTGCTGCTGTTTGTCAACGAATGGAGCGTTGGAATGGTTCTTGACAGAAATAAAAATCTGAGTCTTACCGAGTTTGCACAGAATTAAGCTTTTGTATGGCCGAAACACTTAAAAACGGACGGGATTTAATCCAGTCCGTTTCATCTTATTCCGTCACATCGGCAAACTCCGCTCCCGTAACCAGCCTTAAATCCTCAGGCTTAAGGGACAGCTGTACGCCGATTTTTCCGCCGCTGACTATCATTTTCTCAAGCCCGGCAGCGCTTTCATCTATCCTGGTGACATACTGCTTTTTCATCCCGACAGCGGTACACCCGCCGCGCACATATCCCGTAACGGCGGTCACATCCTTGAGGGGAAGCAGCTCCACCGACTTCTCGCCCACCGCGCGGGCAGCTTTCTTAAAATCAATTGATTTCTCAATAGGTATCACAAACACATAGTAATTTTTGCTGTGTCCTATTGTCACTATCGTCTTATACACCAGGCGGTGCTCAAGCCCCAGAATATCCGCGGTATGTACTCCGTCTATAAACTCATCACACTCATAAAAGCGGGCTTCATAAGGAATTTTGTCCCTGTCAAGAATCCGCATTGCATTGGTTTTTGTATCTTTATTCTTTGCCATGTAGGTTACCTCTGCGGCCTCTGCCGCCGTCTCTAAAACTGCATTTACCTTTCCGGCCGCAAAAACATGACGCTGCAGCCTTCCATCTCAACACCGTCAGACAAATCATGTTCTCTGCCTGTAATCAAATCTTTCACACGGGATGAACCTGCGTCAAAACGCGCCGTATACCTGCTGTCGTCTGCGTTGACAGCCACAAACATCACGTCGTCACCCGCCTGACGCCTGAACACGCACTGGCGGTTAGTCAGAACCAGCGACGAAAAATCACCGTAATTAAGCGCTCTGCTGTTTTTTTTGATTTCGGCCAGCTTTCCGATAAATTCTGTCAGCTCATTCTCCTGATAATTTTCAAAATACGGTCTGAGCGCAGGGTCGCCCTGGCTTTTGTCAGCCTTAAAGCCCCACTCGCTTCCGTAATAAACGCATGGTATTCCCGGCATCCCGAATATGAATCCGTATGCCAAAGGTATGTGTTTCACATTGTTGATCACGCTTGCAATTCTGGATACATCATGGTTATCCACAAAGGAAAGCATATGTTTGCCTTTGTACAGCGTCCACTGCTCGGGCCCGAACTGCCTCAGAAGCGAATGCACTATCTCAAACAGATTCATGCTGTTAAGCGCTGAATATATGCCTTTATAACACTCGTAATTAGTCGCCGAATGCAGCATGCCGTCATTGACAAGCCTGTTGTAATCGCCGTGTACCGTCTCTCCAAGCAGAAAAAAATCCTCCTTTAGACCGTCCGTAAAGCTGCGCAGCCTTTTCATAAACTCTTCGTCGAGACAATAAGCTACGTCCAGTCTGATTCCGTCTATATCAAAATATTCAATCCAGTATTTTATGCAGTCAAAAAGATATTCTACCACCTCATTATTCCTGAGGTTGAGCTTTACAAGGTCATAATTTCCTTCCCATCCCTCATACCACAGTCCGTCATTCCACGCGTCGTTGCCGTCCAGATTTATGTTGAACCAATTCAGGTATCTTGAATTCCCACGGTTTTTAAGCACATCCTGAAAAGCAAAATGCCCGCGTCCCACATGGTTGAAAACACCGTCAAGAACAACCTTTATTCCGGCAGTATGAAGAGCGTCGCAGACCGATTTAAAATCATCGTTGGTGCCAAGACGCACATCTATTTTCTTATAATCCCTTGTATTATATCCGTGGGTATCGGATTCAAACACCGGGGAAAAATATATGGCATTACACCCTATTTTGGTTATATGCGGTATCCAGTCAATCACCCTTAATATTCCGTGGCGCTGCACTCCGTCGTTTTCAAATGGTACTCCCGTAAACCCCAAAGGGTATATCTGATAAAAAACACTTTCAAATGCCCACATTATCTGTCATCCTCCGTTATCGCCGCAAATTTGCCGTGCATATCGGGTCTTGTCCGTTTGAGGTTAATGGGCTTAAAGCTTTTTGCATCTACAAAGCAATGCGAGCTGGAACCGGTCACAATAACAACAGCGTCGGAATCCCTTCTTACCTCGTATTCAAGCTCTATGACTATTCCGTTGTATTTGCGGACTTTTGTATATACGGTAATTTCATCGTCGAAGCTTGCCGGATTTTTGTATCTGCAGTCCACCGATACCACCGGAATCATAATTCCCTCATCCTCCATGGTTTTATATGAAAGGTCTGCTTCACGCATAAATTCGACTCTGGCTTCCTCAAACCATCTTATGTAATTGGAATGGTGTACAATACCCATCCTGTCCGTTTCATAATATTTCACAACTCTCTTATACTCGTATGTCATCTTTTTCCTCCTTGCTGACGGCCTTGCGCGAAAAAACGCAGCCGCAGAAATTCTGCCTGTACAGGCCGTATTCCCCGGACAGTTCTACCGACTGCTTATAGCCCTCTTTTTTCTTAAAATCGGACGGCAGATGCGAAACCCCGTAATCCTCTCCAACTTTCTGTCCAATCTCATTAATTTTGGCTGCATTTTTGAGCGGACTTATGGAAAGAGTTGTGGTGAAATAGTCGAAACCACCCTCCGCAGCCATTCTTGCCGCCTCACGAAGCCTCAGTTCATAACACACAAAGCACCTCGCTCCGCCCTCAGGCTCATTTTCAAGTCCGCGCACGGCACTGTAGAATTCCTCCGGCTTGTAACGTCCTTCAATAAATGACACCGGATTTTTGACGGGCATCTCACTTATAAGCCGTTTCTGCTCCGCCACACGCTTATAATATTCTTCGGCCGGGCTTATATTTGGATTAAAATACAATAATGTTATTTTAAAATATTCAGAAAGATATTTCAATACATAACTGCTGCACGGAGCACAGCAGCTATGCAGCAGCAGTGTTCCCGGCTCTCCTCTTTCCTGTATCCCGGCTGTTATCCTGTCCAGTTCTCTCTGATAATTAATTTTGTTCATAAATCCACCTGCCGTCAAAACGGCTTGCACTAAAATCGGTAACACAATGTTAACAAATTATTAATTATTTTATCACAGATTATCAATAAATCAACAGTATACTAAATTCATCAAATAAAGAAAGGCATTTACGAATTCTTTTTCTTTTTCATAAAGCCCGGTGAACTGACATTCGCCGGGCCCTCCTTTTTTATATAATTGTCTGACATAAGCAGACGGCATTGACATCAGCCATACGGTGATTCCATATTTCACACCGTCTGTTCGTCTATTCCGTTCTTCACTAACTCAACGGCCGTCTCCAACGCCGCTTTTTCATCTGCACCGTCGCATATGAGTTCCACTTCATCTCCTTGCCTGATGCCTGATGCAAGCACATTCAGAATGCTTTTTGCATTTATGCGAAGATTTCCTTTTTTCACGTATACATCCGATTCAAACCCGGACATTGTTTTGGTAAAAAGACCTGCCGCACGCATATGCAGACCGTTTTTATTGACAATTTTAACCTTCTGACTAACCATTTCTCACCTCTTTTATTTTTCTTTGCCAAGCCTGAGCCTGAATATTTTTCTCGCAAGCATTTTGGCGTTGAAGGGTATGAGCGGGTACAGATAGCTTTTTTCCGAAAGCGTTCTGTTGAAAGCCATTGTAAGGAAAAAGAATATCAGTCCTGCCGCAAATCCCCACATTCCGAAAAACCAGCTCAGCAAAAGCATAATCATACGGAAAAACTTGATGGCATAACCAAGCTCATAGCTTGCCTGCGTGTAGGTTCCGATTGTGACAAACGCCATATAGAGCATGCATTCCGGGTCAAACCATCCTGAGCTCACCGCGTATTCACCCACCACAATACCGGCAATAACGCTTAGAGGCGTTGTTAACAGCGTCGGAGTATTTACTGCGGCAAGCCTCAGTCCGTCTATGCAGAATTCCAGTATAAACAACTGCCATATGACGGGAACGGTGGAATTTGCCTCCTCTATCATTATAAACTGCAGCCATTGAGGGGCCAACCCGGGATTATTCAAAAAAACCACCCATAACGGCGTCCATACAAGCGAAAATACGGAAATCAGATATCTTGACAGCTTGATATATGTTCCCGTAAGAGGCGGAAAATAGTAATCGTCTGCCTCTTCCGCCACATCAAAAACAGACGTGGGCACAATAAGCACTGCCGGCGAGTTATCAACAAGGATAACTATATTCCCGTCAAAAATTGCGGCCGCCGCACTGTCGGGACGCTCCGAATACTTAAATTTAGGAAAAGGATTAATATACGGTCCTCTTAAAAGCACTTCCGCCAGACTTTCAATATTCATGGTGAGCGCCTCGACCTTAATTTGTTTGACCCTGTTTTTTAGGTTTTCAAGAAGCTTCATATCGGCCTTGCCCTGTATATAGGCAAATGCAATATCGGTATTTGACATCGTTCCCGCCGCCATTACCTCAACACAAAAATCCGGAGTCCTTATACGTCTTCTTATGAGGGCCACATTTGATACTATTGTCTCCACAAATCCGTCCCTTGAACCTCTCAGTACCCTGTTTTTCCACGGCTCGCTTACGCTTCTGGCCGGGTATGTCCTGCAGTCGATGACGAAACATGTGGTATAGCCGTCTACAAAAAGGCATACCATTCCCATCAGCATATTTTCCGAAGCTTCCTCAAGCGTTTCCCGCGGAGTTACCTCTATATACGGAACCAGCTCCACAAATTTTTCGGCGCTGTCCGGCATATCCTCAGGTTTAAGGCTGATAAAGGCTTCCATAAGCTTTTCCATTATTTCGTCCTTTACAAAACCGTCTATCATAAAGAATTCCGCAGCTCTGCCGCCAATATTAATTTTTTTATTGATAATGTCAAAATTACGCTCAGGCCCCACTATTTTTGAAAAAAGCCTTGCGTTTTCTGAAGAATTAGATACAACTGATGTCATAAAAAACCCCCGGTTGAATATTCTAAAAATATTCTAACCGGGAGCCGTTAAAATTATACAGATTACTTGTCCGTGAATGTGATGCTTACGTTGCAGTCTATGCTGTCCGCAAGTCTGACAAGCATATCCAACGTAGGATTGTAGTATCCGCTCTCAAGCCTGCTGATGTTTGGTCTCTGAATTCCGGTAACCGCGGAAACATCGCTCTGAGTCATGCCTCTCTCTTTTCTCTTGGCAATAAACTGCTCGATTACATTATCCTTAACTGCTTTCTGCAGTTCAACCAATGCAGGGGCGTTCTTTGCATCCTTAAGAATCATGTTTTCGCTGACAACTGATTTTTTCATTATAGTTCATACCTCCATATATTTTCCCGTAAAAAAACGGAAATACTTATTGCAGATATCTGTATAACTCTGCGATTCCCTCTGAGATACCGCATAATCCTTAGCTTTGAATATATTATGCCATATTGTATCAATAAAAACAACACCAAAATTTGAAAAAATAGTATATTTTATTAAATTTTAATAATTTATTTATAATTTTATACTATTTTTGATGAATTTTAACACATTACCGGCAAATACGGCATCAATCTCGTCAAATGAAAGCCCTGCATCGGCAAGCTTATCTCCAAGAACACCCAGTTTATCACATGACGGTATCTCAAGCTGCCCATGAATTCCGTCAAAATCACTTCCGATGGCGCAGACCTCTGTTCCGCCCACGTTCCTTATGTGCATAATGTGCCGCACCATGGCATCCGCTGTGCTGACCTCATTCTCCGGAACGGTATGCTCCAAAAAAGCAGGACAAAAATTTAATCCTATTACTCCGCCCCTGCTGCCTATGATCCTTATCATATCGTCAGTCAGATTACGCACATGTCCGGCTACGGCTCTCGCGTTGGAATGACTGGCTACAAACGGCTCCCTTGTATTGGCCGCAACATCATAAAATCCCGCATCACCAAGATGCGAGACATCCACTATCATCCCCAGCCGCTCCATTTCACGCACTATTTCAATTCCGGCATCTTTAAGTCCGTGCTCGGTCTCCGGCAGGCATTCCCCGGTCGCCATATTAATGCGGTTAGGATAACCCAGCTCATTTTCATAATTCCAGGTAAGAGTAATCAGCCTCACACCGTCATCGTAAAACCGATGCAGCGCATCAATACTGCCGCCCAGAACCCCGCCGTCCTCAATCGTGAGAAGCGCAGACATCTTTCCCTCTGCAATACTGCGTTCAATGTCGTCGCCGCTCTGTACATGGCGTATTATATCGCTGTGCCTTTTTGTCTCTTCCCGAAAAAGCTTAATCATGCCTTTAATGTCATCCTGAACCGACGCAGTCATGCATTTATCGGCAAAACAGGCAAAAAACTGCAGCTGACAGCCTCCGGATTTCATTCTTTTAAAATCCACCGAAAAATCATTGTCAAACAGGCTGATATCCTGACCTTCGCGTCTTCCGTAATATACCCTGCTCACCGTATCACAGTGCATATCAGCTATCCTCATTATGCGTCTCCCTTGACATTGTTATTAAAAAGATATTGTATAATAGCCCGTCTTGTCACAATTCCGATAAAAATGTTATTATCGTCCACCACAGGGACAAAATTCTGCTGTATCGCTTTGTCAATCAAATCTTCCATAACCGCATGGGCATGAACCGGCCTGTTGTCCATTCTCCTCCTTATTGTACTTATGGGGATATTTTCGGCATCACGTATATTGAGAGTATACTCGTCTTTGATTTTAGTCAGCAAATCCCCCTCGGTTATGGTTCCTACATAGTGACCGCTTCTGTCTATAATAGGCATGGCACTGTATTTGTAATATTCTATTTTCTCAAGAACCTGCCTCACATTAAAATCATCATACACGAAAGCCACATCGCATTTCGGTATGATAAAATACATTATATTCATGCTATTTTCCTCTAAGACTTTGTTCAAATTCCTGCAGCTCCCGGCAGGTGTCAAGTTCCGCAATCTGACTGCCGTCCACCGGGCATATTTTCAGATACAGCTTTGAAAGACAATCGTTGACAATCTCATCCCAAAAAAGGTTTTCATGCCCTTCGTGCCTGTACGCTTCAAGAACCGCATCGGCTATAATCTCAGCGTCCTTCTGCTTGAAATATGATATTCCCACCATATTGTAAGTATTATCCCCGCATCTGCCGACCCGGACAATCCTGTCCCCGTCCGTGTCGAACACCCAGTCATCCGAATATCCCTCCACAAATTTGCCGTAATAGCATGAAGAATCATGCGGAATATCAAAAATGCCGGGGTCGCTCACATATAAATCCGCTTCACAGACAAAACAGTCTGCCTTTCCCATCACATCACATACCGCATGTATGGATGAGATATTGTTTTTTATCATGTACTCTTCATTATGCACAAGCTCAAGATGCGGATATTTCTTTTTAAGATATTCAAACTGCTGTGCAAGATAACCCGTAACAACATATATCCTGTCAACGCCATGCAGCGTCAGGCCGTCAAGCAATGTTTCAATCATTGGTTTTGAACCGACCCTTATAAGCGGCTTGGGCGTATTCTTTGTCAGCGGAAGCATTCTCGTTCCAAGTCCCGCAGCCATAAGTATTGCTATTTCCATAATATAAGAATCTCCTGTCGTGAAGCAGCTTCATATCTCATCTATAAGCCGTATTATGTCTTTAAAAGGCATAAGCGTATCCTCTATTTCCATGGTACGGTGATTTTTAAGTATTGCTTCCGCGGTTTTCTGCATTGCCGGAAAAGCGCTCCGCATAAGCTGGTTGGCGTATATGACAATATTAATACCATGTGCGGCAAGCTCTTTTTCGGTGACACTGTTAAAAGATGTAGGGACGACTACTATAGGCGTGGTCTTATCTTCTGTTCTGAATATATCGCAGAACCTGAAAATCTCGTCCGGCGTTTTCTGTCTGGAATGTATCATAATTCCGTCTGCTCCCGCTTTCACATAAGCGCGGGCGCGGTTTATTGCATCCTCCATTCCTTGCTCCAGAATAAGGCTTTCTATTCTTGCTATTATCATAAAATCATCGGTTCTCTGAGCTTCTTTGCCAGCTCTTATTTTCTCACAGAAATGTTCAATGCTGTCCTGTGTCTGCAAAACCTCTGTTCCGAACAGCGAATTTTTCTTAAGTCCGGTTTTATCTTCTATTATTACTGCGGACACTCCTATCCTCTCAAGAGTCCTGACATTATACACGAAATGCTCGATAAGCCCGCCTGTGTCTCCGTCAAGAATCACGGGCTTTGTTGTAACGTCAAGCACATCGTCTATTGTTCTGAGCCTTGAAGACATATCCACCAGCTCAATATCCGGCTTGCCCTTATCCGTTGAATCACAAAGGCTGGAAATCCACATCGCATCAAACTGCATAAGTCCATTATCACTTTGAACCACTGTTTTTTCTACTATAAGCCCAGTAAGCCCGCTGTGTACTTCGCATGTCTTTACAATCGGACATATTTTGAGAAGCTGTCTCAAACGTCTGCGTCTGAATTCAGGCATCGCAAGCTTCTCTGTAATCTGTGCGTCAATCCTGCGTATTTTATCGTTATAGGTGTAGCCTACTTCTATAAGCTGCCCTCCGTATGCTTCAAGATTTTTAATTACATTATCCCTGATTGCAGCCTCGGGTCCGTTTTTCCAATTATCCCCGTGAATCACGTAATCCGGCTTCAGCTCTGCAATTATGTTATCATACATAACGTCATTCTGAACGATTACATTGCTGACCCCCGGTATTTTTTTCACCATTTCAATACGTTCTTCCATAGTAACGGTAGGAAATCTGTTGTAACAAATAATAGCGCTGTCGCTGAGTATTCCCACGGTTACTTCTCCATATTTCAGACCATTATTGATTATATTGAGATGACCTTCATGTATTACGTCAGTGCAAAAACAGGTATAGACTTTTTTCATCGATTACACCTCATGATATTCCATAAAATTTTTTTTATTGAGGGCTGCGCTTTCCTTAGGCCTTCCCAAATCAGCTCTTGAACGCATGGACACAAATATCTCAATAAATACGGTTCCCTTGCATTCGGCTGCTTGCTTCATGGCGTTCTCCAGCTCTTGGCTGTCGCACGCCGTAAGCACCAAATCATACCCGCAGGCCGCGGCGTTGTCTGAATATTTCATGCCAACGGCTCCCGTCGGCATGCCTCCGACGGACTCGTGCGCTTCATTATTAATACATATATGTACCAGATTATCAAGCTTATGACGCCCGATAAATGCCTCGCTTCCCATATGCATAAGCACCGCTCCGTCACCGTCAATACAATACACTTTCTTATTAGGACGTTTGAGCGCGTATCCGTAGGCAATCATTGAAGCATGCCCCATGCCGCCCACGGTAAAAAAAGACTGTTTATGGTGTCCTATTACAATGTCACTCTGCTCGTACACCTCTCTTGAAATCTTGCCTGTCGTGGACACAACCACATCCTCAGGTTTAATCGACTTTAAAATCTGCGCTATGGCATCCTCTCTCACAAAAGAAAAGCCGTTGGAATATTGTTCGCCGTTCCTTTCGTCAAACGTATTCTTCTTGATTATTATGGCGTATTGCCTGCCGGCTCTAAGCGTCTTCCCGGCTCTGTCCGTTATGCCTGAAAGCTCCTCAAGCGTGGTATCCCGCCCGATGCATTCGTGCTCAACCCCCAGCAGTTCAAATATGCCTTCCGTTATTTTGCCCATAAAAATATGCTGAGGTTCATCGTGTACCCCCGGCTCGCCGCGCCAGCCCACAAGAAAAAGCATGGGTATTCCGTACACCTCTTCATTGGCAATGGACGTAAGCGGATTTACAATGTTGCCTATTCCGCTGTTCTGCATATAAACACACGCAGGTTTTCCTGTGGCAAGATAACTTCCTGCCGCCAGTCCCACCGCCGAGCCTTCATTGGACGGCACCAGATGATTGAATTCTTCGCCGCCTTCCCTGTTAAGATAATCGCAGAACTGCTTCAGCGTGGAATCCGGAATGCCAAACATATCCGTAACGCCTGTTTTTTTTATTTCTCTGACAAAATCCTCTACCCGCATACGGACTCCTTTAATCGTTATATTTCACCGGAACTGTAATATCGCAGGCAGCAAGAGCCTCTTTAAGCACTTCAAAAAATGCCGTAATATCATCCTCGTCTATTGCCCCCAGCGCACAAAGCCTGAACGTATCGGCCCCGGTTATTTTGCCCGGATATATTGTATAACCGCGCTCATAACAATAATCATGCACCTTATTGAAATCCCAATTACAGTCGTCCGGGTACTTTACGGAAGCCACAAGGCCGGACTGTATTTCACGCCTTATAACCTCCCTGAACCCCAGCATGCCGAGTCCTTTATGGATTGCGTTCATAACCCTTGTATGTCTGGCCCATTTTGCCTGCTCTCCCTCGGCAAAATACTCGTCAAGAGCCTGTCTGGCCGCATATATTGTCTGTACCGGCGGTGTAAAATGCATCTCGCCCGTTCTTTCAAAGAAATCATACTGCATATAAAGATTACAGTAATATGAGCGTTTGGGAAATTCTTTGGATTTTTCTATAATATCCTTCCGGCCGATTACATAGGAAAGCCCCGTCATTCCCATAATCCCTTTTTGTGCCGATGCCATGCAGAAATCAATATTATCTCTCACCACATCGATAGGAATCATGGCATAGGTGGACGTAGTATCGGTGACAAACACGGCGTTATGCCTGTGAGCCATCTCGCCTATAATCCTTATAGGGTTCAATATCCCCGTCCCAGTCTCGTTATGTGTAATATATACAAGCCCCACATCGGGGTTATCGCATAATGTCTTCTCAACAATTTCCAAATCCGGCAGGTCATCAACCGGAAATTCAAGATTAATATGAGGCAGCCCGTAATACGTGCAAATCTCCACTGCTCTCTGACTGTATGCTCCGTTGTTGATGATAAGCGCCTTTTTGTCCTTATCCAGAAGCGAATTAAGACACACATCCATATTGATTGTTCCCGAACCGCAGAAAAGAACCGCAGTGTAAAGGTCAAGAGGACCGTGGACTATTTTTACCAGATCTTCCCTCATCTGTTTCATAAGTCCTGCAAATTCTTTCTCTCTCGGACAAATATCCGGCACTACCTGTGCCATTTTAACGGTGTCCGTGGTCGTTGACGGACCGGGATTAAGTAAAATATTACGTCGTATCTGCATACTGGTCTCCTTACACTGCACTTTGCATTCGCATAGCTCTCCGGTTTTCCGGGGAGAAGCTTCGCCGCTTCTTCGGGCAGAACCTCGTAAATGCTTCGCATTTACGAGGTCGCTTCGCTCGGCAAATGTTCGAGAACACATCTGCTCATGCAAGCATGGCATCTGTGTTTTCGAACGTTTGCCTCTGCCCTTTTCGCACATTATACCACATATTGGGCGGGGTTTCCACTTATATTTCCTTTATTCCTTCAAATTGGGCTTCATAAAGCCTGCTGTATGCTCCTTTTCGCGCCATCAGTTCTTCATGGTTTCCTGCTTCAACAATCCCGCCGTTATCTATCACAAAAATCCTGTCGGCATTTTTAATCGTGGAAAGCCTGTGGGCAATGACAAAGGATGTCCTTCCTTCAAGAAGCGATTCAATACCTTGCTGCACAAGGATTTCCGTGTGCGTGTCTATACTGGATGTGGCTTCGTCAAGAATAAGTATCGCCGGGTCGGACACCATAGTCCTTGCAAAAGCAAGCAGCTGCCTCTGTCCGATAGAAAGCCTTGCGCCGCGCTCGCTTATCTCCGTATCATAACCCTTTTCCAGGCGCATAATAAAGTCGTGCGCATGAACTGCCTTGGCTGCTTCAATCATCTCTTCGTCCGTGGCATCAAGCCGCCCGTATTTTATATTGTCTCTTATAGTCCCTGAGAAAAGATAATTGTCCTGAGTCATGACTCCCATCTGTTTTCTGAGACTTGCAATCGTGACTTTCTGCAAATCAACACCGTCAACCATTACTTTTCCGCCTGTGGCATTGTAAAAACGGCTTATAAGGCTGACAATAGTTGTTTTGCCTGCTCCTGTGGGCCCCACAAGCGCTATGGTCTCGCCCGGTTCAATCTTAAAGCTCACATTGTCAAGCACTTTAGTCTGCGGTTCGTCAGGATATGCAAAGCTGACGTTTTCAAATTCCACACTTCCCTTTATGGTGCCCAGCTCGACGGCATCCTCCGCATCCGATACATCCGCAGGCGTATCCATTATGTCAAATACGCGCTCAGCCGCCGACATGTTGGTTACAAGCTTATTGTAATACGAAGCAAGATTTCTTATGGGTCCCCAAAACATTGACAAATAAATTGCAAACGCCGTGTATGTTCCCACGCCTACTGCGTCAACGCCCAGCTTCCTTATTCCGATATAATACAGCAGAAAAGTTCCGATTCCCCACGATATTTCAATTGTCGGGCTGAATGCATCCGCAACAAGCACCGCCTTTACAAAAGATTTCTGATGCTCTTTGACAAGCCCGTCAAATTCCTTTTCCGTCTCTTTTTCCGCCGTAAAACTCTGAACCACTCCGATTCCCGAGAAATCCTCATGAACAAAAGCCGAAATGTTTGAAGATTTTTTACGGAAAACCTGCCATCTTTTATGTGCAATAATTTCTGCAAGATACATTCCCGCAAAAATCACCGGCAGCGCCGCCACTGCGGACACCGTCAGATACGGATTAACCGCAAGCATCATTATAAACACCACTATTACCGTGAGAAAATCCGGCAAAAGCTGAGTCACGGTGCTTTGCAGCACATCCTTCAGGGAATTCACGTCTCCGATTACCCTTGCAAGAATTTTGCCCGTGGGCCTGCTGTCAAAAAAACTGAAGCTCAGTGTCTGGATATGGGTGTACAGCTCGTCACGTATTGTCAGAAGCACGTCATTGGAAACATGCGCCATTGTTTTCATCCAGAACTTTGAGCTGAGCATATAAATAATGCTTATGGTCAAAGATACCGACACTATTACTATTAGTCCCTCCCAGTTGCCGTCTGCAATCTCAACGTCGATTGCGCGCTGCAAAAGAAGGGGATTTATGATTGAGATTCCCAATGAGAGAAACATGCACGCAAGCACAAGAATAATCTGTTTCCTGTATTGCAGCATATATTTGAAAAGTCTCAATATGACCTTTATTTTGACGGATTCCTTTTGTTCTTCGTCTTCCTTTACCGAATTTATTGACATATGAGTCCCTCCTCTCCTATTGCCTCCAAAGCCTTATGGTAATCACCGTACTGCGCTTCGTAGGTAGAATAATATAAGCCTTTGCGCGCCAGAAGCTCATTATGTGTTCCGCGCTCCGCTATTTTCCCGTTGTCCAGGACGATTATTTCGTCCGCCTTGCTTACCGACGATATCCTGTGCGCGATAATTATTTTGCTTACATCCTTCATCTGCGAAAGATTTTTCCAAATATCACGTTCCGTTTCCATATCCAATGCCGAAGTTGAATCGTCAAGAATAAGTATAGGCGCTTTTCTTGCCAGCGCTCTGGCAAGGCTTACTCTTTGTTTCTGTCCTCCCGACAGTCCTACGCCGCGTTCTCCGATGACGGTATTGCTTCCCAAAGAAAGCTTATCTACAAACTCGGAAGCATGTGCGAGCCTCAGCGCCTCATTTACGGTCTCATCGCTCATGGAAGCTTTACTGCCAAGCTTGATATTTTCGCTTATAGTGTCCGAAAACAGGAACACATCCTGCGTCACCACCGCCGAACAGCTGCGCACGGCTCTCAGCGGAAGCTTTCTGACATCCGTCCCGTCAATGCTTATGCTTCCTGATTCCACATCATAAAAACGTCCTATAAGATTGACAATCGTACTTTTGCCTGAGCCGGTGACTCCCATAATACCCAATGTTCTGCCTTTATGCAGTTCAAACGACATTCCGTCCAGAATCTTATTCCCGTCCATGGAGAAAACAACATCATCAAACTTCAGTTCTCCTTCAAGCACGGTTTCATCCCCTGTTTTGTTTATAAGTTCCCGGCAAGCCTCATCATCATAAATCTCAGGCTTTTCGGCAAGGATTTTGTTTATTTTTTTATTGGAAGCAATCCCCGCCGCAAGCGCATTGGTAAGCCAGCCCATATTCTGCATAGGCCACACAATGTTGTTTGCATACTGTATAAAAGCCGTGAGAACTCCCAGTGATATTTTGTTGTTGATAACTCCGTACCCTCCTGCCAGAAGCACAAGCAGTTCCATTATCTTAGGTATAAACCCCATGTTAGGCTCAAATTTTGCCATCATAACCGCCTGCTTTACGTTAAGCTCCGAATATTTTGAGTTGTTGCGGCGGAATTTATCAATCTCGTAATCTTCTCTGGCAAACGATTTGACGGTTCTTACTCCGGACAGATTTTCCTGAACCACCGTGTTGAGCACGGCGTTCTGCTCGCTTATGTCTCCGTAAACCTTGTCGAGCTTTTTTTCAAGGCGGAGCGCCATTCCTCCGATTACAGGCAGTGCAAGTATCGGTATCATGCTCAGCTGCCAGTTCAGTCTTACCATTGCTATGACGGTTCCTATAGTGTATCCCACCGCCTCAATTGTAAGCATTCCCACAAATCCGAACACATCCCAGAGCTTATCAACATCGTCCTTGACACGCGCCATAAGCTCGCCTGTATTGTTGCGGTTAAAATATGATTTGGACAATGTCTGTATGTGGTTAAAAAGATTTTTTCTTGACATGCTGGCCACACGGCATCCTGAAACGTCACAGAAAAATTCTTTAAGATACTGTGACAACGCCCTTCCGAAACCTATAATCAGTATATATGTAAGATCGGTCTTAAGCATAGCCATATTACCGCCTACGATAACGTCATCAACTATGGACATAGTGACAAGCGGAAACCAAACGTCAAACAGCACGCTTATGGTCAGCGAAACCATTCCAATCAGATATCTCCACCAATTGCTTCCCACATACCGTGCAAGCGGATTTTTCCCGGAAACCGTTTCATGTATTTTTGCCTTAATGTTTGTTTTTCCGTTTTCCGTTTTCTTTTTTTTCATTCCCATATTCCCTCCAAACTCCGGTCTGCTGCAAAATAAAAAGCCCGGGCGTATTTTATAAAGTATATCGCCGCCGTACATTGCGGCAATATATTAAAATAAAAAATCACAGTCCATACAGACTGTGACGATACACTCAGGCTTGTTATTAATATAACTGATTACACCTATAAGAAAATATACCGAGGCAGACTGCCGGATTCATTATGAAAATTATTAACTTCTGCAAATAATAAATGATTAAACATATTTCCTGCCTCCTTAAACTTATTGTATAGACCGCCGTTTCCGACCGATAAACAGCGGAATATCTTATATCAAGCTAACACAGTATATTGCTTTTGTCAACTGTTTTTCTTAATTATGTCTTATTTCCCGATATATGAAAAAAACATATGCGTTCTCCGCTATAAACATTCCGCCCCCAAGGCATATAATAATTAAAAACAAAATCAAGGAGAATGCAGATGGCTTTTGACAACAGAGGAACAATCTCTCAAATCGGCAATGTAATGCAGATTAATAATGCTCTGGTCGAAGATGTTTCCAACATAAATAACACCACGGGCTTTATTGTGATTTCGTACGTGGATTACGCCCCTGACGGAACCGCATTTACAAATCTTCTCCGGCTTAACGTGAGCCGTGACACTGCCGTAATCAATCTTTCCGGAGGAAGGAACTGCCTGTGTGATATACGGGAGGGAATGCGGGTTGACGCCGTCTTCTCCCCGAGAATGACACGGAGCATACCGCCTCAGTCCAACGCATTTTTAATAGTGGCGCGCAGCAATACGGCCGCTTCAACAGACACAACTACCGCAAGGATTTTATCCGTTGAGCCTTCCATGAACTATATACTTACGGGAAACCCATTCAACATTAACAGTCAGACCCGCTTTACGGTCTCCGATAATACCATTATCCGAAACCGTTTTGGTAATCCCATTAGCCTGTCTGATTTGCGTCCGGGACAGACGGTAAGGATAATTCATGCCAATTTCCGTACTGCAAGCATACCGCCTCAGACAACTGCTTTTTACATTCAGGTTGTTTAACATTACTCCCTGCCCATGGCAGTCGGTTGTATCAAATACGTGACAGCATGCCGCTGTCCGCATATACTAAAATAAAACTCTATGGTCATATTATTATGAATTATCATTCGGATTACACACCACGCTCTGCTTTCTTCTATACTCTTGAGAAAGGCATGCCTGCCGCATACGCAAACATAAGCGGCAATGACAAAGCACCGGATCTGCATGGAATGGCATATTTTTATCAGGTTATGTGCGGAACTCTGGTAGAAATTGAAGTATTCGGTCTGCCGTCGCCCGCCGACGCGCAGGCCGGAAGTTTTCACGGTCTGCATATCCACGAAAACGGCGACTGTACGCCTCCTTTTGATAACACAGGGGAGCACTATAACCCTTGTGACCTGCCACACCCGATGCATGCCGGAGATATGCCTCCGCTTCTTGGTAATTGCGGCTATGCTTATTCTCTCTTTTATACCGACAGATTCAATGCCGATGAAATTACCGGACGTTCAATAATAATACACAGTTCACCCGACGACTTTGCCACTCAGCCCTCTGGCAATTCCGGCAGTAAAATCGGCTGCGGCGTAATATTCAGATACTGCGGATAAAAAATACGGCATTGGCGTCAATGGCCATGCCGTATTTTAAAATCATAAATCAGGCTTCTTTCCCGGGAATATCTTCTTCAGGCATAAGTTCATTTGATATCTTCTCAAACATTCTGGTAAAGTTCTCATATTCCTCGGGAGTGAAGCTGTCTTTGATTCTGTTTTCCACAACCTCCAGATATTTCTGACTCAGGTTGTAATATTTATAATACTTATCGGTAACCCGAAGCTTATATTCCCTTTTATCTGAATCTGACTGTATTTTTTCAACATACCCTTTCTGCATAAGGCTGTTTACCTTATATGTTGCATTGGGAAAAGAAATGTTGATATAATTTGCAAACTCATTTATAGTCGGGTTTTTAAGCGCCGCAATTATTTCTACTGACAAGGTCTCCACCGTGGAGAGCGAAAGCTCACGGTTTCTGATGCACCTGAATACATCCCGGTAGTAATGCAGTTTGAATTTTTGGTATACCTCAGAAAATACATTTCCCATATTTATTTCTTGTCATCTCCTACCGCAAATGAAAGCTCAGCCTGAGCAGCGACCTTACCGTCCACCGTTGCAACGGCTTTTCCGAAACCGACAGGACCTTTGCGCTGTATAATTTCGCAGCGGAGTTTCAGCATATCGCCGGGCTTTACCTGCTTTTTGAATCTGGCATTTTTGATGCCGCCGAAAAAGGCAATTTTTCCCTTATTTTCCTCCTCAGATAAAATAGCTACTGCCCCGACCTGGGCAAGCGCCTCAATAATAAGGACTCCCGGCATGACATGCTCCTGCGGAAAATGGCCGCAGAAAAAATTTTCATTTACCGTAACGCACTTAATGCCTTCCGCCCATACTCCCGGCTCAAAATCCGTAATTTTATCAACAAGCTGCATCGGATATCTGTGAGGCAGTATCTCCTGTATCTGGTTTGAATTCAGTTCCATGCTACTTCGCCTCCCACTTTTTAAAGATAACGCAGGCGTTATGTCCGCCAAATCCGAGAGAGTTTGAAGCCGCAATCTCTACGGAAACATTTCTTCCTTCATTCGGAACTATGTCCAAATCACATTCGGGATCCGGCACCTGATAGTTGATTGTTGCCGGAATAAAAGAATCCTTAAGCGCCATGGTTGTGATAACCGCTTCCAAAGCTCCTGAGCCGCCTAACAGATGTCCTGTCATCGATTTGGTGGAGCTTACCATGAGCCTGAAGGCGTGCTCACCGAAAGCTTTCTTGATAGCCTTTATTTCTCCTGCATCATTCAGACGCGTGGAGGTTCCGTGAGCATTGATATATCCTACCTGGGACGGTTCAATCCCCGCATCCTTTACGGCCATAAGCATACATGCGGCGGCGCCTTCTCCTTCCGGCTCCGGCGCGGTGATATGATAAGCGTCACAGCTTGCTCCGTACCCGATTATTTCACCGTAAATATGGGCGTTTCTGGCAAGCGCATGTTCCATCTCTTCAATCACGAGAATACCTGCGCCTTCACCCATGACAAAGCCATGTCTTTCAGCATCAAACGGAATGGAGGCTCTGTTAACGTCCTCGGTTATATTAAGCGCTTTCATGGCTGTGAAACCGCCCACGCCCAATTCCGAAATACATCCCTCTGAACCGCCGCACAGCATAACATCCGTATATCCGTCGCGTATCGAACGAAAAGCTTCTCCAAGGGCGTTGTTTCCACTGGCACATGCTGTAACGATACAGGTACAGATTCCCTTAAAGCCTGTATAAATTGCAATCTGTCCGGCTGCCATGTTTGATATGGACATCGGAATAAAAAACGGAGATATTTTCTCGAAACTTCTTTTCTGGCCTCTTTGATACTCTGCTTCAATGGTCTTTAGGCCTCCGATACCGCTGGATACTATGGTGCCGCATCTGTACGGATCTTCTTTGGACATATCAAGCCCGCTGTCCTTGAATGCTTCAACGGCGGCAATGTATGCAAACTGAGTATAGCGGTCCATTTTTCTGGCTTCTTTTTTATCTATGAATTCAAAAACATCGAAATCTTTCACTTCGCCCGCCAGTTTTACCGAAAAACCCGAAGTATCAATCTGTGTAATCCTGTCGATTCCGCAGACACCTTTTTTTACGTTTTCCCATGTTTCTTTCAGGTTATGTCCAAGCGGGTTTATTGTACCCATGCCTGTAATAACTACTCTTCTCTTCATCAAATAAATTTCCTTTCCAAAAATTCGGTTCCGGATAAGTTTTGCTAAATCATTCCCCCATCCACACAAAGAACCTGTCCGGTGATGTACTGTGCGTCATCCGACACAAGAAATCCTACCGCATTGGCCACATCCTCAGGGGTTCCCATCCTGTTAAGCGCTATGGACGCCGCTATCTGCTCCTTCACATTGTCGGATAGAACCGAAGTCATATCAGTTGCTATAAACCCGGGAGCCACGGCATTACATGTAATGTTTCTGGAACCCAGCTCCTTTGCAGTCGATTTTGTCATACCGATAATTCCGGCTTTGCTTGCCGCATAGTTTACCTGCCCGGCATTGCCGTTTACTCCCACAATACTGCTGATATTGACTATTCTGCCATATCTTTTTTTCATCATCGTCTTGACGGCTGCCCGCATGCAGTAAAACGCTCCGCGAAGGTTAGTGTCTATTACCTGATTGAAATCATCATCCGACATACGAAGCATTAAATTATCTCTTGTAATTCCTGCGTTATTCACAAGAATATCTATTGTCCCCGTTATTTTTTTCGCTTCCTCAAAAAGCATGTCAACGTCTTTTCTGACAGCAACATCCGCCCTGACAGCTTCGGCGCTTACTCCCTGCTCCCTGCAAAGCCTTACTGTTTCCTGCGCTGCTTCTTCTCCGTGAGCATAGCAAGTAACTATATTTATACCCATGCCTGCAAGCTTTATACAGATTGCGCGTCCTATTCCCCGGCTGCCTCCCGTAACAACTGCCGTTTTATTTTCAGAATTCATATGCTCCTCCTTCGTCTGCTTTCATAAAATAAGTATTACCGAAATTTTTCCCGAATATCTTCCGATGCCGTTACATTTGCATCTGTTTCATATTCTCAAGCACATTTTTTGCATCCTGATACAGGTCGTCCAAAATTTCCGCAAGAGGCCTGATTTGTTTAAGCTGCCCGCAGACCTGTCCTGCCATGACGGAACCTGTCTTTACGTCTCCGTCATATACTGCTCTTCTCAGTCCTCCAAGAGTAATCTGCTCAAGCTCGTCGCGTCCGACGCCCTTTGCTTCCAGCTTAAGATATTCACGCGCCATTTGATTCTTTAAAATTCTGACAGGTGCTCCGAGGGAACGTCCCGTCACGGCGGTTCCGTTGTCTCTCGCCTTGATTAACGCTTCCTTGTAATTCATGTGTATCGGGCATTCTTCACTGACAAGAAGGCATGTTCCGATCTGCACTCCGGCTGCCCCCAGTGCCATTGCGGCCACAAACTGTCTTCCGTCCGCAATACCGCCCGCTGCAATAACCGGAATATTGACACTGTCGATAACCTGCGGCACAAGCGTCATTGTGGTCATGTCTCCGACATGTCCTCCGCTTTCTCCGCCTTCTGCAATAACCGCATCCGCCCCAAGCTGCTCCACCTTTCTGGCAAGAGCAGTTCCTGCAACGACAGGCATCACAATACTGCCTGCATCCTTCCACATGGACATATATTTGCCGGGCGTACCGGCGCCTGTGGTGATTACTTTAATCTTTTCGTCACAAAGAAGCTGAGCGATATTGTCCGCGTCCGGATTCATAAGCATAAGATTGACTCCGAACGGTTTATCCGTAAGCTTCCTGCACTGGGAAATTTCTTTTTCAATGGCCTCAGCATTAAGCCCCCCCGAAGCTATAACGCCCAAAGCTCCTGCATTTGAAACCTGCGCCGCAAATTTACCGGTCGCTATGTTGGCCATTCCGCCCTGTATAATCGGATATTTAATACCAAGCATTTCATTTAATTTCATAAAACAATCCACTCCTTATCTTATAATCAGCCTCCGGTATGTACATTTACCACTCTATAAGCACTCCTGCCCATGTGAGACCGGCGCCGAAGCCGACGCATACTATTTTCATTCCGGGTCTCAGAAGACCTTTATCATTCATCTCGCTGAGCACAATAGGCACGCTGGCAGCAGATGTGTTTCCGTATTCCTGAAGATTCATATAAAATTTTTCCAAAGGAATGTCAAGCTTGGCCGCTACATTTTCAATTATTCTTTTATTTGCCTGATGACACACATAGAAATCCACATCATCTTTGGAGATTCCCGCTTTGTCAAGTACATTGTTTATACATTTTGGCACCGTGCTCACGGCGAACCGGAAAACCTTGCTTCCGTCCATATGAACCTTGCGTTTTTCCTCGTCAGCGTTAGGGCAGAATATATATTCGTCATTTCCGCCCGCTCCAAGATAGCTCACATATTTTTTCTCATCAGACAATTCTATAATCGCCGCTCCCGCTCCGTCTCCAAACAGAACACAGGTTCCCCTGTCTTCCATATCCAGAAATTTTGAAATAATTTCACTTCCGACTACGAGAGCGTATTTTTTGGGGCTTTGGAGAAGCATGCCTCTTGCAACCTGCATACCGTATATAAAGCCGCTGCAGGCAGCATTTATATCGAAGCTTGGTATATCGTCCGGAAGCTCAAGTTCTTTTTGTATCATACAGGCTACGGACGGTACAAAATAATCAGGTGAAAAAGTGGCGGTCACACACGCCGCAAGCTCACTTGTATCTATACCGGCATGGTCTATAGCCATTTTTGCCGCTTTTACGGCCATATCAACATTTTTTTCACCGTCACTGAAATGTCTTCTTTCAATTCCGGTCCTTTGTCTTATCCATTCGTCATTTGTATCTACAATTTCACTCAGGTCATCATTTGTAACTACCTTCGGAGGAATATAACGACCGGTAGCAATAATATGGATTCCTTGCAAATCTGAATTCATACTCTTCTCCTTTTCGGCAGCTTATTATTTATGCGCCTCAACGCATTCAACCAAATCCTTGACTGTCTTGACTTTAGCAAGCTCCTCGTCCGCAATCGACACGCCGAAGGTCTCTTCTATAGCCATACCCAATTCTACCGCATCAAGCGAATCCGCTCCCAAATCGTCCATAAGGGAAGCCTCCATTGTTACCTGCTCCTCATCACAGCTTAATGTATCAACAATCAGCTTCTTAATTTCTTCAAACATATTTTTCTCCTTCCGAATTATAAAATAATTAAAGAATGGTTAAATAATTTTAATTAAAATTATTTAACCATTCTTATTATATAGGGAATTTTTGATTTGTCAACAACTTTATATCATCGCGCGCGGATTTGCAGCGAATTATGAGGTTATATCATATTCCCGTCAAATCCCTGACAACCTCTCCGGCAAGAATTAGTCCGGCAACCGACGGCACAAAAGCAACGCTCCCCGGAACAGCTCTGCGCTTTGCGCACTTGTGTTCTTCTCCCGGCGGGCACATACAGTCCGTAATTCGGCCGCCGTCCGCATTGTCTATCGGCTTTACAGGCTGTTCGGTAGAAAAAACAACCTTTAGCTTTTTTACCCCTCTTTTTTTCAGCTCATGCCGCATCGCCTTGGCCAGAGGGCATACCGACGTCTTATATATGTCTCCGACCTGAAATTTGGTTGGGTCAAGTTTATTGCCTGCGCCCATGCAGCTGATTACAGGCACTCCGCATTCTTTGGCCCTCATTATAATCTCAAGCTTTGCCGTTACGGTATCCACCGCATCAACCACATAAGAATACCCGTTAAAATCAAATTCACCGGAATTTTCGGGCAGGTAAAAACATTTTCTTGCTTCCACCTGCGCTTCCGGATTTATATCCAGTATCCGTGCCTTCATCACATCGACTTTATACTGTCCAACCGTGCTTTTCGCGGCGATAATCTGCCTGTTAATGTTTGTCAGACAGACCTTATCATCATCCACCAGCAAAAAAGAGCCCACTCCGCTGCGTGCCAACGCTTCCGCCACATATCCTCCGACACCGCCGATTCCGAATATGGCGACTTTGGCGCCTGAAAGCTTTTCCATATTATTCCGCCCTAAAAGAAGCTCTGTTCTTGAAAATCGGTTAAGCATACAGTTATAACCTGCTTTCTTTACAAATCTTTATTTTTGATGTTTAACACAAAATAACATATATTCCCATAAAAAGGCAATGTATCTAAGGTCCTCAAAATCCTTGGCTTAGAAAGACAAATCACAGCGTTTCTGAATCTCAAAAGCTGAAAAATATTTTTCCTCAAGCGGTATCCACAAATCATGAAAAATTTTCAGCTGTTTGGCTCCGTTCCTTTCCTGAATCCTTTTCAGCTGTTTCGTTCGTTCTATATCAAGAAAAATCCGTAAATCATAGTAATCCCATAAATACGGGTGACAGCTGTAGGAGCCTTCTATAATGCTCATCGGCTTCGGCGTGACAAATACCGGCTCTGTCAGTCTCTGTAAATGACAGCTGTACGGCCTGTAGGAAAAAGGTTCTCCTGAAAGCACCGGAAGCAGGACTTCCGAACAAAAACGCTCATAATCCACATTACCTCCCGGCTGCGCAATTCGTTCTTCAGTACGCAGCTTCGGAGGAAGGAAAAAATCATCCATGTGAAAAACATTGCAGCACATTTTTTCTTGCAATTGACAGGCAAGGGTGGTTTTCCCCGCGGCACATCTGCCGTCAACAGCAATCAGCAAAGGCGTTTTCTCCTTTTGAAGCTGCTCTATCTGAGATTGAATCAGAGATGAAATATTGTTTATCATACATTATTCTCCGCTTTGGAAACCGCGGCAGACTGACGTTTTTTGAATCGAACCAGCCCTGTACGATTAAGCGCAACCATGATGCCCGGAATCAAGATCAGCTGCACAATAATTCCCGGAACGGCATTTAAAAACGCACCGGCCATAAACATCCTCCAGGTAAATATATTCCCTGAAATGCCCAATAAAATCATTTGCACAGCGCCCCAAACCACTCGTCCGGCCAGCATTGCCGCAAGCATGGAACGATACAGGGCAATTATGCACTGCCAGCGTGAAATCCCATAGAGCAGCCCTGCTACAAGACCATAGGTCAGCAATTCAAATGACATTGCAATTCCCGTAGGGAACAGCACCGGCATTCCGAAAATAACATATCTCAGCAAAGGCAGGATAAATCCTATTACAGCGCCGTACTGCCAGCCGCATATCAGCCCGCAAAGAAAAACGGGTATATGCATTGGCAGAAGCATACTCCCGATTTGGGGAATCTGTCCGGTCAATAATGGAAGAACCAGACCAATCGCCAGAAACATAGCTGTCAGGGTCAAATTTTTTATATTCTTTCTCATATCTCAAACTCCTAAACTATAAAATTATATCTCTTCTTACTATAATATATCCTTCGTGTATAGTTGTAAAAAGCTTCTCCATGTATTGTTCCGTCTGCCGTTTCGCTTTATATCACACATTTCTTTTACATATGAAAAGTTCTCATACCCGTGCGTTTATATCTTTTATTATCTTCTCTGCAACTTAGGATTCGTTGGAAAAACAGGCTTTCAGATATGTTTATTATACTTATTTTTTTACAAAAGTAAAGGTTAAAGAGTAATCCGTATGAGTTTTTGCCCATGTGACAGTTCCCTTTCAGATATGGAAGCCTTTCAGCTTCCATTACTAAAGGAATATTCATGCTTCTGCATCCTTCTTTTCCTGAAAACAATGTTTACGGCCACGATTGCAATAACAATGGCTGCAAGGGCTGCAAAAAATACGGCCCTTTTGATTTTGACCGTGTCCCCGGTATGCACATCCTCTGTGGGCGGCTCCTTTTCATCTGTGACTTCAAGCGTAACTTCCACAACAGGGGTTTCCTGGTCCGCATATTCGATGTTTACCGTATAGGTTTCCAAAGATATAAGGTAACCTTCAGGAGCTTTTGTCTCAACTACGGTATATCTTCCAAGCTCCAGCCCATTAATTTCTGCTGTGCCGTTTTTGTCAGTCACAACTGCTGCAACAGGTTCTCCGCCTTCGCTGCAGATTTCAAACTCAGCGCCTTCAAGAGGCTTTCCGTCTTCTCCGGTCTTAATTATGGTAAGCGTCCCTGACACCGGCTCGTTGACAAAGGTGACGGGGTCTGTTTCTTCATCTTCCGGACCCTGTGTTACCGATACTGTTACGGTTTCCACGGAGCGGACATATCCGTATGGTGCTTCCAGCTCGCAAATCCGGTATGTTCCGTATGGTACACGGTCAAACAGGAACGTCCCGTCCTCTCCTGAAACGGCTGTCATAAGGGCGCCAGTAAGCGTAAGGTCTGTTTCGTCCGCCTTAAACAGCCCGAATACTGCTGATTTCAGGGGATTCCCTTCCGGGTCCGTTTTGATGCCTTTGAGGGTTCCATAGAAGATGCTGTTTTCAATGGCTTTTCCGTCATTAATGACTGCATTTACTGTCTGTATTTCCTGTCCTTCGTAAGCAAAAACAACCGGATATACCTCTTTGTCAAGGACATATGCTGGGTTTGTGGCAAGCTCTTTAAGGTAATAGCTGCCAAACGGGAGGTCTGACTGTACCTGTGCCGTCCCATCAATGGCAGCGTTTATTGTCTCTATGAGTCCGTCTGCCGGCAGGATGCTGCCGTCGGCTGCTTCGATGTCTTCGGCGGCATAGAGTCCAAATGTGACGTCAAGAATCTCTTCGCCTGTTCCGATGTCAAATATGGAGTTTTGTTCCATTGCTTTTATGAGGCTTACGTACAGCTTCTGTCTTTCATTGTAAGTTTCTGTTTCGGCATTGGTTACTGACACGTTTTCCCCGGCGTATTCAATGGTGACTGATTTGG
>CALWMX010000062.1 GCA_944382105.1 uncultured Butyrivibrio sp.
ATGCCGGTGCTTCAGATAGATTAGGGGTTCCCCGCGCGCAGGGAACCCCGTTTTTTGTGTAATCTATGCACTTACATTGGCTATAACACACATAATGCCGCCTAAGATAAGAACTACTCCGGCAATTCCGTGACCAAGAACTCCGGGCTGTACTTTGTTGTAATCAATTCCGCCGTTCTTGTTCTGTTTGCGTATATCGGCAATACCCGTGATTAAACTGATGACAAGAAGCGCGGCAGTAACGATACCCAGAGCCTTATTGTGGTTCATGTAGTGGAATATTGTGGTTACAAGGCCCGCAACTGATGTGAGCAGTGATATGATTCCCATTAAAATTTCCTCCTTAGAATAAAATATGTATAGAGTAACTGCTTCTATTATAATACATTCTGTAAATATTGCAAGATATGCAAAACTGCCTTTTTATGGTATAATTTTTTTCATGGAAGAACTATTTAAGTATACTTTTTCGGAAAAAAATCAAATTACGATTACAGGGATTAATTTCAGCCGTGGTATTATCCATATTCCTGAGACTTTGGAAGACTTTCCGGTGACGGCAATCGAGCCTTATGCTTTTGCCGGAAATCAGGAGCTTGCGGAAGTGATTCTTCCGGGAACGCTGGTGCGAGTCGGCGCTCACGCTTTTTATAACTGTAAAAAGCTTGGGACGGTGGAGCTTCACGATGGCATACGGGAGCTTGAGGACGGAGCCTTCAAAAACTGCTATAGTCTTAACCGGATTATCATGCATTGCCATAACGGACGCGAGGGCTGTATAAGAAACCTTATGAGCGACAATATACATGAGGTCAGGCTGGATATTATATATGACAGCGGAGATAAGAGCAGGCTGACATTTCCTGCGTTTGAGGATGATTATGTTGAAAACACGCCTGCAAGGATTTTTCAGGCGGTCAGCTACGGAAGCGGAGGAGCGTACAGACAGTGTATGCAGGTGGGTACGCTGGATTACAGAGAATTTGATAATCTTTTTGAGCGCTCGGTGAGGGAAGACAGGTTTGAGGCGGCGCTTTTCAACAGTATAGGAAGGCTTGAATTTCCCTATAAGCTTTTTGCTTCGGCAAAGGAGAGATACGTGAAGTTTCTGCGGGACAATGAAACACGTGCGGCTAAGACGCTTATTGATATCGGAGATATCGACGGGATACGTCTGATGTGCGGATTATGTTGTTTTACCAAAGAGGGCGCGGATGCGGCTTCGGTAATGGCGGCAGAGCAGAATAAGCCGCAGATAACCGGTATGCTTATGGCATACCGGCAGGAGCATTTTAAACCGCAGAGAAAACATTATGAATTGTGAGAAAAATATGGACAAGGAGATTCTGATTAAGAAAATCAATATCTGCGGAAGAATTCTCGGCGCATCCAGAAGCAGCCTTTATTTTGCAATGCGTTTTATGGATACGGCATTGTGCGCTTTTGAGTATAAGGCGGATGAAGGAAATCATTTTGCCGGAACCGACGGGGATTGTATATATTTTTATCCGGATTACCTGATGGAGCGGTATGAGCAGGAGCCTAAGCTTGTAAACAGACTTTATCTGCATATGACCATGCACTGCATATACAGGCACATATTCAGACTCGGAAGCCGACAGGTCAGACTTTGGAATCTTGCCTGTGACATAGCCGTGGAATCAGTGATAGACGGTCTGAGTTACGGCTGCGTTAAGATGAGGATGCCGGCGGCAAGGGATGCTTGTTACAGAAAGTTACACGAGAAATGCAAAATATTAAATGCAGATTTAATATATAGATTTTTGGAAGAAAATCCTATGAAAGAGGAACTTTTGACGGCTTGGGAGAATGAATTTCTGGTTGATGACCATAATTACTGGTATCGAAAGGACAAAAATCCCCAAAACCGTATGAAGCGTGAGCAAAAGTGGGAGGATATCAGCCGCAAGATGCAGACCTCCATGGAAACGGTGGAAAAGGGTGCCGGCAGGGAGGATAAAGGACTGTATGACAGTGTTGAAATCGAAAACAGAAAGCGGTATGATTATAAGGAATTTCTCAGAAAATTTGCCGTATACCGGGAGGAAATGAGGCTGGATCCGGATGAGTTTGACTATAGCTTTTATACTTACGGACTGAGCAGATACGGGAACATGCCGCTCATAGAGCCCGTAGAGCAGCGTGAGACCAAGAAAATACAGGATTTTGTGATTGTGATAGACACATCTTTTTCCTGCTCGGAGGAACAGGTAAAGTCATTTTTAAGCGAAACCTGCCAGATACTTTTTGAGACGGAAAGTTTTTTTAAGAAGGTCAATATCAGACTCCTGCAGTGTGACCTGCGTGTGCAAAAGGACGATGTGATTACAAATCATGACGAAATGAAGGATTACATTAATCATTTGACGATTGCGGGAAGGGGAGGAACGGATTTCCGGCCGGCTTTTGAATATGTGGCAGGGCTTATAGAGAAAGGCAAGTTTGACGGGCTTAAAGGACTTATATATTTTACTGACGGCAGGGGTGAATACCCGAAGCAAAAACCGCCTTATGACACGGCATTTGTTTTTCTCAGGGAGGACTACACGGATGCGGGAGTGCCTCCATGGGCGATTAAATTGGAAATATAGGAGAATTTATGAATATAAAAAGAGCGAAGGATGAAATCAAAAAAAGCGTGAGGGCTTATCTGGAGCGCAATGAACATGGAGAATACAGGATTCCGGCAGTGCGTCAGCGTCCCATACTGCTTATGGGGCCGCCCGGCATCGGAAAAACCGCTATTATGGAGCAGGCGGCAAGGGAGTGCAACATCGCGCTGGTATCATACACAATCACACATCATACAAGGCAGAGCGCTGTTGGACTGCCTTTTATAGAAAAAATGTACTACGACAAAACGTCCTATTCCGTTACCGAGTATACCCTGAGCGAAATTATTGCGTCAGTGTACGAGAAAATAAACAGGACCGGTATTAAAGAAGGCATTCTTTTTATAGACGAAATCAACTGCGTTTCCGAAACTCTTGCGCCTACAATGCTGCAGTTTCTTCAATGCAAAAGGTTCGGGAACCATAAGGTTCCGGAAGGCTGGATTATCGTGGCCGCCGGCAATCCGCCGGAGTATAACAAGTCTGTCCGTGATTTTGACATAGTTACCCTTGACCGTGTCAAAAGAATTGACATTCAGGCAGATTATGATGTGTGGAAGGAATACGCATACAAAAACGCAATCCACGGTGCGGTCATGTCGTATCTTGAGCTGAAACGGGATAATTTTTATGATGTGAGGACAACCGTTGACGGCAAAATATTTGTTACTGCCAGAGGATGGGAAGATTTGTCCGAGATGCTTAAGGCGTATGAGAGACTTAATTATAAGGTGGATACTGAGTTTATACTGGAATACCTGCAGCATCCGGAAATAGCCATGGATTTTTCCAATTATTATGATTTATACAATAAATATAAAAAAGATTATCGTATTGACGAAATTCTTGAGGGAAAGGTGAGCGAAGCGGCATACGAGCGCGTAAAGCTTGCGCCTTTCGACGAGAGGTACAGTATTTTATCACATCTTCTCAGCGGGCTGAATACGGCTTTTGAGGAGGCGGATTT
>CALWMX010000063.1 GCA_944382105.1 uncultured Butyrivibrio sp.
GTAAGAAGGACATATGTAGAAAACGGAGTGATGGATTCAAGCTTTACCTTCAGAATACCGGTATATGAAAATATGCCTGAAACAGCCTGCGCTTCCCCGTCGATTTCCGGCGGCACATCCACGGCTAACCCTAACTATAAGCTGAAATCCCTTACGGTCAAGGGAAAGGACTCTTCGGGGACTACCACCACTCTTTCGCTGACACCGACCTTTAACATGGATACGGGAACATACAACATAACCGTACCGTATAAGACTACCAGCGTAACAATATCGGCTTCAGCGATAGCATCCACATCAAAGGTCACAGGAACCGGAACCAAGAGTCTGAGTGTGGGTAAAAATACCTTTAAGGTAGTCTGCAAATCAGAATACGGTACCAACAAGACATATACAATCAATGTCACAAGACAGGAGGGCAGCACTTATCTGACGTCTCTTGCTCCGGCCAGCGGAAGCTTTACAAAGACTTTTGATAAGGATACAGTAAGCTATACCATGTATGTGGATAATTCGGTCACATCAATAAAATTCAAATATAAAACCGAATCCTCAATAGCCAATGTTAAAATAAGACAGGGCTCAACAACTACCGACATGGGCGCCGGCAGCAGTACCGTGACAACCCCGGCATTCACCCTTAAAGAGGGAACAAATACAATATACTTTGATGTGTATCCGTCTGCCAGCGATACATCAAGTGTTTACACCTATAAGGTTTCCGTGGTCAGATATTCCGATACAAGCGTAGATTACAAGAAGCTTCAGACATCGGGCAGCTATATTAACGGCTTTGATATAGGACAGAAGGTGTCGTCTGCCAAAAAGCTTCTGACGGTAACCAACGGTTCGGTCAAGATCCTTGACAGCGCAAAAAAAGAAAAGACTGATTCACAGACTGTATTCACCGGAGATTATCTTGTAATATATGATAGCAACGGCAAAACTTACAAGACATATCGGATAGTTGTGTACGGCGACGTGGATGGGACAGGCTCTGTTGATTTGTTCGACTTTGCATATATGAAAAAACAGATACTCAAAAACAGTGGTCTGAGCGGCGTATATCTTGAAGCGGCAGACGTATATCCGGCATCTTCAGGACTCGATTTATTTGATATCGCCGCAATAAAAAATTATATATTGAGAGACGGCAAGATTGACCAGACAAGATAAACAGGAGGCCCATATGTTAAAGAAAATATATAATAAATTAGTCGCATTAATACTTATGTTATTTTTGTCTATAGGTATTATTGCTCCGTATAATGTAAAAGCTGCCGACGGTTCTTTAAGCGTTGCGGTGAGCACTTCGGATATTATCGTAGGCAATACGTTTAACGTATCGGTTACGCTTTCATATCCGGCGGGCATCAGTACCGCGCAGTTTCAATTGGTTTATGATTCGGGTATATGTTCATATGTAAGCGGAGATGCAGACGGAAGCTCTTATTCAGGCGTAATTCCAATTACCTATATGCCGTCGGATTATCCGACGTCCGCTACATGGAATTTTACCTTTAGGGCCGATCAGGTCGGAACATGTAATTTTTCCACCAACGGAGTGGTTTTTATAGACCCGGATGTAAATACTTTTTCACCGTCGCTTGGTTCAGCGTCTGTAAAAGTTATGGCACAAGGCTCTGATGATGCCACGCTCAGCAATATACAGATAGCGGGGCAGTCAATCACACCGGCATTTGCAAAATGGACGCTGGATTATACATGCTACGTTTCTCATGACGTGACCTCTGTTGATATATCGGCGGTTGCTTCGCAGGGAGGCAGGACTGTCATAAACGGTGACCCTTATAATCTGGCATACGGAAACAATGCGATAAGCATAACCTCATATGCGCCTAACGGCAAGTCCATGACATATAACATCAATATAGTCAGGGCGGAAGCCCCTACAGCGCCTCCGGAGACGGAACCGGAGACTGAGCCAGAGACAGAAACCGAGACTGAAACCGAGCCGGTTGTAACCTCGGATGTAGTAATTACCGTTGACGGCAATAAATACACTCTCAACCCGGAATTTCCCGAAGATGAGATGCCGAAAGGATATGTTTCAGAGAAAATTGAAATAGACGGAGAAGAGATTGTTTCTGCAGTGAGCAGCGTTACCGGACTGACCCTCGTATATTTCAATGATGAGGACGGCGAAGGCAGGATTTTCATATATGATAAAGACAGCGGAAGCTTTGAGAAGTATATAGTTTTTACAAGCGGAGATAACAGATATATTTATCTGGATCCAAAATATGCAGACAGTACGGTGGATGATGCATCGGAAGGCGAATGTGAAATACAGGGAGAGACGGTAAACGTACTGATCAGTGATATAAACAGCGATTTTGTATATTTTTACGCGGTCAATCAAAATGGCGAGCGTCAATGGTACTGTTATGATATTCAGGAAAAAACCATTCAGAGGAAAAATATTGCCGCCGGCGGCTCGGCCGCAGGAGGTGATATTGACAAGCTGCAGCAGGAGCTTGATTCCCTCCGGAACACATATGATAAAGTATCCGGGGAGAACGACTCTCTTATAAAGGGAAGAAATATAACCTTTATTGCAGGCGGCGTCATAATAATCGCCCTGATAGTTGTGATTGTTGTTATGGCGGTTCATAAGTCGGAGAAAAAACATGCAATGGATATTCCTGTTGATGATGACAACGATTATAATGAAGATGATATAATCGATGAGTACGGACAGGAGGACTTCGCCCCGCTGTCTGAGGCAGAGCTTCAGGAGGCGGCGGCCGAGGAAGCGGACGATACTATGCTTCAGTCTGGCCAAATGCATGAAACGGAAGGAGAAACAACCGTTGAAACGGAGACCTCCATCAGCGGAGAAGAAACTGTGGCATCATTGGAAACGGTTGAAAGCGCAGATGAAGAGCGTGCTCAAATACCTGAAACAGATGCTGCCGGAGAGTATACAGTTACCGAGGATAGTTTTGATGCCTCTCAGGAAATTAACGCCCCACAGTCTGATGCAGAAACGGAAGATGACAATGATCAATCAGATGTGATTGTCACGAAAGCCGATATGGACGCTTTCGCACTGGAGGCTGAAAATCTGGCGAAAGAAATGGAGTCCGGAGATGACGAGACAGACGCCAAAGCCGAGGAGGAAGACGAGATTGAACCGGAGATAATTGACTTGAATGCCGATATCTTCGATGACGACGACAAGGCGGATAATTCCGATAAACCGGAAAGCAAAGCGCCGTCCGGAGGAAGGGAGCCTGAGCAGGAAAAAATAACTGACACGGACGCAGACGGGAAAAAGCGGGATGCGGAGATAGAGCTTGAACCGATAGAGCTTCAACCTGCCGATAAAGACGACGAAGAATTCTTTTTATAAAATTTTAATAATTTTATTGGCGCAGAAAAAGCAAAAGCCATTGCTTTTTCTGCGTTTGTCTGTTATAGTATAAATATAACACAGATTTTTGCAGATTATAAATTTAGTGACAGACAGGAGGCGGCATATGATTTTTACAATTGATTTTAACAGTGACGAAGCGTTGTATATGCAGTTGTGTAATCAGATAATTATGTGCATTGCCAATGACCAGATACATGAAGGGGATTCGCTTCCTTCCGTAAGACAGCTTGCCGAAAATATAGGAATTAACATGCACACGGTAAATAAAGCATACACAGTTCTCCGTCAGGAAGGATATATTAAATTAGATAGAAGGCATGGAGCTGTCATTGCGCTGGACACAGATAAGCTTAAGGCGGTACAGGAGCTGTCGCAGGAGCTTAGAGTTGTAATAGCCAAGGCTATGTGCCAGAATATCCCGGCGGAAGAGATACATGCCCTTGTTGATGATGTAATCAAGGAATTTTCAGGAGAATAGAATTTAGGAGGACAAAATTATGTTATGTGAGAAATGTCAGAAAAATGTTGCCACATTTCATTATACAGAGGTTGTCAACGGCGTTAAAAATGAGCATCATTTGTGCAGCAATTGTGCAGCCAATACGGATGTAAGTTATTATTCAAGCATTTTTGACAACGATATGCACCTGACACAGCTTCTTTCGGGAATACTGGGCGGTCAGGGAATGTTTACGGATAAGGATCAAAAAGACCCGGCAAGACAGGTACAGTGTCCTAAATGCGGTATGACATACGGTGAATTTGTCAATAATTCCACTTTCGGATGCCCTGACTGCTATGACGTTTTCGGGCCGTTGATATCCGATACTATCAAGAGAATACAAGGCAGCGACCACCATGTTGGCAAGAAACCGATGCTTTACGGGATGTCCGAACCCAAGGACGGAGATTTAACAGGCGGTTCGCCGGACGGCAGTGTTCAGGATTTGAAAAAGGAACTTGATTTTTTATCCAAAAAACTTAAAGAAGCAGTCAGCGAAGAAAATTTCACGGAGGCTGCCAGGCTGCGAGACGTTATTGCCGGACTTAAGGGAAAGGATGAATGATTATGAATAAATGGTATGAACGTGCAGGAAGCAACGGTGATGTGGTTATTTCCAGCAGAATAAGACTTGCCAGGAATTTTGCCGATTACAAATTCCCGTCAAAACTGGACGAGGAAGATGCTGTCAGTCTGGTCAATTCTGTGGCGGGAAGTTTTCAAAAAGACTTCCCCGGCGAGTACAGATGTATTTTTATGAATAATTGCAGCGAAACAAAACGGAATGCGCTCAAGGAGCGCAGGGCAATAAGCTCTTATCTGGTGAAATCCGGCAGCGGTGCGGTTATCCTATCGGAGGATGAAGGAACGTCTGTTCTGGTAAACGGAGAGGACCACATAAGAATACAGGTTATCGCCAACGGAATGAATATTCCGGTTTGCTTCAAAAAAGCCAATGATATAGATGACTATATAGACGCGAATTTTGATTATGCCTATGATGAGAAATACGGATATAAGACCACATATCCTACCAACGTGGGAACCGGGCTCAGGGCAGGCTATACCCTGCATCTTCCCGGACTTGCCGAGGCAAAAAAAATAACGCAGATAAGTACGGAGCTTGGCCGTTTCGGGTTGAAGATCCGTCCCGTTTACGGAGATGACGAAGGCAGCTTCGGCAATCTGTATCAGGTATCAACCCAGAAAACGCTGGGACAGGAAGAAAGAGAAATAATAAAGGACTTAGATGATATAGTCAATCAAATTATCAACCAGGAGCGCGACCAGAGACGAGCTATTTACGACAAGGATAAATACCGCGCCGAGGACGTGGCGTATAAATCCTACGGAGTCCTGAAATATGCAAGAAAACTTACACTCAGGGATGCAATGGCCCTTTTGTCGGAGTTTATGCTGGGTATATCTCTGGGTATACTTACTACGGAAAACGGGGACGGCGTCGGAATAAATAAATTCATAATGGACATTCAGCCGGCGGTGCTCAATAATTCGGCCGGAAGGTCCTTGTCAGTAGCCGAGACGGATGTTCTGAGAGCACAGTATCTGAGGAATAATTTACCGGAGATTATATAATACATTGATAAGAAAGGAAAATATATGCAGAGCGGATTTACAAAAAAGGCAGAAGAAGTTTTACAGTACGCGGCAGAAACTGCATTTGAGCTTGGACATGGAAGCGTTGGCTCCGAGCATATCCTTATAGGACTTTTGAGAACCAATGACAGTCTTGCGCAGACGGTACTGCAGGAAAATGAAGTGGATATAGATAAGGTAATTGAACTGGTAAGCCAGCTAATGTCTCCCGACAGGAATGTAGGGCTTATGGAGCCGAAAAGCTACACACCAAGAGCAGCCAGAATACTTGATATGGCGGGAAGAGAGGCAAGACGCTATAAAGCGCAGCTAATCGGAACAGAGCATATTTTAATCGGACTTCTCAAGGATTCCGAAAGCGTAGCAACAAGGCTGCTCGGTACGCTTGGAATTAATATACAGAAAATATATGTAGACCTTATGGTAGCAATGGGAGAGGACAGCAATTCCTACAAAGAAGACATGGCAGGCGGTAAAAACCGGAAAAAATCACAGACTGCCACCCTTGACCAATACAGCAGAGACTTGACAAAACTTGCATCAGAAGGGAAACTGGACCCTGTAATCGGGCGCGAAAGCGAAATACAGAGAGTAATACAGATAAGCAGCAGAAGAACCAAGAACAATCCGTGTCTTGTGGGAGAACCGGGAGTAGGTAAAACCGCAATAGTGGAAGGGCTGGCAATACAGATAGCAGAAGGCAACGTACCGGACACAATCAAGGGCAAGCGCGTGCTGACGCTTGATTTATCAGGAATGATTGCAGGCTCCAAATACAGAGGCGAGTTCGAGGAAAGAATAAAGAAGGTTATTGCGGAGGTCAGAAATTCGGGAAACGTTATTCTTTTTATAGACGAGCTTCATACTATTATCGGCGCCGGCGGAGCCGAGGGCGCAATCGATGCGTCAAATATTCTCAAGCCGTCCCTGGCGAGAGGCGAGGTTCAGATAATAGGCGCTACCACCATTAATGAATACCGTAAATATATAGAAAAGGATGCTGCGCTTGAACGCCGTTTCCAGCCTGTCAACGTGGAGGAACCATCCGAAGAAGAAGCAGTCGAGATTCTTAAAGGCCTGAGAAAAGCATATGAGAATCATCATTCGGTAACAATCACTGATGCTGCGCTTGTGGCCGCCGTCAAGCTTTCCAAGAGATATATTAACGACAGGTTCCTGCCGGATAAAGCAATTGATCTTATTGACGAAGCAGCCTCCAAGACAAGACTGGGAGCATATGTGAAGCCTGAGGGGATTGTGAAGCTCGAAGAGGAAATAGCGTCCCTTGAGAAAGAAAAAGAGCAGGCTATAGCTGCCGAAGCCTATGAACGTGCCGGAGAGCTCAAAAATATGAGGATTGCAAAAATGGAGGAGCTTGAAGTCCTTAACGGTAAGTGGCAGAAAGATAAAGACAATCGTAATCTGGTTGTGGACGAGGAGGAAATTGCGTCCGTTGTTTCCGACTGGACCAAGATACCAATCCGTAAAATTGCTGCAGGGGAATCGGAACAGCTCATGAATCTTGAGAGCACGCTTCATCAGAGAGTGGTAGGCCAGGATGAAGCAGTCACCGCGGTGGCTAAAGCAATAAGACGAGGCAGGGTAGGCCTTAAAGACCCGAAACGCCCAACAGGCTCATTCCTTTTCCTCGGACCTACCGGAGTAGGAAAAACGGAATTATCAAAGGCGCTGGCGGACGCAATGTTCGGAAGCGAAGCTAATCTTATAAGAGTGGACATGTCCGAATATATGGAAAAACACAGTGTGTCTAAAATGATAGGTTCTCCTCCCGGATATGTAGGCTATGATGAGGGAGGACAGCTTAGTGAAAAGGTAAGGCGGAATCCGTATTCAGTCATCCTCTTTGATGAGATTGAGAAAGCTCATCCCGACGTATTTAATATTCTTCTTCAGGTGCTTGACGACGGAATTATTACCGATTCTACCGGACGTAAGATAGATTTCAAGAACACCGTTATAATCATGACAAGCAATGCCGGTGCAGGGAATATCGTATCGCCAAAAAATCTTGGATTCAATGCGTCAACGGACCCGGAGCAGGATTACAAAAACATGAAAACAAAGGTCCTGGATGAGGTTAAAAGGATTTTCAAGCCGGAATTTCTCAACAGGATTGATGAGACGATTGTATTCCATATGCTCACCAAAGAGGATGTGGCAAAGATTGTTGACATTATGATACAGTCCGTCAATAAAAGAATTAAAGAACAAATGGACCTTCATATCGAGCTTGATGACAAAGCGAGAGCGTATATCGTTGAGTCGGGCTATGATGAAAAATACGGCGCCAGACCTCTTAAACGTGCGCTTCAAAGCAAAGTTGAGGATGAACTTGCCGAGCAGATACTTGAAGGAAAAATCAAATCCGGCGACAATGTTCTGATTTCATGTGATAACGGCAGCGACGGCGACAAAAAACTTTTTTTTTCGATAAAATAATGTAGCTTTTGACTGAGTTTTATATTATAATGAAGTTGCAGTTTTTACAAAACAATCAGGAGGAACGGCAATGGCTGTAGTAGACGGTTTAATTCGTATCGAAGACGATGGAACGATTAGTTTTGGCAATTATCTTTTGGATACCAAGACTAAGCTGGACAACGTAGAGTACAACGGGGACATTTATAAGGTAAAAACATTTAAGGAGATTACCAAGCTTGAGAGAAACGGAATGTTCGTGTATGAATCAGTTCCCGGAACAGCGGTCAATAATTTTTCGATGGAGGACGGAGTCGTTAAGATGACCGTGGAAGGAAGTGAGGATCCTCAGATCACCCTTGAACTTGAGCCTTCCACAGAATACAAGGTATATGTAGACGGCATCAATATAGGAAGCATGACTACCAATATAAGCGGTAAGCTTGTTCTTTCCGTGACACTGGGAGGAGGCAATGCTGCACGGGTTGAGGTTATTAAGGCCTGAAATTATTTATTATAACCATTTAAGGACTGTGACATGTCACAGTCCTTTTCCCGATAAGAATGTATATAGGATGGAGAGAGTATGGCGAAAGGCAAAAGTACGGTCTTTTTCTGTAAAGAATGCGGATACGAGTCTGTAAAATGGATGGGCCAGTGTCCGGCGTGCCGCCAGTGGAATACCTTCGTGGAGGCACCGGCGGTAAAATCTTCAGGTAGTACCGGCGGAATATCGTCGGCCTCCGGAGCGCCGTCTGCGGTTCCCGTCAGAATATCACAGGTGGATACCTCAACCGAAAACAGATATTCAACCGGTTTTGGAGAGCTTGACAGGGTTCTGGGAGGCGGTATTGTTGCAGGTTCAATGGTTCTGGTGGGAGGGGACCCGGGAATAGGAAAATCAACAATTCTTCTTCAGGTTTGCGCCAATATTGCCAAAGACCGCAAGGTTTTGTACATATCGGGTGAGGAGTCGCTTCGTCAGATTAAGATGAGGGCGGACAGAATAGGGGCGATGCCTGACAATTTTATGCTTCTGTGTGAAACCAATCTTAATACCATTGATGCGGCGATACGCGGATGTTCGCCGGATGCCGTCGTAATAGATTCAATACAGACCATGTACTGCGAGACGTCGGATTCTGCGCCGGGAAGCGTAAGCCAGGTCAGGGAATCCACTAACGCTCTGATGCAGATTGCCAAAGGACTGGGAATAACAGTTTTTATCGTGGGACATGTTACCAAGGAGGGCGTAGTTGCCGGACCGAGAGTGCTTGAGCATATGGTTGACACGGTGCTTTATTTTGAGGGAGAACGCAACGAGTCCTACAGGATTATAAGAGCAGTAAAAAACAGATTTGGCGCCACCAACGAAATAGGCGTTTTTGAGATGTGCACGGATGGATTGAAGGAAGTTTTAAATCCTTCTGAATATATGCTTGAGGGAAGACCCAAAGGAGAACCAGGTTCCGTTGTTGTCTGTCTTATGGAAGGAACCAGACCTATTCTTGTGGAGATACAGGCATTGGTCTGCCGCACAAACTTCGGACTTCCAAGGAGAACGGCAGCGGGAGTGGATTATAACAGAATGAATCTGTTGATGGCGGTTCTTGAGAAAAAAGCCGGAATGCAGCTTTCGGGCTGTGATGCGTATCTGAATATAGCGGGAGGCCTTAAGGTCAGTGAACCCGCACTTGATTTGGGCATGGTAATGGCGATAACATCCAGTTTCAGGAATATTCCGATACCGGACAGGACAATCGTTTTCGGAGAGGTAGGACTTACCGGAGAAGTCAGGGCCGTGAGTCAGGCAAAGCAGCGTGTCGCTGAGGCTGTCAAGCTCGGTTTTGAGGAGTGTATACTTCCTGCCGCCTGTCTTAAGAGCATTGGAAACGAGGACAGAATAAAACTGACCGGGATAAAGTCGGTTTCAGAATTATGCAGAAGATAACCGGCTTTAGATAAAATACAATACAGATAATATATTATATAATTCCCTGAATACATGGGAAGGATAAACGGAGGATTTGGTAATGGAAGAACAGTTTGTGGCACAGCTCACGCAGATTATTAACGACTTGGATAAGTCTCAGCTTAAAGTAGAAAAACACGCATTTGATGTAATTAATTCATCGGACACGTCGCTTAACCTTGTAAGGGAAGGTATTACAAACATTGAAGAAATTGTCGATGAAATCAACAGCCTTAACATAATTGTTGAGGAATCAAAATCAAACATAAAGAAGCTGGAGGAATTATCAAAGCTCATAGCCGATTTTGCGGGAGTAATCGGGAAAATAGCCTCCAAGACCAATATGCTTTCTCTTAATGCGTCCATTGAAGCTGCAAGAGCGGGAGAACAGGGAAAAGGCTTTGCTGTAGTTGCCAAGGAGGTGGGCAATCTTGCGGCTCAGTCCACACATTCCTCGAAAGATATATCTGATACTGTAATGAAGGTGCAGGCATTCGTCAGCACAATGATTTCCACTATGAATGAAATATGCGAACGTTCCGTGAAGCAGCAGGAAAAAGCCTCCGGAATTGAGTCGCTTCTTAAGAAGATTCTTGACGCGGCGATGGTTGCCAATGATGAGTCGAGAGGCATGGAACATGAGATAGCGTTTCAAAGAGACATTACCGACAATGCCAAAGAAACGCTGGCTAATTTCGGAGTATAATCTATATTCATTAACAATAAAAAATCCTTGAACACTCATCAGGTGTTCAAGGATTTTTGTAAAGACAGCAGGGGCAGTAGGATTTGAACCCACGACATTTGGTTTTGGAGACCAACGCTCTACCAGCTGAACTATACCCCTGTATATCAAACGGCATTGTAAGCATCAACGCCACTTGTTATTTATATCATATTATTAAATGAAATGCAACAAAAATTTTAGCAAAATTTAGTGCGGATGGTGGGACTTGAACCCACACGATGTTGCCACCGGCAGATTTTGAGTCTGCTGCGTCTGCCATTCCGCCACATCCGCGTGCCATAATATTCTAACATAACTGAAAGCTAAAATCAATATTAATTTAATAATATTTTTAAGTATCTTTGTAGCATTTGATTATTTATATAAATTTGTCGAACAAAGTCGAAATTTCCGTACATTTGCGGTGACAACATATTGCATAAAATTGCACGTTTGTATATAATTGTGTATAAATTCAAAATAATTAATAGGGAGGCTAATTAATGGGGAAATTGACATGCGCGATAGCCGATGACAATGACAGGATGTTGCAGCTGCTGGATGATATTCTTCATACGGATGATGAGATTCAGGTAGTAGGCAAAGCACACAATGGGGAGGAAATACTTGGCGTAATTAAGGAAAAAGAACCGGATGTTGTTCTTTTGGATATAATAATGCCTAAACTTGACGGACTTATGGTTATGGAAAAAGCAAATCAGGATGTGGAAATAGGAAAGAAACCTACATTTATTGTAATCACTGCGGTGGGACAGGAAGGGATTACGGAAGATGCTTTTAATCTGGGGGCTAATT
>CALWMX010000064.1 GCA_944382105.1 uncultured Butyrivibrio sp.
ATGGAAGTAGTTGAAGGCAGCAAATTTAATGAGAAATTGCAGCATACCGTCAAAGACGCCGCCACCGAATATATTTATGAAGCATTCCAAAACGATATGGACATTCAGGGCAGGCTTATATACGACAGCAATATTCATATTGTTAATGATTTTACCGTATGGTTTCTTAAAAAGACGGGCTTCCGGTGGAGCAAAACCGACATGGAATACATCAAAGGATATATCAACTATTTTCGTGAAATAGGGTATTTGAAGGTGTAACGTGAAAAATAAGCCCTAGAATTTATATAAACTTCCTTTGATACGGGACCTTAAATATATGTTTTCTTGGAAAAGGAACCGAAAAAGCACATAAGTTCCCCACAACATAAGCTCCCCGCCCCTTGATATTTTACCGCTTATGTGCTATATATAGCTCAAATAAAAAATATTTACCGCCGGGTAACGTCTGTTTTCATTCCGTTAGGCCATTGAAGGAATGAAAGACAGGCGTTTTATTTTTTTTATGGGAGATGAGAAAGAATGATTAAAATGAAATCAAATTGTTTCAGGGATTTTGCAAAGTATTCGTCCTTAAATGTTCTGGGAATGCTGGGGCTTTCATGCTACATTTTAGCGGACACGTTTTTTGTTTCGAAGGGACTCGGTACGAACGGGTTAACGGCGCTTAATCTTGCAATTCCGGTTTATAGCTTTATACACGGAAGCGGACTGATGATAGGAATGGGCGGAGGGACAAGATACTCTGTCAGAAAAAACACAGGAGACACTCAGGCCACCGACAGTATATTTACTCATGCCGTCTGCTTCGCAGGTTTTTTAGCCGTGATTTTTCTTGTGGCAGGCCTATTTTTTTCCGGCAGAATTGTTAAATTGCTGGGAGCGGATGAAAACGTATTTTCAATGACAAAAACGTATCTTCAGGTAATTTTGCTTTTTGCCCCCGCATTTCTTATGAACAATGTCCTGCTGTGCTTTGTGCGCAATGACGGAGCGCCGCAGTTGTCCATGACCGCCATGATTGGAGGAAGTCTGTCCAACGTGGTGCTGGATTACATATTTATTTTTCCGTGTAAAATGGGAATTTTTGGCGCGGTGTTTGCCACGGGATTAGCACCGGTTATCAGCATTCTGATTATGTCGCCGTATTTTATCAAGAAAAAAAACCGTTTCCATTTTACAAAATGCAGATTCAGCGCGAAAATATTTGCCGGGATTTTTTCAAGCGGCGTTCCGTCGCTCATTACGGAAGTGTCGTCCGGAGTGGTAATGATAGTGTTCAATACCATAATCCTTTCTTTGCAGGGGAATACCGGAGTCGCGGCATACGGTATAATTGCAAATCTTTCGCTTGTGGTAATGGCAATATATACCGGAATAGCGCAGGGAATCCAGCCATTAATCAGCAGTAACTTCGGAAGAGGTAATCTGAAAAATGTCCGCAGCACTCTGAACTACGCCATTGGCGCCATGCTTATTATATCGGGACTTATTTACGCCGGAGTGTTTTCGGGAGCGTCGGTGATTGCCGGCATTTTAACAGTGAAGGCAATGAGGTTTTACGGAATATAGCTGTCAGGGGATTAAAAATATATTTTACCGCCTGTCCTTTTGCGGGTTTTAATATTATTATTTCGGTATACTTCACTTCGATGGAATATGCGCTTCCGGCCCATGTTATATCCCTTATGCGCGGTTTTGTACTCATCATTCCGATGGCCTTTATTTTGTCAGCGTTTGCGGATATGACGGGCGTATGGTGTGCGTTTCCGGCAACGGAAGCGGCGGTTGCGGCTTTGGGTGCTGTATTTTACATTCGACGCGGGAGGCGTCTCCTAAGGTTATAACCCTCAAGTATAAACTGATGAACGAATCGAGACTTCTGCGGAAGTCTCGGTTTTTTTATACTATAGTCAGTAAAAGAAATATGAATTGTACCGCAGAGTCATGTGAAGGTTATAAAAAGGAGAAATGACTATGAATAACTTTATTTTTGAAAACGCAACTAAGACTTATTTCGGGAAAGGATGCGTCAAGGAATATCTGGCTTTTCTTTCCGGTCAATACGGAGAAAACGTCATGGTGGCCTACGGCGGCGGCTCCATAAAGAAAAACGGAGTATATGACCAGGTGATGGAGTGCCTGAAAAAAAGCGGAAAAAACGTGGTGGAGTTTTCCGGCATAATGGCAAATCCCACTTATGCAAAAGTGCTGGAAGGCGCAAAGCTGGCAAGGGAAAATAAGGTGGATTTGCTTCTGGGAATCGGCGGAGGAAGCGTGATGGATTGCTGCAAAGCAATTTCCATGGCGGCGGTATATGACGGAGACATATGGACGGATTTTTGGGAGAGACCGGGAATTATTGAATTTGAGCCGCTGCCCTTAGGCGTTATTGTCACGGTGGCAGGCACCGGAAGCGAGATGAACGGAGGGGCGGTAATCACCAATGAAACCCGGAAAATCAAGACCGGGAGGGACTATCCTAAATGCAATCCGAAATTTGCTCTGCTGGACCCTGAATATACCTACAGCGTGCCGTTAAAGCAAATGGTTTCCGGAAGCTTCGACATACTTTCACATATCATGGAGACTTACTTCAGCCTGCCCGATGAGGATAATGTCTCGGATGAAATTTCGGAAGCTTTGATGCGCAGCGTTATCCGCAACCTTCGGGCAGCCATTGTAAACCCTCTGGATTATACCGCAAGGAGTAATCTGATGTGGGATGCGACTATGGCGGAAAACCGTATTATCAAGCTGGGTAAGCGTACGGATTTCCAATGTCACCAGATGGAGCATCAGCTTGGCGCTTATACCGACTGCAATCACGGAGCGGGGCTGGCCGTTCTGCATCCCGTATATTACAGGCACATTTACAGGGACGGTTTATCAAAGTTCCGGAAATTTGCCGTCAATGTGTGGGGAATCTGCCCGGACCAAAAAAACGATGAGGAACTGGCCCGTGCCGGAGTGGAGGCCTTGGCGGACTTTATCAGGGAAATCGGTCTTCCTTCAAGTTTGAGGGAGCTCGGTGTGGATGAAAAGGCGGATTTGAAAGCAATTGCGGATTCCTGCGCAATTTCTGCCGGAAGCTACAGGAAAATGACTCATGAAGAAATTTCGGAAATATTTAAAGAATGCTTTTAAGCGGAAAGGGAAAACAAAATGAAAAAAATCAGCACGTTATTTTTAAGTTTAATGATGATTGCATGCCTTACGGCCTGCGGCAATCAAAACTCAACAAGTCAGGCGCAGCCAGGCAATACGGAACCTGAAACCGCGCGGGAAACCTCGGGGCAGTCAGAAAACGACACAGCCGGAAATACGGAGACGGCGGACGGAAACGTGGAAGGGAAAACCCTTGTGGTTTATTATTCGGCAACGGGAAATACCGAGGAAGTGGCAAATTATATTGCAGAGGCCATGGACGCCGATGTGTTTGAGCTGGAACCGGCAGAACCGTACAGCAGCGACGATTTGGACTGGACGGATGATGACAGCCGCGTGGTGTATGAGCATGACAATCCCGATGCAAGAACCGTTGAGCTTGTGGAGAATACGGTTTCAGATTGGGAAGCCTATGATACGGTTTTTATAGGCTATCCTATCTGGTGGGGAATTGCGGCATGGCCGGTTGACGGATTTATTGCAGCCAATGATTTTACCGGGAAAACGGTTGTACCTTTCTGCACATCATCAAGCTCTGACCTTGGCGAAAGCGGAGAACTGCTTGCGGAGGCGGCGGGAACCGGAAACTGGCTGGAAGGCATGAGATTCAGATCCGGTGCTTCCGAGGAAACTGTCCGGGAGTGGGTGGAAAGCCTCGGCCTTTAATCGGGACGTCCCGGATTGAGAAAGGAATAATATGAAAAAACAAAAGAAACGCCCCTATGTGATAATCGGAATGCTTGTATTGCTGCTTTGCGCGGCTGGCTGGTATCTGTTGGCGGGCGGCTCTGATCCGAAGGTGCAGAATGGTAATCAGTATATATCAGGCAGTAACGCATCGCATGACGGCGGCAATGTTACGGAGGGAACGGATGAATACCGCGGCTTTGTGACGGACAATGTTTTTCATTCGGCAAGTCAGGGAGATATACACTATAATGTCTATATTCCCGAAAGCTATGACGGCAGCAAGCCGTACGCTTTGTACTTTACGCTGCCGGGATACGAAGGACTTTATTTTCAGGGCGTGGCCCAAAATCTCAAATCGGAAGCATTCGGGTTTGAGGCACAGAAATACAACAGCGAAATGATTATCGTGGCCCCGCAGTTAAGTGATTGGGGAGAAAACTCCGCCGACCAGACCATTGCATTAGCGGAATATTTTCTGGAGCATTACAACATTGATACGTCCAAGGTTTACGCAAACGGGTATTCCGGAGGCGGGGAAACAATGTCTTTGGTGTTGGGTAAGCGCCCTGACCTGTTTACTGCATATCTTCATGTCAGTTCACAATGGGACGGCGGATATGAGGCCGTTGTCGAAAAAAGGCTGCCAGTATATTTTGTAATTGGAAGGAATGATGAATATTACGGCTCGGAGCCGACCGTGGAGGCCTATGACACGCTTTATTCGCTTTATGAACAGCAAGGCTTAACCGAAGCTGAAATTGAAGAGCTGCTTGTGCTGGATATCAAGGAGCATGATTATTTTACAGAGAGGAATGCGTCCAATGAACACGGCGGCGGAGGACTTTTTGCTTATGATGAAAATATCATGGGCTGGCTGTTTTCCCATTGATACACAATAATCATATTGCAGTGGAAAGGAGATAAGCATATGCAGTACAGAACGCTTGGCAAAGATTTGACAGTATCCGCTGTAGGTCTGGGATGTATGGGGATGAGCCATGCTTACGGAGCTCCGGCGGACAAAAAAGAAATGACGGAGCTTTTGGCCCGGGCCGTGGATATGGGATATACTTTTTTTGATACGGCTGAGGTTTACGGGACCTCACAAAACCCACACGACAACGAAGAGCTGGTGGGCGCCGCCTTAAAACCGTACAGGGACAAAATAGTGCTGGCAACCAAATTCGGCATTCGTTTTGATTTGCAGGGACCAAAGGCCGGCGGCCCGCTGATTCCTGACTCAAGGCCGGAAGTTATCCGAAATTCCGTGGAAAATTCACTTAAACGTCTGGGAACCGACCACATTGATTTATATTATCAGCATCGTGTGGACCCTGACGTTCCAATTGAGGAAGTGGCGGGAGTGATGGACAGCCTGATAAAAGAGGGCAAAATTACTCATTGGGGATTGTCGGAGGCATCTGAGGAAATAATCCGCAGGGCTCACGGCGTTTGCCCGGTCACGGCGGTCCAGAACCGATATTCCATGATGGCCCGCTGGCATGAGTCGTTGTTTCCTGTGCTGGAGGAGCTGCAAATAGGCTATGTGGCTTTTTCTCCGCTGGCAAACGGTTTCCTGTCGGCAAAATACGGAAAGGATGCAAAATTTGAAGCAGGAACGGATTACAGAAGCAGTATGCCCCAGTTTACACCGGAAGGCGTTGAGCGCAACCGCGGGCTTCTTGAATTGCTTCAGGCGACGGCAGAAAGAAAACATGCTACGCCTGCGCAGATTTCCCTTGCATGGATGCTTTGTAAAAAGCCTTATATAGTCCCAATTCCCGGAACCAGAAAAACAGAGCGTCTTGTAGAAAATGCCGGAGCCGCCGATGTGCAGATGAGCGCACAGGAAGTGGAGGCGCTTGATAAGGCGCTGGACGAAACGGAAATGTCAGAGGTGTTCGTAGGTTCGCCGGTGGTGAAGACAGCAAATCAGACAATGTAAACGCGGCATGGCCGCACTGGAAAAAAGGAGATTATGATTATGAAAAATAAAAAAAGAAAGGTGCGTATTATTGCAATCTTTATGACAGCTCTGCTCGTATCCGTACTTTCCGGATGCGCAGACTCCCAAAACGGAGGAAACCGGACTTCTACTAATCAGGGCAATAACAGCGCAGTTCAGACGCAGGAAGCCATTTCGGAGGGCGTTGTTCAAGGCTCAAACAGCCAAATCCTTATCGTATATTTTACCGCGGCGGAAAACAGCGGCGTTGATGCGGTTTCTTCAGCCAGCTACACCACCATAGACGGAACCGCTGTCGGAAGACTGCGGGCCGTGGCGGATATGATTCAGGAAAATACAGGCGGGGATTTGTTTTCCGTCAGGACGTCAGTGATATATCCGGCAGACGGCTCGGAGCTGATTGATTATGCAGCGGATGAGCAGGATGAAAATGCCCGCCCGGAGCTCATCAGCCATATTGAAAATCCGGCTCAGTATGATACTGTTTTTGTGGGTTATCCTACATGGTGGTATGATATGCCGCAGGCGATGTACAGCTTCTTTGACGAGTACGATTTTTCCGGTAAAACAATAATTCCTTTCAATGTGCACAACGGAAGCCGTTTCTCCGGCACTATTGATACAATAAAAGAACTGGAACCGGAAGCCGACGTAATTGAGGACGGCTTCACTGTCAGCGAGAGGGATGTGGCCGACGCGGCGGATGATGTTGCCGATTGGCTGAACGGGCTGGGTTATTAAAGGCGACGGCCTCAATTAAAACCGGAATACCGGTTTGTCTGATTGAACAGTATACCGCAGGCAAAATGTAATGGCATGCCTGCGGTATTTTGCTGCGCAAAACACTGAGCGGCTTTCAGAAAAGGAATTTAAAAAACTGGGCATTTATACATTTTTTTAAAATCAGATTGATTTACTATGAATTATGGAGTATACTTGGTAATAAATTCCGTCAACAATATGGTCGTTACGGAAAGTTTAGAGGTGATTATATGAAAATTTCCACAAGAGGCAGGTACGCGCTGAGGCTTATGATTGATATAGCGGTAAACAGTGCGGCGCGCCCGGTGAGCATAAAGGATATTGCCAGAAGACAGGACATTTCCGACAAATACCTTGAGCAGATTATATCTGTTTTGAACAATGCGGGATTTGTCAGAAGTGTAAGAGGCGCTCAGGGTGGGTA
>CALWMX010000065.1 GCA_944382105.1 uncultured Butyrivibrio sp.
TTGTGCCTGTATTGCAGAGTTGAAATGGCGGTTCCGGTATCGGATGATATTTTGCAAAGTGAATCGCCGTGATAGTAGATTCGTTTAATCAGTCCGTATTCGCTTGGCGAAAGCTTTTCCAAAATATTTGCCAGGTGTTTTTTCTCAATATCTCTTATTACGCTGTCCTCCAATGAACAGGAACACTCGTCTGCAAATATATCGCATCCGTTCATGTCGGCCGTGTCCAATGCGTCGTAGGAAAAAATGTGATTATGTATGTTGCTCTCGGAAAAATACCGTTCCTTGCGCTCACCCTTCCAGTAAGCTTTATATACCTCCCGGCTGACAGGAACTGCTGTTTTGTTGACCCAAATTGTATAATTCATATTACCCTCCTTAATATTCAGGAGGAAAAGCATGGAATAGAATTAAACATATGTTCGATTAATCGGATAAATAGTGAAGAGGATGAGGTCAAATCTTTAAAATAATTATAAGGAGGATTCAAAAATGAGTGATATTTTGGAGACAGGAAGCAAACTGGTGAAAGTTAAAATTGAGGAGAAAACATTCGATTTCACAGGTGGCGTCGCTGAACGGCAAGGAAGAGTCAACTCCTATATTTGTATCCGAAAATCAGATAATTCTTGGAAATGACAGCTTTGAGCCGGTGGAAAAGGTAATGGTATGGTTTCAGTGCAACATTGAATCCGGCACGATGCTGGCGGATCTCAGAAGCAACGCCATAGAGCTTGACCTTACGGAAACCAACACAATGGACGTTGAATATGCGGACGGTATCTGGAGGATTGTGCAGTAACCGGGTTTGAATATTATTTACGGGAGGAACAGCACAGGGAATGGAATATGCCCGCGGAGTGGAAAAAACATGCCGCAGGCGTGTAAAAAGGAGAGTGAAATAAATGGGAGAGATAACGTTAGAGAATAAAATCTCCGCAAGAGAGCCGGGGCAATACGGGCTTGGAGTTATCATAGACGGTAAAGATGACCGTAAAAAAGTTGAGGATGAAGCCTGCGAACTGCTGCCATACTGTGCCATAGCATATGATGAATTATCTTATGCCCGGAACCGAGGATATGCCGGAAGTGAGCGGTGAAAACGCAGAAATCGCAGGCTTTCCCGCAGAAGTGTCCGGCATAGAAGCTGCAGCTCTCTATACTGAAAAAGGCGAGATTAAAGAGTTTGACAATCTGAATAAAGTGCTTGAATATGCAATCGATACATCGGGAGGAAACAGCGGAAGTCCTGTTATGCACAAAAGGGACGACGGCTAATACTGGGCGATAGGTATACACAGCCGTGGAAATGATAAAAAGCAGGTCAACCGTGCCAGAGCAGTAGACGGGGACATAGGTATATGCAATGCCTCAGAGCAATCCGTCATAGAATGCTCAAATTCCGGTCAGATTCCAAATCCGGAGTGAAAAGCCGTTGCTCAAAAACGGCTTGCAGGGCTGTTTGGACGAAAACGGCAGTGACATTGGAAGACAATGTATTAAGTAAACTTGCGAATGAAACATAATAAACTTGATTGTTTTGGTACTTGAATATACTCACAATAAACAATATAATATAAGAGAAAATAAAAATCAAACAGAGTGATAATTATTAAATAAATAATTGAAATTACCGATATTCTAATGAAGACGTCATATTTTATTTACGCAAAACGTCTTCATCACATTTATTAATATATAGCAGTTTTTGAACATAAATCTGTTGCTGTTATATTATAATTGTTATATTTATACTTTTTGAATAATAATTGAGATATAGAAAGTTTACATATAATACACAAGAATACATTCATAAATGGAGACATATATGTACATAACGGAACAAAAAAAAATTACCGAAACATTAAACACGATTGTAGAATATATAAACTGTATGAAAATGCAGAGTATTTCGGAAAGTCTGGAAATATGTATTAATGCAGTAGATGCGATATTACGTTATATAAAAAATAAAAAAATTAATTTTCAAGTTAATTATTTTGAAGACTTGAAAAAAATGATGATTAATAATGATAACAATTTGGAACAATACCGTATTTTAGTATCAAAAATAATAAATATAATAAAAAAAGAAAAAGTTCGTTATAAAGCATTGTTTTTACCTTATAAGGCAGATATGTGGACAAGTATGGAGAGTATATATTTGGCAGCACAAAAAGACGAGAACTGCAGCCCGATATTAATGCCCATACCTTATTATGACATAGGAAATCCAAATGATATAAGGCTTATTTATGAAAAACACAGGTTCCCTCAAAAATATAAAATAACGGATTATCAAACATATAATTTAAAAGCTGAAGAGCCGGATATAATTTTTATCCATAATCCTTATGACGGATGCAACAATTTAACACGCGTACCGGAAATGTTTTTTTCTAAAAACTTAAAACAGGTAACTTCATGTCTTGTATATTGTCCGTACTTTACTACTGCATCATATACTCCCGGGAAATCGGATTTCCAATACATTACTCCGGGAATAATAAATGCAGATAAAATAATTGTGCAGTCTGAAGCGGTGAAGCAGATTTTTTTGCAATACGGTTATATGGAAGAAAAACTGGTTGTAAAAGGCTCTCCGAAGATAGACGCGGTTATAAATGCTATGAAGTGTGAAAATCAGATACCTGTAGAATGGCAAGAAAAGGTAAAAGGCAAAAAAGTCTTTCTTTTGAACACGCATTTATCTTATTTTCCAACTTCAAATATAAATAAAAATAAATATGGTGATTATGCAATTCGTTATCATAAAGAAATAATGGAAGAGTTTATAGATAATCCCGACTGTGCGCTTATATGGAGACCACATCCACTTATGAAAAATATGCTTGAAGACAGATTTCAGGAATGTTTGAGCTTTGTGAAAGATATGGAACGGAGGATAGAAGAATCATCAAATGGAGTTATTGACAGGAATGCTGATTATTTTCCGGCATTTCGTTGTTCTGATGCATTAATCTCTACCTATAGTTCTTTGATTAATGAATATATGGTTACTGGAAAACCAGTGCTGATTTTTCAAAAACCTTTGGGAAAAGAAGCAAATAATCGTGCGCCTATAAAACGGAATCTGAATTACTTCAGAATTGGTGAAAACGCCATTTCTTTTAAAGAATTTAAACAGATGGTAATTGAAAACAGAGATATCATGTATGATGAACGCATGGACATGCTCCGAAAAGCGTTTCTGAATTTAGACGGCACTGCCGGGGAAAAATCATATTGGGAAATAGTAAACAGTATATTGTAACGTCTTGTTTTCGATTATAAGAATACAAATATATGAAATGTTGTGAAAGTGGAACTGATATGAGAAATAAGAATTATTTCGCAGAAATGGAATTGATTAATATCGTACATAAAGTGTGTGAAAGTCATCAGCTGAATTATACTTTATTGTTTAAAACTGCATTGTCTGCAAAAGAAACAGGTGATATGCAGGATTGGGTAATAAATGCGGAGCTTGGGCTTTTTTATACGGATTTTTGCAAGCTTATTTCATACTTGCAGGAAGAACTGCCGGGAGACAGATATTACGTGGTCACATATAAAAATGATAATAATTTGGAGGAATTGTATGCAAAATTTTGCAAAAAAAGTAACATAGTGTTGCCGCAGGACAGAAAAAAAGATGAAAAGTATTATGATTTTGCAATAAGGATATATCCTATTTTCTATGCGGGAAATACAATAAGGGAATACAAAAAGTTTGAACGGAATTTTTTTAAAAACAAAAAAATTATAGATGCTCGTATACCGGTTCCTGATAGCGTGTGTATAAAAAATGCCTTAAAAAAAATAAGGGAATATTATTTATATCATAAACAAAAAAAATATGATATGAATATTGAAAGTCTTCATAAGGCAATGTGCAATAATGATGAAACCAAATATGTTTTCATACCACAGCAAAAAAAATTAAACAGTGTGACAAGACGAATCGAGACATATCGTGAGACAAGTATACACAAATTTGGAGAAACACAATGTCGGTATATGGATAACATAGCAGAGTGGACAGACGCATATTTTAACAAAAAAGAGCAGAAAGATATTATTACAACACCGGTCAATCGGGCAGTTTTGGAAGGCCCGGAAATTTTGCGCAGGGTTCAAAAGATTTCATTGGAGATAATGATAGAGTTCGATAGAATTTGCAGAGAAAATGGCATTAAGTATATAATTTCTGCAGGAACTTTGTTAGGTGCGGTGCGCCATAAGGGATTCATTCCTTGGGATGATGATATAGATGTTTTTATTTTGGAAGAAGACTGGCAGAAATTTTTAGATGTTGCTCCAGGTCAAATTGATACAGAACGTTTTTTTATCCGTACACAGGATACGGATAAGGACAATAATCTGGTTTTTGGACAAATAAAAAGAAACGGAACAATTTACAGCAAGGGAAATCGTTCTCAATTTAAAACTCATCGCGGAGTTTTTATTGATATTTTGCCATTATATAATGGTTCTGAATATTGGATTGTCCATAAGCTGCAAGATATGATATGTAAATATTATAAAACTAAAGTGTGGGCTCACATGGGAGCATCAAGTGAGAAAAACAGATTAAAGCGCATTATTTATTTATGGATGCAAAAAGGAGACCACAAAAAAAATGTGGATAAATACTATCATTATGCCAAAATGATAAAAAAAAGGGGAGATTACCTGACATATTTAAACGTTAAAAGAAATCCATTTCATAAGGGGTTTAATAAACGTAGTATGTTTGAAAAACGAACTGAATACGAATTTGAAGGACATATGTTTTACGGACCTAGTGATTACGATGATTTTTTAAGTTATTGTTATTCTAAAGATTATATGAGATATCCAAGAGATTGTTTTTGTGTAAATCATCATATGCCGGCAGACATAGACCTTGGAGAATTATATAAGAAAGAAGAACCATGAGTATGAGGATTGCTAAGGAGAGCGACAAAGAACAACTTTTAAATTATTTAGAAAAAGATTTAGGCAATTGTTTATATATATATCTTGATATAATGCAATATGGACTGAATGGAGAAAATATTAAGGTATGGATGAGCGAAGGGAAAAAACCAAACACGGTTCTAATGCAATACCATGGTGATTTTCAAATATATTCAACAAATTTATCGGCCGGAGAAGAGAAAGAAATAATTGGGCTGATTATGAGAACAAAAGCAGGTTGGATATCAGGAGAAAAGAAAGTAATTGACATAGTTGCCGGGAATCTTTATGATACATATAAGTTGACGGAAGGCTGGGTTTACGAGCTTACTTCTTATCGCAGTTTTGAATATCCGGAAGGATTTGGAATAGCAAAGAAAGAGGATATGAGAGAGCTGGCCGCTCTGGTCTGTTCGGATAAGGATGTTGGGGGCGGTCACCACATAGATGATTTAGAGAAACAATTTATTGAACGTCTTAAAATCGGAATGGGAAGAAACTATTATGTCAGAAAAAATGGAGAAATTATCTCTCATATTGCAACCTACGCAGAGAATGATAAACTTGCCATTACCAGTGGAATGGTCACCAGAGAAGATATGAGAAAAGAAGGATATAGTAGTATTTTGGAAGGATGTCTTGTAAATGATCTTTTAAAAGAGGGAAAACGTGTATTTACACGTGTAAATCAGGACAGAAGGGCACGTTTTCTGCAAATTATGGGGGCGGAGAAGTGTGGGGAATACGCAAGATTACAGAAAATATAAGGATTTGAGAATATGTACTATAATACAAGTGAGGATTATATAGAAATAATACATGCGGCAAGAAAAAGAAGACGATGTGCAGAATATAAAAATAATTGTAAAAAAATATATTTATTATCTTCAGGCAGCATACAATATTTCGGGATGGTTTTAGAATATTTTTTATATGAACATGGAATTTCAGTCAGGGTAGTAGAAGGAAGTTATGATGGTATTCGTGCGGAGATATTGGATGAGGAATCTGCGTTATATAAAGAAAAACCTGATATACTTGTGGTGTTACCATATTATAGAGATATATTGGCATATCCTGAACCATTTATGGAGGAAGAAAAGCTTAATCAACTGGAAGAAGATACTATTGAAACATTTAAAATTCTTTGGGATAACGTAAACAAAATAGAAAATATTTCTGTCTTTTGGGGAAATTATGCAATCCCATATGAAAGACAATTTTCAAATTTAGACCAGATTAAGAGTTCTAAAAAAAGCTTTCTGCGTCGAATTAATGACAGATTGTTTCAAGCTGCTCCGTCAAACGTAAATATATTGGATTTGGAGTATCTGTCATCACTTGTAGGGAAAGAAAATTGGTTTGATTATAAAGATTATTATCTGCATAAAAGTACAGTTTCGCCAATGTATTTGCCATTGATTGCAGAAACTGTTTCGAAATCAATTGAATGCAGCCTTGGAAGAGTAAAAAAATGTTTAGTGCTGGATTTGGATAATACACTTTGGGGAGGTGTTGTTGCAGAAACGGGTTATGATGGAATTACAATTGATCAAAACACACCTTTGGGTGAAGCTTATTACGATTTTCAAAGATATATTAAAGCATTATCACAACGTGGAATTATTCTGGCGATATGTAGCAAAAATGACAAGGAAGTCGCCATGGAACCGTTTGAAAAGAATCCGAATATGTTTTTAAAACTTTCTGACATAACCGTGTTTTATGCAAATTGGCAGGATAAAGTTACGAACATAAAACATATAGCTGAAGAATTAAATATAGGGACGGATAGTATGGTCTTTTTTGACGATAATCCTGCAGAAAGAAAACTGGTTCGGGAGTATTTGCCGATGGTTCAGGTAATTGAGGTGCCGGAAGATCCTGCAGACTATGTCAAAGTACTGGAGAAAGCATCTCCGTTTGAAGTGTTGGAAATAACAAAAGAAGATATGGGAAGAACAGATTCATATGTGAATAATCAGAAAAGAAAACTGTTAGAGCAAAGCAGTGTGAATTATGACAGTTATCTTAAAGAGCTATCCATGATTGGACTGTGCAAGGAAATAGATAAAACAGATATTCCGAGATTTGTCCAATTAATTAACAAGTCTAATCAGTTTAATTTACGTACACAGCGTTATAATCAGGAGCAGATTGAGCATCTTTATCAGGAAAATGACAGTTGTCTGTTGAAGATAGAATTATCTGATATATTTACTAACTATGGAATCATTTCCTGTATTATCATGAAAAAGAATGGAACGGATTGTTTCCTGGATACATGGGTTATGAGTTGCCGTGTACTAAAAAGAAAAGTGGAGATATTTGCCTTTGGCAAGATTGTTGAGTATGCAAAGAAGATGGGGTGTACATCAATTACAGGTGAATATATCAGAACAGAAAAAAATAAATTGACGGAAGACTTATTTCCGTCACTGGGATTTGTGGTAATGGGAAAACATGAAGATACAACCGTTTACAAACTGGACATAGAACATGTACAGATAGAACACGGACCGATACAAGAGAAAAATGATCAAATAAAATAGGAATTGAGTTAAAGCAAAGATTATCATTAAATTAAGTGTCGTTGTGAAAATACAACAGAATGGAGATTGAAATGACGGTAAAAGAAAAGCTGCAGGAAATATTCAGAGAAGTATTGGAGCTGGACGATTTAGAGATTTATGATGAAATGACGGCCCAAGATGTTGAAGGGTGGGATTCTCTTGCACAGATGGAGCTGGTTATAACAGCTGAGAAAGAATTTCATATAAAATTTACGACAAAAGAAATCAGTGAATTAAAAAATGTCGGCGAATTTATCGATATGATTGAAAAAAATGTGATAAAACGGTAAAAGATATGAAAGAATATACATATGAAGATATTAAGATAGGAATGGAAGAACAATTCTCAAGTGTAGTGACGAAGACGATGCAGGAAAATTTTAGAAAACTTTCCGGTGATACCAATCCGCTGCATACTGATGCAAAATACGCGAAAACAGCAGGTTTTAAAGACAAGGTTGTGTATGGTTTATTGCATACTTCGCTTTATTCGCAGTTAATTGGAAATTATTTGCCGGGTAAATATTGTTTGCTTCAGAAACTGGAAGTAAAGTTCAGAAAACCGGTATATATAGGAGATAAATTGAAAATTACTGGAATGGTAAAAGAAAAACAGGATAATTTTTCATGTTTATTGATTAAAGGAAAGATAATCAATGAAAAACAGGAAATAGTCTCTACCGCTAATATTATGGTAAAAGTAATGAAATGAAAATTATGATGTGCAGACGAAAGCATACAAAGAATTGAGAAAGGGAAGAATGGGAACGGAAAAAATTTTGTTAATGACCGGAGCGTCTTCGGATATTGGTTTGGCATACATGAAACTGTTAAATGAACAGAAGGAACATCATGTTATACTGGGACAATATTACTCTAATGGGACATTATTGGAGAAAGCAAGGGAGAAATACTTAAATCTTAAAATTATACCGTACTGTTGTAATCTCGAAAATGAAGATGAGGTAAGAAAATGGACAGACTGCGTCAGGCATGAAGGAATTATTCCCAATCAGATTGTGCATCTTGCGGCTCCAAGACTTGAATATATTCGCTATAAAAATCTTACCTATAAAAAAATTGAAGATAATATGAAAGTACAGGTTGCATCATTATTTTGGATTACTCAGGAATTTTTACCGGATATGGTCAAAGAACACTATGGACGGATTGTGATTATGTTAACAGCGTGTACATTGGGGGTGCCTCCCCGAAATATGTCGCATTATGTTATAAGTAAATACGCATTGCTTGGCCTGATAAAAAGTCTTAGCAGTGAATATGGAGATAAAGGAATTCGTATAAACGGAATTTCACCTAATATGATAGAAAGTAAATTTCTGCAGAACATAGATCCGAGATTTGTTGAAAAAAATGCGATGAATTCTACAATGAAAAGAAATGTATATGTGGATGAAGTGGCAGAAACCATTAGATTTCTACTGTCAGAAAAAGCAGAATATTTTAACGGAATTAATCTAAACATGACAGGAGGAGATATAATGTAAAAAACGGACTTTTAGATATAATTTTGGGAGGTGCATACTATGGATAATCTTATTATCGCAATTACGAGGACATGCGGCAGCGGGGCCACCAGTATCAGCAAGCTTCTCGGGAAAAAACTCGGCATTGATGTAATCGACCGTAATCTTCTGAGGCTTGCATCTGATTACAGCGGCATTAACGAGGAGCTTTTTGCAAGAGCTGACGAAAATATGAAGCAGAGCCTTCTTTTCAGAATTTCCAGAAAGGTTTACAACGGAGAGCTTATAGGGCCGGACAGTGATGATTTCACATCCAATGATAATCTTTTCAACTATCAGGCCAAGGTGCTGAAGGAGCTGGCAAAGAATGAATCCTTTATATGCATCGGACGCGCAGGCGATTTTATACTTAAGGATCAGCCCAAACTGGTCACTATCTTTATTTACGCTCCGAAAGAAGTGTGTATTGAGCGGGAGATGAAACGCAACGGTACGGACGCGGCGACGGCAGAGCAGAATATAATCAGGACCGATAAATACCGCCGCGGATTTTATAAGTATCATACGGGAAGGGAGTGGGAAAGCCCGTATAATTACGATTTGTGTCTTAATACCGGAGTCTTTACATATGAACAGTGTGTTGATATAATTATGAACTACATTAGTACAAGATTCGGTACAGTATAGGCAGGATTACGGATGTGAAAAAGCTACTTGTATATTTGAAAAATTACATCAGAGAAACAGTGATAGGACCCTTGTTCAAATTGCTTGAAGCCTCCTTTGAGTTGATAGTGCCTCTTGTCGTGGCGCAGATTATCGATGTGGGAATTAAGGAGGGAGATACAGGCTATATTGTTGCAAGGGTTCTGATTATGATTGCCCTTGGTATAGTAGGTCTTGTCTGTGCGCTCACCGCACAGTATTTTGCGGCCAAGGCGGCGACCGGTTTTGGAACCGAGCTGCGGCATGCTCTCTTTGCCCATATACAGAAATTATCTTTTTCCGATATAGACGGTATCGGAACCGCTAAGCTTGTCAACAGGATGACCAGCGACGTCAATGCCGTACAGGCATGCGTCAATATGGTTATCAGGCTTTTTCTGCGTTCGCCGTTTATAGTATTCGGCGCAATGATTATGGCATTTACCATTGATGTGCGGTGCGCTCTTATATTCTGTGTGGCCATACCGGTGCTTATGGCGATAGTTTTCGGGATTATGCTTGCTTCAATACCTCTTTACAGGAAAGTTCAGGCAAGGCTTGACAATATCCTGAGGATTACAAGGGAAAACCTTACCGGCACAAGGGTGATACGGGCTTTCAACAAGGAAAAAGAAGAGATACGCAATTTCAACAAAGGCAACGAAGCGCTGCGCCATGTGCAGCTTTTTGCCGGTAAAATATCGGCGTTAATGAATCCGGTTACGTTTGTTGTGATCAACGTTGCCACGGTAGCGCTTATATATACCGGCGCCGTCAAGGTGGACGCCGGCTCTCTGGAACAGGGACAGGTTGTTGCGCTTGTAAATTACATGTCCCAGATCCTTGTGGAGCTTATAAAGCTTGCCAATCTGATTATACAGGTCACCAAAGCTCTTGCGTCTGCGAACCGGGTTCGGGAGATTTTTGATATAAAGCCGGGAATGGAATTTCCCGAAGCTTCCCGTGAACCGGTTGATACCGAATATGCGGTGGAATTCGATAATGTGGCGATTACTTATCAAAACGGAGGCGCTGAGGCGCTCAGCAGAATTGATTTTAAGGTAAAACGCGGAGAGACAATCGGAATTATAGGCGGTACAGGCTCCGGCAAATCCACGCTGGTTAATATGATACCGAGATTCTATGACGCCACATCCGGACAGGTAAAGGTTGACGGAATTAATGTGAGAGATTATACCAAAGAAGATCTTCGGAACAAAATCGGAATTGTTATGCAGAAAGCCGTTCTGTTTAACGGAAGCATAAGGGAAAATATGAAATGGGGAAAGCCTGATGCAACTGATGAGGAGATTATGGAGGCAATAAGGGATGCACAGGCAGAAGAATTTGTGGACGGCAAGGAAGGGCGGCTTGACTATATGATAGCTCAGGGCGGACACAATCTTTCCGGCGGGCAGCGTCAGCGACTTACAATCGCAAGAGCGCTTGTAAGGAAGCCATCCATACTGATTTTGGATGACAGCGCATCGGCGCTTGATTATGCAACGGATGCCGCATTGAGAGCGTCCATCAGAGAAATCGGAAGAAAAAGCGGCGGGACACTTACAACCTTTATTGTGTCACAGAGGACGGCTTCTCTCAGAAGCGCAGACAGGATAATCGTTCTTGATGACGGAGCAATTGCCGGAATCGGGACTCACGAGGAGCTTTTGAAAAGCTGCAGCATATATCGGGAGATATACGGAACCGACAGCAACAATGCGGAAGGAGCGGCGGTATAATGAAGAAAAAAACTTCAACGATACAAAGGGTTTTCAGATACTTGGGAAAATACAGGATTTTGCTTGTACTGTCTCTGGCGCTTGCTCTTGTGACTGTTGCCGGACAGTTGTATATACCTATTCTTCAGGGCGATGCTATCGACTATATAATAGATGAGGGTAATGTGGATTTTGCGGCAATAATGAAGATAATTGTTGTAATCCTGATTACAACCGGAGCAGTAGCGCTTTTTCAGTGGATAATGAACATATGCAACAATAAAATAACATACTCAATAATCCATGACATAAGGCGGGATGCTTTTGACAAGCTTCAGAGACTGCCGGTAAAATACGCGGATTCCCACTCCACCGGAGAAATAGTCAGCAAGGTTATTGCCGATGTGGATCAGTTCGCCGACGGGCTGTTAATGGGATTTACCCAGTTTTTCACAGGGGTTATGACTATAATAGGGACGCTTGCTTTCATGATTTATATTAACTGGAGAATAACTCTTGTGGTAGTGCTTGTGACGCCGCTGTCGTTTTTTGTTGCGGCTTTTGTGGCAAAAAAAACCTATACAATGTTTAAGCTTCAGTCCGAGACAAGAGGTGAACAGACAGGTTTCATCGACGAGATGATCGGCAATGAAAAAGTGGTGCAGGCGTACGGACATGAGGACGAGGCAACAGACAGGTTTGACGATATTAACCTGAGACTGCAGAAATATTCGCTGAAAGCAATATTTTTCTCTTCCGTCACAAATCCGTCCACCAGATTTGTCAATAATGTGGTTTATGCACTTGTGGCGTTAAGCGGAGCTCTCTCCGTGGTACGCAATCCGCTTTCATTTACGGTGGGACGTCTTTCCATGTTTTTAAGCTATGCCAATCAGTATACCAAGCCGTTTAATGAAATTTCCGGTGTTGTAACCGAATTGCAGAATGCGCTTGCCTGTGCGGACAGAGTGCTTGACCTTATAGAAGAGGAGCCTTTAAGTCCTGACGCGGATGACGTGCTTGTGGTGCGTCAGGGAGAGGGAAAAATAAGCCTGACAAACGTGGCCTTTTCATATGACAAGGAAAAAGAGCTTATAAAGAACTTTAATCTTGATGTTAAGCCCGGTCAGCGTGTGGCGATTGTGGGGCCTACAGGCTGCGGCAAAACTACCATGATTAATCTTCTTATGCGTTTTTATGACGTGGACGAAGGCTCCATTAAGGTGGAGGGCAAAGACATACGTGATGTCACAAGAAAAAGCCTGCGTGACAATTACGGAATGGTTTTACAGGAAACATGGCTTAAATCGGGAACTATCAGGGAAAATATAACAACAGGAAAACCGGACGCAACGGACGAGGAAATTATCGCAGCGGCAAAGGCCGCCCATGCCAACAGCTTTATTAAAAGGCTTCCTGACGGTTACGATACGGTTATCGGAGAAGACGGCGGAAGTCTGTCTCAGGGACAGAAACAGCTTTTGTGCATAGCCAGGGTTATGCTCTGCCTTCCGCCTATGCTTATACTTGATGAGGCCACTTCATCCATTGACACGCGTACCGAAATGAAAATCCAGGAAGCTTTTGCACAGATGATGAAAGGACGCACCAGCTTCATTGTAGCCCACAGGCTGTCAACAATCAAGTCAGCCGACATAATACTTGTAATGAAGGACGGCAATGTGATAGAGCAGGGAAATCACGAAGAGCTTCTGGCAAAGGGCGGTTTTTACAGCAGGCTGTATAACAGCCAGTTTTCGTGACGCATGGTTCGTAAAGGTTCTCATGGTGGGTTATGTATATGATTTTTATAATGCGCCCGGCATAAAATATTTTATACAGGAAGGAAAAAATATGAGCACATACAATGTTAAATTAGTTAAAACCGTAGATGATTCCTACGATATCGAAATAGGATTCGGTCTTACGGACAAGCTTGTAAGCGATCTTAAGGCAGGCCTTGCAGGCAGCATTACCAAATTTGCGATAGTCACTGACTCCAATGTAAAACCGGTATATGCAGATGAGATATACGGGAAGATAACGGAGGCGGGCTATAAGGGAGACATTATTGTTTTTCCTGCCGGAGAAAAAAGCAAGACCCGAGCCACCAAGGAATTTATAGAAGATACAATGCTCTCAAAAGGATACAGACGCGACTGCTGCATAATCGCAGTAGGCGGAGGCGTTGTCACGGATGTTGCTGGTTTTGTTGCAGGCACCTACGGACGAGGCGTTCCTTTTATCAATTATGCGACAACGCTGCTTGCGGCGGCCGATGCTTCAATAGGAGGTAAGACCGCGGTGGATACGCCTCTTGCCACCAATCTTATCGGGATGTTTAATCAGCCCCGCAAGGTTTACATAGATATTGACGCATGGAAATCCCTCCCAAAACGTGAGATTTACAGCGGAATGGCGGAGACAATCAAACATGCCTGCCTTGCCGACAGCCGGTTTTACGGCTTCCTTGAGGATAATATGGATAAAATCTTTGCGTTCGACCATGATGTGTGCGAGCACATGGCTGAGTGTAACTGCAGAATAAAATACAACGTAGTGATGAAGGATGAGCGGGAGAGCGGGCTGCGCGAGGTGCTTAATCTGGGTCATACCGTCGGACGCGCCATAGAGACGGTAAGCGATTATAGGCTTCTTCACGGAGAGGCGGTATCAATCGGGCTTGTGGCGCAGGCAAAGCTTTCGTCAAAGCTTGGATATATGACGGAGGATGAGGTGGCGTCACTTGTCAGACTGCTTAAGAGAGCAGGTCTGCCTACGGAGATTCCGGATTATATCGACAGGGAGGCTCTTGTGAAAAAGCTTTACACAGATAAGAAGGTCAGGAACGGTCAGCTTAGGTTTGTACTTCAAAAAGGAATCGGCGATGTGGTTCGGTTCGGGGAAAATGTGTATGCCACGCCGGTCAGTGAGGATGTGGCCAGAGAAATAATAATGGCTATGTAAAACAATACTGGGGGCAAAACATCGGTACAGAGCTGCTTAAAGCCGTGGAAAATATCGTACAACATAATAAAGGCGACTGTATTTTCCTTCATGCCCAGTTAAGAGTGAAAAATTTCTACGAGAAACAAGGCTATCTGCAATATGACGAAGTTGACATGGATGAAAATTGTCCTCATATCTGGATGTATAAAAGACTGTCGAAAAAGGCGGAGGGTGTCTGCGGCAGAAAAAAAGGAGGCAGCAATGTCTGACTGCCGCCCTTACGTGAATTTATTTCAGAACCATTTTCTTAAAGTTCTTTTTGCCCCTTTTAAGCACAATCCCGTCACCGAAATCGTCTTTGGTATAAGTTTTCCTGAAATCCGTTTCTTTTTCGCCGTTTACGGTAACTCCGCCCTGTTCCACATTGCGTCTGGCATCCGAACGGGTAGGGCATAAGCCTCCGGCTACAAGAAGCGTAATCAGGTCGATCGTGCCGTCCTTGAAATCCTCGTCAGAGATTTCGGCCTCCGGAATGCTGCTCATATCACCGGCGCCGAAAGCCATCCGCGCGCTCTCGCGTGCTTTCTCGGCCTCGTCCTTGCCGTGTACCAGCGAGGTGAGCTCATAAGCCAGAATTTCCTTGGCTTTATTGAGTTCGGCACCCTCCCATGTCTCCATTTCGGCTATTTTGTCAAGAGGGAGGAAGGTCAGCATCTTGATGCATTTGAGCACATCCGCGTCGTCAACGTTTCTCCAATACTGAAAAAATTCATAAGGTGATGTTTTTTCCGGGTCAAGCCATACCGCACCCTTCTGGGTTTTGCCCATCTTTTTGCCCTCAGAGTTAAGAAGGAGGGTGATAGTCATCGCCGAAGCGTCCTTGCCCAGCTT
>CALWMX010000066.1 GCA_944382105.1 uncultured Butyrivibrio sp.
AGTCCGGAGAGCTCTTTCAGTGCGGCCGTGAACAGGTCAAGGGCTTTCCCTGTTTCCGAGAGGGCTTTTGCGGCGGAAGAGGGGGCGGTGTTCCCTTTTGATGTGTTTTTGTCTGTAGTTTCAGCCATATATTTTTATTACCTCCTTTTTTATATTTGTTACTTAGTTTTATTGTGATACCGTATTTATCAGGGAAGATTTTTCCTGTAAGTTCATTTATTATCCGATACAGCTTCCTCCAAAATCTTTCTGACGGCCGGGAGTACGGCAGCTGCCATGGCTGCAAGCTCCTTTTTTACGGCTTTTTTATCCTTATTGTATTTGAAATGGTCTCTGATTTTGTTAAACATAATTATTCCTCCATAATTCCGTATAGTCTTACGAGATATTCAGCGGGAACGCCCACGCCGAAGACATCTTTCACGTTTATTTTTTCAATGTCCGCTTCGACCTCGGACTGAAGCAGCGTGTTTAAATCATCGGTGAATTTCTTGACGTTTTCCGTATCGTCAGGGGAAATGGCAATATTGCCGTTTTCGTCTGTTTTTCCGTATTCCCTGATTTTATCATTTTTAATGATATTGAAATTTGCAACGGGTATCTCAAGCTTTTTCATAATACCTAAAAGCCTGAACTTAAACAGTGCGTCGATTTTCAGGTCACTGTCATTGTCAATAATTGCTTTCAGCGTATCGTTCAGCATCAGGACGTCATTAAGTATCATTTTCATTTTGTGTTCTCCTTTATGATTTGGTATATTGTAATTGTTTTCGGCGGTTGAATTTTTCTTTTTCCATATATACATTTCTTTTTGAACCACACTGTGTACAAATGAATTTTCGCCGTCGGCGGCTTCGTATTCCTCAATCAAATCCTCCAGAGCCTCCAATTCCATGTCGTTTATTTCGCCTAAGGAATGGTAATATCTGTAGGACTGACTGATTTTATCCTTCAGCTCCGCGCGGATGCGTTTATTGTTTTTTCGCTCGCTTTCCTCAAAACGCTGGTTGGTATTTTGCTGCATCATATCCAGCTTTTCAAAAACGGCGCCGATGTCTCTTTTCATTTCGTCGGCAAATAACGACAACTCATCCTTAATAAGCTTGTCGTGGGCAATTGATTGCTCAACGTCTTTGTTGTGTTTATCCTGTAATTCGGATAAATTCCGGGATGTTTCTACCAACAGCTCATGTTCCTTGCGCTTCTTTCGCATCCATTTTGTCTCGATTCCTATTTTTTCGGATATCCATTCAAAAAGCGATACAATTGCCTTGAATCCCATAAGGATGATAAAGACTGAAATAAATAAAGAGGGAAAATTAATTTTAGTAAGTTCGGTTATTGTTTCCATCATATGAAATTCCCCGTTTATTTATTTTTGATGTCGAAGAGGGCGGTTCCGATTAAGGAATCAAGATACTCCTCGAAATCATTGTTTGCCGCCGTTAAACATTCGTAAGCGGAATTAGACAGGCCTTGCAGCGCTTTCTGTTTTGCCAGTTCTTTGACTTCTTCTTTTTTTTCGTCGGTCCACTGGTCCGTGCCTTTAATATCCTTAACAATGGTTTCATAAATATCTTTTACGGCTTTAACGACATTTTTTTCAAGAATATCCGTATATTTATCTATTTTTCTGGATTTGGCCCACTGCCTTATTTCGTTGCCTATGTATGTAAGCACCGGAAGCAGCACAACGGTCCAGACGGTGATGAGCATTTCATTCCAGTTAATATTTGATATGACTTCCGACATGAATATGATTCCTCCTTAATGTTTTACTTATAATATACAGTTTCAATTAATATACAGCTTCAATGTTTTTTATGTAAAAGAATGCTCACTTATTATTGCGCCAATAGTTCCAGGCCTTCCTGGTTTCCGGTTTGTAGTAGTAGGCAATCAGTTTTCCGTCATAACCTTCGTCAATCCATACAGGCTGGCATTTCATAACCGCGTATCGGACAATCTGTTTGATATTGCATAATTTAATAAGATTGTCTTCTCCGTAAACTTCTTTAACGTCTTCAAATGTTCTGCATTTCAGCAAATTCGTATCTCCACCTTTCCCACAGCAGAAACAGTAAAAAAATGGGACAGCAAAATTACAGTGAACTGCTGTCCCATATTTTAATTACAATTCACAATTTTCTGTTTCTGCTTTTATGTATCAGAATTAATATTTTTTGCGTACTATTCCTCAATAAGAACAAGATCAAGTATGTTATCATCGGAATCTGCGAGCAAATCGCATGTAATGGTAACTGAGCCCGGATCTCCCGAATTGGAGAAGCTTAAAGACATATTGGACTGCGGAGCGCATTTGTAAGCCGTGATTTTATATGGCAGTACCTCGTCATCTTCTGTCTTCATAACGGTATCGCCGTAGACGATAAAGTTCTTCGGAAAACTTGTCGACTTGATGTTGATTCTCTGAACTCCGGTGCTTACCTCTTTCATATAATAGACAATCACGTTATCGCCTTCCGTGAGAGGGGTTGTAAGAGTGATTTCTTTTGCGTCAACGCTGCATTCAAGTTCTGTTCCGCAGTCGTCGCCTTCCGCATATACTACAACGCTGCCCGTTACAGGAGTGTCCTCCAGCGTTATGCTTGTTCCGCCTGTGCCGACGGATGTTTCGACTCTGGCAATGAATTTGGCAGAGTTTTTGGCTTCACCGCCGGTTATCAGCTGCCATAACTTAACTGTCTGAATCTGAGTCTCAATTGTAATAGTACCGCCTCTTTCGCCGGCAAACTGGACTCTCTTTGGATGGCCTTTACCTCCATAGGCAAATACGGACTCGCCGGTAAGCTCCGTTGTGGTTACGTTTGCGAAGTCCAGGTTAAGAAAAGGTTTCTTTGTGGAATAATCCACAAAAATGAGGTCGCATACCTCACGGTTTGTCATGTTTGGATTTGACATAATAAATTACCTCCATAAAATTTAGTGTTCGGATTTACATCCGGTATTCTATGTCAGCGAAGCTCATGCAGTACATGGCTTCGGTAACAGCTTAATTATTAAACAGTGTCTAACCCTTTAAACCATGCTGCGGCGTCAAAGTAATTATCTTTATTGCCCCATGCGGCAACGCTCATGGCCTCAATATCATAAATACTGTTGTTTGAAAGCCTGGAGAAACAATCCCAAAGCTGATATATTGTAAGCTCCCAGATATTAATAATGTTAAGAGACTGGCTTTTGTTGGCAACGGCGGATATTATATTTCCAAGCTCCAGATTTTTGTCGGCTTTGGAGCGGTTAGACTTTTTTTCCCTTCCTTTTTGAAGCTTTTTCATTATTTCCGACGCCTTTTTGCTCTTTACTTTTGATAAATCTTCCGGACGGTCTGATTTAATATAATTCCGTTGGCTTATCAAATCACAAATCAGCGGGTATGATTCTTTTGTGATAATGCCCGTGAAAGTGTATTTATCTGCTGTCTGATTAATTTTCTCGTCCGGGATATTTTTGTTTATCAGAAAACCGTTATGAGCTGCGGAATATACGATGTCTTCCTCAATAAAAAAATTTAAAGCATTCTGCAGCAAAGCTGTTGAGGCATTATCCATAGTCAGCAAATCAAATATATTTATTCTGTTTTTTTCTTCTTCGGACAATGCTTCAAAATGCTTTTCCTGACCGTTTACAGTGAAATATGTTTTTAAATCCATCAGCAAAACGGCCAGATAATATTGGTATGTATTTATGCCGATGCGGGCTATATCTTTTAATTTAGGCGAAAGTATTCCGCCTGCATTTTGTATATATACCGGCTCCGGAGAGAGCAGCTCAAAATAATTTAATTTCAAACCGTCACCTGCTTTACATTGTTTTTTCTCTGATAAAATGCATGATATGAATAGGAGAGGCATTTTCCGCAATATGCACCGTCCGGCATAAACTGGCTGACAGGGTTTTCATCTGTAAATATCAAATCGCCGATGGAATACTTTTTTTTGACTGCATTCATTGCGGTTGAGTCGTTTATTGCAGAGTTTATTGCCTGAACGGCGCAGTCCACTCTGTTACCGTAAATGCCTATTGAATTGTAATACTGCGTGTCTTCTTCACTGAGCCTTATAAAATCTTTGTGGCAGACAATGTACACGTCCACTCCAACGTTCTTAATACGCTGGTTTGGGGCTTTTATCAAATGCGTTTCAATAAATAGCGCGCATTTGCCGTCTGAAACGGCGCCTTCTGTATAAGGAATGTCGAAACAGTGGCCGGAAAGAGTTTTTGTTTCCGTATCACCATATATGTTTTTATCAAAGGTCCCGCCATACCAGTTTTGTTCCCAGCTGAAATTGTCATCGTCTTTTTCCGGCATGATAAGATGCGTGATATCCTCCGTATCGCAGAAGAGAGACATAAGACTTTCTTTAATCCTGCCCATATCGGAAAGCGAATCGTAATAATTTTCGTTAGCCATAATAAACCTCCTAAAATCCTTTCTTTACAGTTATTCGTTTTGGCATAAATTTACTTATTATGAAAGATTATTCAAGATTATGAAGACAGAGATGTTTCGGGAATGAAAACACCTCTGTCTGTCAAAAAGAAGATTTAAGAATATTTCTGAAAGAAGGAACAGCATAGTTTCTCACTAATGTAAATATAAAGGGAATAAAATACCGTCAGGAACAGATAAATACGCCGAAAATCACAAAAAGATAGTGTCGTTATCTGGTCCGGTTATATTTTTTTTGGGATTCTTTTCTGTGTTTTATCCTGCACGGGCCGCAGTATATGACAGGTCTTGTTTTTGAGGTATCGCGGAAGAGTCCGCCGCAGTCCGCGCATCTTTTTATGTTATAATTTTTATCTTTTGAACCTTTAACATACAGTCCGTAATATTTTTTCTGGTAATTCAGCATATAAGCTTCAAGGCTTTTACAGAAAAAGCGTATATAAAAATTATCCTCGTTGATAAAGTCGTACATATTACAATATTGGGTATTATCTTCGTAATCCTCGATTAATTTACAGTTAGAAAATATCTTTTGGAGAAATCCCTCCGTTATTTTTTTATAATCTTTCCATTGCAATTCCATTTTCTGTTTTTGGTATGCTGTTTTCAATTGAGCGGCGGACTCAAGTGCCTCTCCGATAATGACCGTAAGCTGCTGCGGAGCTGTTTCAATTCCGCGGCTCCATTGGTAATACAGGCGTTTGGGCGTGTTTAACAGTCTAAGGTAATCTTTTTTAAGGATAACTTCTTTATCAAAATATCTTGTGTACAGATTATTAATCTTTTGCCTTATAAGACTGCACCAGTCAGATTCTTTGCAAATTGACTTATATCCCATGTATTCCACTTCAGACCACATATTAAAAATCTGTCCCTCAGGGGTATTTAATAAATCTTCCTTTACCGAAAACTTTATTTTTTTAGTGCGGACTCTTCTTTTATTGGGGCTGGACCATATGGAAGAGCAGAAGGCTTCAAATATGCCGTTTTTTTCTTCATCCGAAACAGCGTGTTTATAGTCGTCAATTATTTCATATAAATATTTATCCGTGTTCATTTCCCTCCTTGTACTCGTAGTATTTTCCCAGATATTCGTAAGAACCGGCTGTTTTATAAGGAACCTGTGTAATGGAAACGCTTCTTTGTCCGTCGGAATGTTCCTTTAAATTTTTGATAATATAATCTCCGAATGCGGTCCAGGCAAAAGATTTATTGATTGAAACGGTTTTATATGATATATCGATGATATAATTGGCCAGCAGTTCTTCCGGAATCTGCAGTTCGTCCAGCAGCTTTTGCCTGTAATAGTCCGCTATAATATCGAAGCCCGCTTCATTATCCGACATATCGGAACCGGATGTTTTTCGGTCCGGGTTATAATGGTTATGTATGATATCTGCGAATTTGTTTATATATTTTCTGCAGGTACGTCTGAGCCGGTTATCGGATAAATCCAAATCGGTGTTTATAATCAGATTCCTGATATCTGTCAAATCATTGATGCTTTTGTCCCATAAAATATTTTTCTTCTCCCATGCACAGATATAGTCGCAAAGCTCATTCATGGGAGATGGGGAGCGGTAAGCGTTAAGCTTTACCTTATCTTCTTTATTTTCGGAACGTTTATTTTTTTCGGATAAAGCTTTGTAGGTTTTTAATTTTGACGGATAGTTGTACAGCAGGAAGTATGGCAGCTGTTTTAAATGTTTTCTCAGACCGTTATTCATATGCCAGCGGAATCCTGTTTTTAAAAAGTCTATTTCTTTCCTTAATACCCTCGGTTTCCCGATATTTGACAGGGGAGTAGACCATATCTTCATCCTGATCAGGATGTGCAGCGCTTCCAGACAAGGAATTTCGCCTTGACTGTACTTCCTCACGGAATGGTCGTTGCACCTTCCGCTCTTATCAAGCGGCTTGGCACAGGATTATCATATCATTACTGACTTAGATTTTTCCTGTCAGCCGGATTATTCATTGCCATTTCCTGCAATTACTGAACGTTAATCCGACACCATAGATTTCTATGTTCACTGCATTTGCTGTATACATTACTGTATAAAGGGGCTCACGTTTAACCCTGGAATACTCTGAGAAGGGATGAGTAATCAGAGTATAATTTCCTGACGGCTTCGTCGGACGTATATCTGTTTTCGATACTGGTGGCCGCATTGGTGATTTCTCCGATACGGTTATCCCTGGTCAGAACCTCATATTCAACAATATTTTCTTTTGTATACGGTTTCGGTTTTACGGTAAGCTTATCTTCAATATCGAGAATGATTTTTTTATCTATTTTTGCATCAATTACTATGGGTTCGTCGCATAATAAGAAAATATCCCCGTCGAAATCTGCTCCGCCTTGCTGCGGGGCAGATATGTCGTACATATTAAACATAACCACATCCTGTTCTTTAAAATGACCGAACCACCTGTCTGTAATCCGGTTACGGGCAATTTTGATTTTGTTGACTTCCGAAGGGTCTACTAACGGAGAACGAAAAGAAATTATATCCTTGCATTCAAAATTTCCGCTGTATAATTCCCGTTCGCCTAAACAGCCTTTAACCTCAAGCCCGGCGGCGTATTGCAGGTAACCAATCATATCGCCCACGCCTGTATGATAAAATCCCGAACAATATATTTTGCCTGTTTTTGCTTCGTCGATTGACTTTTTCAGTTTGCCGTATATAAAATGTCTGACGGCAGGGTCTTTTAACATTATGTCATTGACTAAAGCTGCTTCGAGGTATCTGCTTTCAGGCGCATGATTCCCGGTGTCGGTGAGTCCCATGAACTTGTATGTGTAAAATTTATCTCCTTTGATTATTTTTTCAAAAAGAGAAGTGGTATATTTAGCCAGATTAACAATTTTACCGTTATTTTCATCATCAAGAATATTATAGTTCTCAATTTCTTTGTTCTCATAAAAATCAATATATTTCTGATTCCATAAATCCAGACATTGCAGATACTGAAAATTCATGCGGGTATATTTGTTTATGTTTTTGGTGTGATGGCTGTATTTGGTGATGCCTAACTTAAATTTATATTTACGGACGGTATTCATATATTCGCGCCAGGCATTGTCACCGTACTTTTCCGTAAATAACCGATGCCCTTTGAACATGGAAATATTCCATATACAGTCAATCTTGTTAATATCGTGTTTTGTGCCGTAGATATCGGTTATGTATTCACAGCCCCACTCTTTTAAAATTTCCCGGAACGGAACATAGACGGAATATCCTTTGATAAACGGCAGCCTGATCTGCGCGCCGATTGCATTGTAATCCAGACCTGACTGCGCACTGACGATTTCCATAAATTCGCGTTCATGACAGCCGCATCCGTCAAAAGGAGATAATTTTAAATCTTTGTAGCCTTCCTCAATTTCCCTTGATTTATATTTTCTCTTTTTGCCGGTTTCTTTGTCGGTAAATTCCTTTTCACGTTCCACAACATACTTAATCAGTTGATTCTTCAATACTTTTTCATATTCCCCGACAATGACGATTTCAGGCATATAATCTTTAATTAAGGTACAGGAACTGAAGGTAAGGCATCTTTGCGCTTCATACTTTGAGATGATACATTCATTGATTTCAATATCCATCTGGGTAATCATATATAATTCTTCAAAAATATCATCGCACACAAAAGCCGTAATACCGTCTTTTCCCTGTGAAGCAGATTTCCCGAAACGGTTATAATGAACACCGTTGTAAATAAAGCCTTCATTTAAAATATGTCTTAAATCGTTCTCCTGTTTCGGATTTTTTTTGGCCGTGACCAGTATTAATTCGTTTATGTGAAACAATTCCCGCCTCCTGAGCCGTTCTATCTGGTCAAACAGAAGAGAAGCGCCTTGCGTTACCAGGTATTCCTTATGGATTTCTTCATCTCTGCTGATTGAAACGTCAAAATTATGTTGTATAAGTTCTTTTAAAGGTATTTTTATAAGCGTATATTGTTTTGTTCCCGACATATTTTGTTCTCCTTCTTCAATGTTATTGCAATACGGTTATTTCAGGCTGTAAAGCAGTAATTTTTATCAGCGGTATCTATATGAACTGCTTGTCTTTTACTTCCGCAAGCTGCTTTTCCCACCGGAAATCCGATTCAATTCGGGCGGCGATGGAAGAACCGTTAAAATTGTCCCTGCCCCTGGTGCTTGTGTTGAAATCAGAAAGATATACTTTCCCTCCGAAGTGAAAATGTTTTTTGTCAAAAAGCCCTCTTGTGTTAATTTTTTTCTTCATTTGTATTTTTTTCTCCTTTCGATTAATTGGTAAGCTTCACACTCTGCAAAATCTCACTGAGTATTATTTCTCTAAAAATTTTTGATTTTATCGCAAAATGACAAAAAACGTATTTCGAACAAATGTTCTAAATGCATGTTGACAAATACGAACAAATGTTCTATACTAATCCTTGCCGGCAGAAAAAATACCAAAGAAAAAATATGGTATATTACAAAACATTTAAGGATTGGGGGATTTAGGATGAAACAGACAGAAGCAACAATAAACGAGCTTTATGCAAATAATGCAGATAAGCTTCATCGGATATGTCATAAGGAAATGGCCAGATTTGGAGGGATTTCCCCAATGGATTATGACGATTTTTATTCAAGG
>CALWMX010000067.1 GCA_944382105.1 uncultured Butyrivibrio sp.
GAAGGGATAAACGCTGAAGGCATCTAAGCGTGAAGCCCCCCTCAAGATGAGATATCCGAGCGAAAGCGTAAGACCCCTTGAAGACTACGAGGTAGATAGGTCAGAGGTGGAAGCGTGGTGACACGTGTAGCAGACTGATACTAATAGGTCGAAAGCTTGACCAAGGTCAGGGAAGAGGAAAGGTTATCCTGATGTAAAGGATATGAGGTATTTAGTGTGTGGTTTTGAAGGAACAAATAAAAGAGGCAATGGTATGTCGTTGCCTCTTTTTTTTTGCAAAAATATATGATATAATATGAACACTTAATGGGCCCAAGCGAAGCGCAGGGCGAATTTAGTGAGAATATATACCTGAGCGCTTGGCGAGGTATTTCACGAGCCTAGCGGGAATGGTATAATATGAACACATAGCGGGCCCAAGCGAAGCGCAGGGCGAATTTAGTGAGAATACGAACATATTTTATTTAGTGAATTATCATAGATTTATGGAGGTACTTATGGAGACAAATATTCTTTTGGAGGGCGGAACCAATGAATTAGAGCTGCTGGAGTTTACGGTTGGCAGTAACCATTACGGAATAAACGTGGCAAAGGTCAGGGAAATCCTGACATATACTCCGGTTACGCCGGTCCCTAACGCACATCCGTTTGTTGAAGGCATTTTTATGCCAAGGGATGAAATGATTACGGTCATTGACCTTTCTAAAGCGACGCATTACACGGGAGAGACGGACACCGCCGGAATGCTCATAGTTACCAATTTCAACAAACTTCATGTTGCTTTTCATGTACATAAAGTATTGGGGATTCACAGAGTATCATGGCAGAGCGTTATGAAGCCGGATGCCACAATTAACTCAAATGAAGCCGGAATAACAACCGGTGTTGTTAAAATCGACGGACGGCTTATCATTATGCTGGATTTTGAACATATTGTAAACGATATTTCACCGGAAACCGGTCTTAAGGTCTCGGAGGTCGAAAAATTTTCGCATGGCGCGCATAATGATATCCCTATATACATCGCGGAAGATTCTCCGCTGTTGATAAAGCTTATATCGGATTGCCTTAAGAAAGCGGGATATGACAATATCAATTTGTCTCAAAACGGGCAGGAATGCTGGGACAAGATTAAGCAGCTTGGAGACAAATATAAGGAAAATATCGGAAACTATATAAAATGTGTGATAACCGATATTGAAATGCCTATGATGGATGGGCACCGTCTTACAAAGCTTATTAAATCCGATATGTGGCTTAAAGATATTCCGGTAGTCATTTTTTCATCCCTGATTAACGAGCAGATGAGGGCAAAAGGACAGGCTGTCGGTGCCGATATACAATTATCCAAACCTGAGATAGGAAACCTTGTAGAGGAAATTAATAAATTACTCTTAAAATAAAATGTATTAACCGGAGGTTATAATGGCTGGCAAAAGCGAACAGGAAGAATATCTTGACAGCCTTCTGTTGAATGCGATTCAGCAGGATGATGTATTCAATAATCATGATAACAATATAAAAGAAGATAAAACGGCGGAAGAAAATAATCAGTCTGAGTCCGGTAATCAGAATTCGTCTGAAAATACCGATAGTGAAGGAAGTGAAGATACCGTCGTGCCGGATGAAGAAGAGTTGTCTCTTGACGAATTAATCAAAAGCATTCATCAGGAAGCGGAAGATACAGATAATTCGGATGACGATAATAATGATGATATTAATGAACTGGCGGCTGCCTTGGAAACGGATAGACCGGACAGAAAGGCTGATATGGGTGCCGGTGGAGACAAATCAGATGAAGAGACATTATCCGGGACTGAACTGATTGACAGCCTTAAGGACATTGTTGAAGGGCCGTCAGAGGACAGCGTAATTTCAGATGCAATGGATGCATTGAGTGAAGAGAGCATATTGACTGAGGAACCGGCCTATGGCAGTGAGAACGATGAGCTTAGGGACATTCTTGCGTTGGATGAAGGAATGAGCTTTAACGATATTCCTCAGGAAAATTATGAGTCGTCTTTATCAGATGAAGATATGATGAAAATTCTGGCAATGGATACCGACAATTCTGAGGAAGAGCAGAAAAACAGTGAGGAGACGACGCCGGACCGTGATACGGTGGGTGAAATCTCCGATATAAAGAAAAAAAACAACATTAAAAACGGAAATACGGACGGTCCGGAAGCACAGCCTGAGAGCGCTTCAAAAAAGAAATCCCGCAGACATAAAGAAAAAGAGCCGAAAAATAAAAAAAAGAAAGAAATGAAAAAGTTCAGTATCAAAAACTTTTTTGTAGAATATGAAGAGGATGAAAACTCTTCCGGCGAATCCGATATGAATCGGCAGATTATCGATGAGCTTTATCAGGATACCGATGCTCCGGCGAAGGAAGAAACGGCATCGGATAAAGATAAAAAAGAAAAGAAGCCGAAAGAAAAAAAACAAAAATCTGAGAAGCCAAAAAAACCTAAAAAGCCAAAAAAGGAAAAACCGTCTAAGGATAATCATACGGCAAACAGCAAACCTGATACGGGAGCTATCATTAAATCCGTTGTAATTGCTGCCGTAATAGTTGCTGTAATACTTGCAGCTGCCAATATTTTTACATACAGAAATGCAATAAACCGGGCCGAGAATGAATTTGCGGCCGGCAATTATGAGGCAGCCAACGATATACTCAGCGGAATGAAAGTTAAAAGCCGTGATGAAGATTTGTATATGAAGATTAGAACAATCATGTCTGTGTACCGCGGAATTTCTTCATATGAAAATTTTATGGAGCTTGATATGCAGGCGGATGCTCTTGACGCATTGATTAATGCCGTTGGGCGCAAAAACAGAAACGAAGATTTAATAGAGAAATATGAGGTAGTTTCTGAAGTGGACGGAATCTATTCATCAATACTTACAATTCTCGATGATTATGGGATAAGTGAAAAAGATGCGCTTGATTATTATAATATAAAGAGTTTAGATCAATACAGAGAAATACTTGAAAGCTATGGAGGCACCAATGCTAGCGATAATTAATTATGATATTTATCATAATTACAAAACCACTGTAAAATAAGTGATTACATTGCACATAATGATATAATATCCTGATTAGACTTTGCACTTAATTTGTGTTATAATTCCTATACAACCCAAAAGGAGCGTGATTACATGTCTTTAACAAATGAAGACTTATTGGCAATTAGTCAACTGCTTGACAGTAAGCTAAATCCAATAAAAAAAGATGTAAAAAGCATAAATTTAACACTTGAGAACGACATCTTGCCACGATTGCAAAATATTGAATCTTGTTATACATCTACTTATAGACGCTATCAGTCCGGCATAAACCAGATTGAATCTATGCAGGCGGACATTGAAGTTATTAAAAAAGTTATAGCTGAACATAGCGAAAAACTCCAAAGATTGGCATAACAAAATCCATACATATACAACACAGGGTGACGACCTAATGAATATTACAATCCTAAAACAAAAAGATATGAGTATCATTATAAAGATTGTTTTGGGAAAGAAAGAGTTATAAGTTATTACAGACTTGAAATGACAGATGGTGTATATGAATGGTTTAAGCGTATTCTTAAAAATCGCTATATTAAAGGTGATATAGAACCTGTATGTTACGATGAAAGAGGTAAAAAATATGAAGGATTTATATTTCTTGCAACAAGAAGCAGAAAAAGCATTGTGAGAGCACACGTTGAAGAATACTTGAGTAATTGCATTAGGAGATTCAACAATGCAAACCCATGCAATTCAATTCGTAAATTTGAACCACACATCTGTAGACACACATTCGCTACAAATGAACACCATTGCGAATCAACTAACATCTAATTAGTATAAATTTTAGCATACTAAATATTTACTAATTATAATGTGTAATGAAATGTAACGTAACATACAGAAAAGTAATGAAATGACAGCAAAAAGTATTGAAAACAAAAGAAAAACATCTGAAAATGCTTGATTTGAAGGGATAAACAGTATGATAGCGATAATAGACTATGACGCCGGAAATATCAAGAGTGTGGAGAAGGCTTTTGAATATCTGGGACAGGAAGCCGTCGTCACAAAGGACAGCGGGCTTATTAAGAGTGCGGATAAAATAGTACTTCCGGGCGTGGGGGCCTTTGGTGACGCAATGAAAAGACTGAAGGAATACAGGCTCATTGATACGATACATGAGGTTATTGATGCGGGCAAGCCATTTCTGGGAATATGTCTCGGACTGCAGCTCCTTTTTGACCGCAGTGAGGAGTCTCCGGGGGCAGAGGGCCTTGGAATCCTGCATGGCAGGATAGTGCGCTTCCCTGACAATACCGGACTTAAAATACCGCAGATTGGCTGGAATTCTCTTGATATAAGGCCCGGAGCAAGGCTTTTTGAAGGAATACCTGACCAGTCGTATGTATATTTTGTGCATTCATATTATCTTGAAGCAGAGGACGAATCTGTGGTTGCGGCAACAACGGAATACGCTGCACATGTACATGCGGCTGTGGAGAAAAACAATATTTTTGCCTGTCAGTTCCATCCGGAAAAAAGCAGCGATGCGGGTCTGAGGATTCTTAATAATTTTGCTAATTTATAGTTGCGGCATACGCCTTATATTTTTAATGCCGGAAACAGCAATATTCTGTAGGAGTGAAAGATGTACACAAAAAGAATAATTCCATGTTTGGATTGCAATAACGGACGGGTTGTAAAGGGAACTAATTTTGTCAATTTAAGAGATGCGGGAGATCCGGTTGAGGTTGCCTCAGCTTATGACAAAGAGGGGGCCGACGAAGTGGTCTTTCTTGACATAACGGCTACCTCCGACGGGCGCAGCACCACGGTCGATTTGGTCAGACGTGTCGCGTCAAAGGTATTTATTCCGTTTACCGTAGGAGGCGGAATAAGGAGTATTGAGGACTTTAAGGTGCTGTTGAGGGAAGGCGCCGATAAAATATCGGTGAATTCGGCTGCAATTGACAGACCGGAGCTGATAAGCGAGGCGGCAGATAAATTCGGCAGCCAATGCGTTGTGGTTGCTATTGATGCGAAGAAACGGGCGGACGGAAACGGGTGGGAAGTATACAAGGCCGGAGGCAGGATTAATACGGGTCTGGATGCCGTTGAATGGGCAGTCAAGGCACACAGGCTTGGAGCAGGAGAGATACTGCTTACAAGCATGGACGGTGACGGAACCAAATCGGGATATGATATTGAGCTTACCAGAACAATCGCTGATAATGTCAGCATACCGGTAATAGCATCCGGCGGAGCGGGGACTATGGAACATTTTTATGATGCTTTTGAAAAAGGCCATGCTGAGGCGGCGTTGGCTGCATCCCTTTTCCATTATAATGAGATGAAAATTGCGGACCTGAAAAGATATCTGGCGGAAAGAGGAGTCTCGGTAAGGCTGTAAACTACGATTTAACTATATTGTTTACTAATTATTAAATGAGGATTTAATTTATGGCAGCAATTGATAATGATTGGCTTGAAGCAATATCTCCGGAATTTCGTAAGCCATATTACAGAGAGCTTTATAATTTTGTAAAAGAAGAATACAGTATGGCGGTAATATATCCGCCTGCCGATGATATTTTTAACGCATTTCACTTTACACCGCTCAGTAAGGTAAAGGTACTTCTTTTGGGACAGGACCCGTATCACAACGTTAATCAGGCCCATGGGCTCAGTTTTTCCGTGCTTCCGCAGCAGAAGGAGATACCGCCTTCTCTGCAGAACATATATAAAGAGCTTCATGATGATTTAGGATGTTATATACCCAACAACGGATATTTGAAATATTGGGCTGAGCAGGGCGTGCTTTTGCTGAATACCGTTCTAACGGTCAGGGCACATCAGGCTAACTCCCATCAGGGTCACGGGTGGGAGCAGTTTACCGATGCTGTAATTGAGGCTGTCAATTCCCAGGACAGACCGATAGTATATCTTTTATGGGGAGCACCTGCCGGGAAAAAAGCGTCTATGCTGACTAATCCCAAGCATCTTGTGCTCAAAGCACCGCATCCAAGCCCTCTTTCCGCATACAGAGGCTTTTTCGGATGCAGGCATTTCAGCAAATGCAACGAATTTCTTAAAGCAAATGGCGTTGAACCGATTGACTGGCAGATACCAAACATATAATATTTCAGTTATTTGAATAATAACCGAATATAGTTACGGCAGATAAAAATAACATCCGCAGGATAATGAAACTTAGGCAATATCCAATAATCAGACATATAGGCCTGAATTTTGGAGCCGATAATTTCCTGCGGATGTCATTTTATTATCAGAAATGAGCTATATTAAATACTGTGTATTCCTTCTTTTCGTCAATTGCTCATATTTTTCTGTGCGGTTGAAAGCATTAATTTGATTCTGTTGAGCTGGTTCACTTCGCTGGCGCCGGCATCATAGTCCACCGCTATTATGTTGGCGTCGGGGAAAGCAAGTCGGAGTTCTTTAATCACACCTTTTCCTACAATGTGGTTAGGCAGGCAGCCAAATGGCTGACAGCACACGATGTTCTTGGTGCCGCTGTTGATAAGCTCAATCATTTCACTTGTCAGAAGCCAGCCCTCGCCGGTCTGATTGCCGCTTGACACATAAGGAACAGAGAGCTTCTGTAAATCCTTGATATGCATAGGCGCATGAAAACGCTTGCTTTTTTTCAAGAGCTTGTTGGAACGCCTTCTGAAGCCTTCAATAACTGCAATGACAATATTGTTAATAAACAGTGATTTGCGGCTGGCGCCCAGATGCTCTGTCTTGAATTTGCCGTTCTGTGCACAGTACAGGAAAAATCCCATAAAATCAGGAACAACCGCTTCGGCCCCTTCTTTTTCCAGAAGCTCGACAATATTATTGTTGGCCGTAGGATGGAATTTTACGAGAATCTCTCCAACAACACCTACGCGTGGTTTTTTAATGTCAAGAAGAGGAAGGTTGTCAAATTCATTAATAATAGTTTTTATTACTTTATTAAATTTATGTATTGACAAATGAGGATCCTCAAAGCTCTTTGCGCATAAAGCACGCATTTTGTCGGCAAGCTCGTTGGCGGAGCCGGGAACAGCCTCATAAGGTCTTGTCTTGTAAAGGACAGTCATAAGCACATCGCCGTACTGAAGAGCCATCATGGCTTTTTTAAGCAGGGTGTAGCTGTATTTAAGACCTGAATTGCGCTCAATGCCCTGTGCGCTCAATGATATAACGGGTATATGTTCAAGACCTGCTTTGGAAAGAGCCCGGCGTATAAACCCGATATAGTTGCTTGCACGGCAGCCTCCTCCGGTCTGCGTTATTACCACGGCAGTTTTGTCAAGGTTATATTTGCCGGAAAGCAACGCTTCCATAATCTGCCCGGTTATAATTATCGAAGGATAGCAGGCATCGTTGTTTACAAACTTAAGTCCGGTATCAACGGCTGATTTATCCATATTCTGAAGCATAACAAAATTATAGCCGCAGGAATTAAGTGCAGGCTGAAGCATTTCAAAATGTATAGGCGAAAGCTGAGGGCAGAGTATAGTATACTTCTCATTCTGCATTTCTTCTGTATATTCCACACGTTTATAAGCGGCAGGATTAACTTTGCGCACATATTTATTGTGTTCGCGGACCTTGAGAGCTGCGATAAGTGAACGTATACGTATTCTTGCCGCACCCAGGTTATTCACCTCATCGATTTTAAGCACAGTGTAAATTTTGCTTCCTGAAGAGAGAATATCGTTGACGCAGTCTGTTGTTACCGCATCAAGGCCGCAGCCAAAGGAATTCAACTGAATCATGTCAATATCATCCCTTGTCTTGACAAAGCTTGCAGCGGCGTAAAGTCTTGAATGATATGTCCACTGGTCCATGACTATGACAGGCCGTTCCACCTTGCCAAGATGACAGATTGAATCCTCCGAAAGCACGGCGATTCCGTAAGAGTTAATCAGTTCGGGAATACCGTGATTGATTTCAGGGTCTATATGGTACGGACGTCCCGCAAGGACAATGCCTTTTCGTCCTGTTTCTTCAAGGTATTTAAGTACCTCCTCGCCTTTGGCGCGTATTTTAAGACGGCAGGAGTTCATTTCCTCCCAACCGGCCTTGCATGCCGCAGAAATTTCGTCGGAAGGTATTTTGAATTCCTTTCCGAAAACTTTGATAAGCTCTTTTTCGGCTGTTTCTTCATCGGAGAAGGAAACAAACGGATTCATGAATTTTACGTTATTGTCCTTAAGCTCCTCCATATTGTTTTTGATATTTTCGCCGTATGAGGTTACGATAGGACAGTTGAAATGATTGTTGGTAGTCTCATCTTCGCAGCGCTCATAAGGAATGCAGGGCATAAATATAAATTTAATTCCCTGATGTATGAGCCATGACACATGGCCATGCACAAGCTTGGCCGGGTAACACTCAGATTCGCTTGGAATGGATTCTATGCCAAGTTCGTATATTTTACGCGTAGAGGTAGGCGAAAGCACTACTCTGAATCCTAATTTTGTAAAAAAAGTATGCCAGAAAGGATAATTTTCATACATATTAAGCGCACGCGGAAGGCCGACGGTGCCTCTGGGAGCCTTGTCAGGGTCCAGTGATTCATATGAGAACAGAAGTTTGTTTTTGTATTCATACAGGTTCGGCACATGGTCCTTATTGCGTTCTTTTCCAAGGCCGCGTTCACAGCGGTTGCCGGAAATAAACTGTCTGCCCCCGGTAAACTTATTGATTGTCAGCAGGCAATGATTGGTGCAGCCTTGGCATCTGGTCATGCTTGTGCTGTATTGAAGGGACATTATCCGCTCAAGGCTGAGCATTGTTGTCTGCTGGCCCTCATAGCGTTCTCTGGCTATAAGCGCAGCGCCGAAAGCCCCCATGATGCCTGCGATATCAGGCCTTATGGCATCCACACCGGCTATTTTTTCAAAGCTTCTGAGGACTGCATTATTATAAAAGGTTCCGCCCTGAACCACGATGTTTTTCCCTAAATCACGGGCATCCGAGAGCTTTATAACCTTATAAAGAGCGTTTTTAATAACCGAGTATGCAAGTCCGGCAGAAATATCGGCAACCGAAGCGCCTTCCTTCTGGGCCTGTTTTACCTTGGAGTTCATAAATACGGTGCATCTGGTTCCCAAATCGATAGGATGTTCGGCAAAAAGCGCGGCCTTTGCAAAATCCTGAACCGAATAGTTAAGTGATTTGGCAAAAGTTTCGATAAACGAGCCGCAGCCTGAGGAACATGCCTCGTTGAGCTGTACGCCGTCAACCGTATGGTCTTTTATTTTGATGCATTTCATGTCCTGACCGCCGATGTCCAGAATGCAGTCTACCTCCGGGTCGAAAAATGCGGCGGCATAGTAGTGGGATACCGTCTCAACTTCGCCTTCGTCAAGCATGAGCGCGGATTTTATAAGCGCCTCGCCGTAGCCTGTGGAGCAGGAACGCACGATATGTACATCCTTGGGAAGCTTGCTGTATATGTCGGTAATCGCTCTTATTGACGTTGCAAGAGGACTTCCGTTATTATTGTCATAAAATGAATACAATAGAGTGCCGTCTTCAGCTACCAGCGCAACCTTGGTAGTGGTTGAGCCTGCATCTATACCCATAAAACAGTTGCCTTTGTAAGTGGCAAGGTCACCTTTTTTCACACATGCTTTATTGTGACGGGCGATAAACTTATCGTATGCATCCTGACTTTCAAAAAGAGGCTCCATACGTTCAACCTCAAAATCCAGCTTGATGTTGGAAGCCAGACGTTCAATAAGCTTATCTATATCAGTTACCGCGTCCTCATTGTAAGTCATTGCGGAGCCTATCGCGGCATAGAGGTGTGAATTTTCAGGTGCGATTATGCATTCATCGGTCAGGTGCAGCGTCCTTATAAAAGCTTCTTTAAGCTCTGACAGGAAATGGAGAGGGCCTCCGAGAAAAGCCACATGACCTCTTATCGGTTTGCCGCAGGCAAGACCGCTTATTGTCTGGTTGACCACCGCCTGAAAAATTGAAGCCGCCAGATCTTCCCTTGTGGCACCCTCATTAATAAGGGGCTGTATGTCGGATTTGGCAAAAACGCCGCATCTGGCAGCGATAGGGTATATTGCTTTATAATTTTTGGCATATTCGTTAAGACCTGCCGCATCTGTCTGAAGAAGCGACGCCATCTGGTCGATGAATGAACCTGTACCTCCGGCACAGATACCGTTCATACGCTGGTCGATACCGCCGGTAAAATAGATTATTTTAGCATCCTCTCCGCCGAGCTCGATTGCGACGTCGGTCTGCGGCGCGTAATAACCCAGAGCCGTTGAAACGGCTACAACCTCCTGATTAAAAGGTATATCAAGATGATTGGCCAGCGTAAGACCGCCTGAACCCGTAATGACAGGATGTATTGATATGGGACCTGTGATTTCCCGTGCTTTTTTAAGAAGGTTTGCCAGCGTATCCTGAATGTTGGCATAATGTCTTTCGTAATCGGAAAAAATGATGTCGTTGTTTTCATTCAGCATGGCAACCTTAACAGTTGTTGAACCGATGTCGATTCCAAGTTTGTATAAATTGCTCATATTGTGCGGCAAAATGCCGTACCTCCTTTATAAAATTACAAAAATGTAATATAATCTTAACAACTGCTTTATTATATATTAAGGTAGAAATTATTTCAATCACCAGAATATAAAAAAAGTATTAAATAATCATAAAATCAATGGAATTCTTGACAAAGTTTTACAGTTAAAATATAATCATAAACGGAACAGTCGAAGACTTTATCTCCTTTATATGGAGCGTTCTGTCATATAAAATAAACCGGAAGGAAGTGGGCATATGGAAAGCGGACCTGATAATTATCACAGTTGCAGTTTTGGACAATACTATATTCATATGGCCGCGGACTGCTCATACTGATATTCGTTATGACAGAATTTTAGCCGTGTCCATAAGGGAGGAACTATGGTTAAAATTTTTAAGACTTCAGATAACGGGGTGTTTCAGACAGAGGATTTTGAGGCAGGCTGCTGGGTTGCCATGACAAATCCTACGGCTGAAGAACTTCACGATGTTGCGGCCAGATATGATATAGATGCCGCTGACATGCGGGCGCCTTTGGATGAAGAAGAGCGTTCACGTATTGACGTTGAAGATAATTATACTCTTATACTTGTTGATATTCCTACTATAGAGGAAAGAAACGACAAGGACTGGTACGGGACGATTCCTTTGTCAATAATACTGTGTGAAGATATTATCATAACGGTTTGTCTGGAGGATACGCCTGTTCTTACGGCGTTTATGGATGGACGTGTGCGTAATTTTTACACATATATGAAAACAAGGTTTATTTTTCAGATATTGTACAGGAATGCCACACTTTACCTGAATTATCTCAGGATTATAGACAGAAGGAGCGACAGCATAGAGCAGAAACTTCATGAGGCGACGCGTAACAAGGAGCTTATCGAGCTTCTTGAACTTGAAAAATCGCTCGTGTTTTTTACAACGTCCCTTAAGTCCAATGAGATTGTTCTTGAAAAGCTGTTGAAATTCAACGCCATCAAGAAATATCCGGAAGATGAAGATTTGATTGAGGATGTTATTGTAGAGAATAAGCAGGCTATCGAGATGGCTAATATTTACAGCGGAATTCTCAATGGAACAATGGAGACCTTTGCCTCGGTTATTTCCAATAATCAGAACATTGTGATGAAGTTCCTCACCACAATAACAATTGTGCTTTCTATACCCACCATGATTGCCAGCTTTTACGGAATGAACGTCCAGTCATCGGGTATGCCTTTTGCTGACAGCAAGTGGGGATTCCTGATTGTAATCGGGATATCTTTGATAATATCGCTTATTATTGCGCTTATTTTCCGCAAAAAGGATTTGTTTTGACAGGCAGGAGACTTTGATATGAATTTTATGTATAAAATGGAACGCAGGTTCGGCAGGTATGCGATAAAGAATTTATCACTCATACTTATACTGTGCTATGTGGCAGGGTATATTCTTGAATTTGCCGCGCCGAGTTTTCTCATAAATCTGACGCTTAATCCATATGCTATAGCTCACGGACAGGTGTGGAGAATAGTAAGCTGGATACTTATACCGCCCAATGAGAGCAATATCTTTTTTGCAATAATAATGCTTGTATTTTATTATTCGATAGGAACTACCCTTGAGAGAACATGGGGAGCATTCCAATATAATGTGTATCTGTTCTCAGGAATGATATTCACGGTAATCGGAAGTTTCCTGATGATGGGATTTTGTTATCTGTTCAGGTCGGATATGATGAACGGAATAATCATAGGTAACAGCATTATCAGCTCAGAAAGCGGCTTTTTCAGCTATCTTTCACTTTTTTTCAGCACATATTATGTTAATATGTCAATATTTCTGGCATTTGCGGCAACATTTCCTGATAATCAGGTGCTGCTGATGTTTATTATCCCAATCAGGGTAAAGTGGCTGGGAATAATATACGGGGCATTTCTTGTGTACGAAATGGTTTCCGGTATTGTTGCAGGCGGAAGTCTCGGGTTTGTATATCCGTTTGTTATCGGCTCGTCCATGCTCAATTTTGTGGTGTTCTTCTTCACGACGCGCAATTATATAAGAATGAACCGTACACAGAGACGGATGCACAGGGAAAATGCGCGCAGGGTCCGCCGGGAAAAACAGAGTGCGTCATCCAAAATTGCAAAACACCGCTGTGCGGTATGCGGGCGTACGGAGAAGGACGGGGACGATTTGGTTTTCAGGTTCTGTTCCAAGTGCGAGGGCAACTATGAATTTTGTCAGGACCATCTGTATACGCATATACACTATACCCGAAACGGAACTCATCAATAAAATCAATATATTTGTTCCATGACGGTTATATGCCTGCCGGAAAATATCCGGCAGGTTTTTTCACGGAAACAACACATTTAAGACACAAATATTACATAGTTTGTACGAAAAAAAACCATAATTTTTCCATATAATGTAACGGTGACATTGAATATCTTCAAGGAGGAATTTACTGTGATTGAAGTAAAAAATCTGGTGAAAAGGTATGGAACCCACACCGCGGTGGATAATTTGTCTTTTACCTTGGAGCCGGGAAAGATTTACGGTTTTCTGGGACCTAACGGCGCCGGCAAATCGACGACGATGAATATTATTACAGGATATCTAGGCGCTACCAGCGGAGATGTGGTCATTGACGGGCATAATGTTCTTGACGAGCCCGAAGAGGCAAAGAAATGTATCGGTTATCTGCCCGAAGTTCCGCCCCTTTATCTTGATATGACGGTCGATGAGTATCTTAAGTTTGCTGCAAGGCTGAAAAAACTTCCTAAAGGCGAAGCTGAAAAAGATATTGAAGAGGCAAAAGAACTTACAAGAGTAAAGGATGTAGAGGGAAGACTGATTAAAAACCTTTCCAAAGGATACAGGCAGAGGGTAGGACTGGCGTATGCGGTGTTAGGATTTCCCGATATTATAATTCTTGACGAACCTACGGTGGGACTGGACCCGAAACAGATTATAGAGATTAGGGACCTCATCAAGACCCTTTCCCGGAAACATACAGTGATTCTCAGTTCGCATATACTTTCTGAGGTGAGTGCAGTATGTGATTACGTTCTTATAATTGCTCACGGAAAACTTGTTGCAAGCGATACAATAGAAAATCTTTACAAATATATGGGTGAGACAAGCGAACTTGAGCTTAAGGCTAAGGCGGATGAAGGACAGCTAAGAAACGCTCTTGCCGAAGTGCCGGGAATTGAAGAAATACAGTGCGAGACAGAGGATGATTTTGTCAAGGCCACAATACGGTTTGACGGAAATGATGCCACAATGGAGGCTGTTTTTTATGCTCTTGCGCAGAACAGGAACCCTATATATGAAATGCACAAAATTACAAAGTCATTGGAGGAACTGTTTATAGAACTTACGGGGGATGATTCTCCGTCAGAAAAGGCAGGACCCGCTGATGCAGAGAAACCTGCGGAATACTCAGAGGAAATTGAACGCACGGACGATGCCTTCGGCGCTGACGCAGACGGAAAGGAGGAAGAGTAATGCTTGCCGTTTTTTCTAAGGAAATAAAATCTTTTTTCAACTCCATGCTTGGATATGTATTTTGTGCCGTAATGATAATACTTATTGGAATCTATTTTTACATATACAATCTTTCATACGGATATCCTTATTTTTCGTATTCGCTTTTGAGCGCAATGTCAATAATGATGTTTGCAACCCCTCTTCTGACGATGCGCTCCTTTGCGGAGGAGAGGAAAAGCCGTACCGACCAGATGCTTCTTACCACACCGATAAAAATGCATCAGATTGTCATCGGAAAATTTCTTGCATATGCTGTAATTTATATGATACCGCTTGCCGTGGCATGTTTATGCCCTCTTATCATAAAACTAAAGGGTGATGTGTCATATCTTAAAGTTGATTATCTGACAATCCTTACGTCGTTTTTTTATGGGCTTGTCTATATTTCCATAGGTATATTCATATCTTCGCTGACCGAAAGCCAGATTATCGCGGCCATAGGCTCATTTGCGGCGGTTTTTGTGCTTGTATTCTGGAGCGGTCTCACGGGATATATACCAACAACGGCAGCGGCGGCATTTATTGCGCTCACGATTATTCTTGCCTTGGTGTGCCTGATTATTTATGCGCTCACCAAAAACGGATTGGTGTCGGGATTCATAGCCGCGGCAGGGTTTGTGGCATTGATTGTGATTTATTTTGTTAAATCTACGGTTCTTAATAACTGCCTTACAGCGATAATCGATAAGATGGATTTATCCACGCCGCTTTCAAACATTGCATATTATGATTTGTTTGATGTAAGCGGGATTATTATGTATATTTCCATTATTTTTGTTTTCCTGATGTTGACTGTGTTCGGTCTTCAGAAGAGAAGATGGAGCTAGGAGGTTTGTTATGAAAAAAAGTATTAAAAGCATATTTGCTTCAAAAGCTTTCAGAAAAGGCTCATATTCCACAATACTTATGGTCATAATAGTGGCCATTGTGATTGTTGTGAATATTATGGTATCAAAGATGCCCACTGCTGCCAAAAACATCGATGTCAGCAGCAACGAGCTTTATTCAATCGGAGATGTGACATATTCCGTTCTGGACGGAATTACCAACGATGTCGATATCATTGTAATCAAAGACAGGGAAAGCACAGATAAGAGAATCTCAACGCTTATTGAAAAATACGCCGACTATTCAGAGCATATAAATGTGACATACATGGACCCCGTGCTGTATCCTTCCGTGCTTACCACTTACGATACCGAGGAAAACAATATTGTAGTAAAATGCGATGCCACCAATAAGAGTACGATTATCGCGTTCACTGATATGATACAATACAGCTATACATATTACGGAACTTCGTACGAAACTGCATTTGACGGTGAAGGACAGCTTACCACAGCGCTGGATTATGTGGCCAATGAGAACGACAAGATTCTTTATACGATGAGCGGACATGGGGAGAGCGAGCTTGGAAACAATATATCCGAGCTGATATCCAAATCAAATTTCAACGTAGAGTCTGTCAACCTTCTGGTGGATAACGGTATACCGGAGGATTGTTCGCTTCTGATATGCAATCAGCCGACAAAGGATTTAGCTGACGATGAGCTTGAAATGTTAAGGGAGTATATGGAAAACGGGGGAAACCTTACAATTCTGCTTGCGGATACCTCTGAAGAAACACCGAATTTCGACGCGCTTATGGAAGAATACGGAATAGCCAGAGCGGACGGATATATAGCCGATATGGAAAGATATTACGCACAGAATGTGTACACCATTTTTCCGGTATACAGTTCAGGGGATATTACGGGAGATTTCGACAGTGACGAGTATACTCTTGTGTACGGTTCGCTCGGACTGCGTATAACCGACGTCGATGACGTTACCGTTGACGAATTTCTCACCACGTCCACCAACGGAGCTGAGGTGGTAGGGGACAATGACTATACTACAGGACAGTTTACACTGGCGGCAGCTGCGGATAAGGACGAAAGCAGGCTTACGGTTTTTGCATGCTCCACGTTAATTGACGATGATTTTACATCATATTATACTAATCTTGCGAATTTGCAGGTTTTTATGAATTCAATTACTGCCAACTTTGAGGATGTAAGCAATATATCAATTGACAGCATAAGCTTGGAGACAACATACAACACCATAACAAACGGCAGCGGAATAGGCGCTGTTTTCATCGGTATCATTCCGGTAGGGCTTCTTGTGCTTGGTTTTGTGAGATGGTTCGGCAGAAGAAAACTCTAAGGAGGTAAATTGATGAAAAAACAAATCAGGGTTATCGTAATTCTTGCGGCAGTGCTTGCGGTGCTTGTTGCGGGAAACATAATCATAAAAAAGGTTTCAAATTTCAGTTCCGAAAAAAGGGAAAGAGAAAGCGAAGAGGAATCCATAGCAAACACCATATTCGTCAATGATTTCGAAACGCTTTCATCAATAAGCTTCGGCGGTTTTTCATTCAGCTTTGATGAGGATGCCGGCTGGGTTTATGATGAAGATGCGAGTTTTCCGTTGGATAGCGACATAATCCAGACCTTGGCGGATGAATTTGCCGGGCTCACCGCCTCAAGGAAAATAGAGGACGGAGACACTCTTGAAAGCTATGGTCTTGAAGAACCGGCGTATACGGTCGAGCTTAAATCCGCAGACGGCAGCGGGCAGACAATATATATCGGAAGCAGCTATAATGGAGAGTATTATGTCAAGGATGCCGGGGACGATACGGTGTACACTTGCAGCCTTGCAAATATGGATACGCTTGACTGCGGGAAAATAGAGGAATTTGCGCTTGTTGAAAGTGTAAATACCCTGTGGAATTCAACTTATTACAGTTTCCTTATAGAAAGCGGCGACAGCAGTATTTTACTTACAAGGGACAGAAGCGTGGATGTGTTCTCGGAGGATGAGACCGACGAAAACGGTGATGCGGTTCCCAATGTAGTATGGGATGTGTCGCTTGACGGCGGGGAGGCATACGATGTCACGGGAACTCAGGATTTGTCCGATGTGCGCAACGCCCTTGATGTTGCATATGACGGGTGCCTTGCATATAATCCTGATGATGATACATATGCCGAATACGGTTTTGACGAGCCGGAATACGTCATCACTATAGGATACACCGATGAGGATGACAAGGATTGCGAGCTTGTGCTGACAATCGGAGCATATGATGAGGAGACGGAGACATACAGTATAATGTCCGGTCAGTCCGACATAATATACAGCATAAGCAGCAGTAAAGTGACTGCGATTTCGGATTGCTTTGATTATGATTTTATTGCCGATGAGGAAGACACCGGCTCGCTTGCGGAGTAAATTTCCATCAAGTGTCCGTCGATTCCGGAGGAATAATCGCTTCAGGAAATTTTTTCATAAAATACTTGCATTCTGATGAATGATATGCTATGATATACCAATCAAATGAGATTTACTAGGAGTGAGCTTTTCGGAGCTCACTCTTTTGTATGAATGGCGTATGCCGGAGAAAGGAAGTGACAGTGTGGCAAAGAGGGACGATTATGAAGCCAAAGCAACTAAGCTCATCACACCTATAATTGAGAGCAACGGTTATGAACTTGTTGATGTGGAGTATGTCAGGGAAGGTCAGAGTAATTATCTTCGCGCATACATTGATAAGCCGGGTGGAATTACGGTGGAAGACTGTGAGGTTGTAAGCAGGGCATTCAGCGATAAGCTGGACGAAGAGGATTTTATCTCGGAATCCTATATTTTGGAGGTAAGCTCACCGGGGCTTGGCAGACCCTTCCGCAAGGATAAGGATTATGAACGCAATATAGGCGAGGAAGTGGAATTCAAGCTTTTTAAGCCTGTTGATCACAGGAAAGATTTTGTAGGACTGCTGACGGGCTTTGATAAAGATACGGTTACGATTAGGTTTGAAGACGGCAGCGAAAGCGTTTTTGACAGGCGCAATATCGCGGTAATAAGGCAGACGGTATATTGGTAATAAGCATATGCCCGGCGGCGGTGCCGGGATATTTCTGAATATCAGATTAATTTTATTAGGAGGATAAAGGGAAAAATGAACAGTGAATTAATTGAGGCACTTGATGCTTTGGAAAAGGAGAAAAAAATCAGCAAGGACACGTTGATTGAAGCTATTGAAAACTCGCTTCTCACAGCCTGCAAGAACCATTTCGGCAAATCGGATAATTTTACGGTAAAGGTAGACCCGGAGACCGGCGATTTTTCCGTTATTGCAGCTAAAGAAGTGGTTGAGGCGGTTGATGATGATGTGACTCAGATAAGTCTGGCCGATGCAAAAATGATTAATTCAAAATATGAAATCGGAGATACGGTAAATGTTGACGTTAAATCCGCCGAACTGGGAAGAATCGCCATTCAGGTTGCGAAGAATGTCATTCTTCAGAAGATACGCGAAGAAGAAAGGCGTGTTCTTTATGATGATTATTACAGCAAGGAAAAAGATATCATTACCGGAATCGTGCAGCGTTATGCAGGCCGCAACCTTATTATCAATTTAGGAAGAGCGGATGCGATTCTCAACGAAAATGAGATGGTTAAGGGTGAACATTACAGGCCTAATGACAGAATCAAGGTTTATATCGTGGAAGTCAAGGATGACAGAAAGGGTCCGAGGATTCTTGTTTCCAGAACACATCCGGAGCTTGTAAAGAGACTCTTTGAGGCCGAGGTCACTGAGGTAAGGGACGGAACCGTTGAGATTAAGAATGTTGCCAGGGAAGCAGGTTCAAGAACCAAGATGTCCGTGTGGTCTAACGACCCTAACGTAGACCCTGTAGGGGCATGCGTGGGAGTCAACGGAGCCAGGGTTAATGCCGTGGTGGATGAGCTTAACGGCGAAAAAATCGATATTATCAACTGGAGCGATAACCCTGCCAATCTTATTGAGAATGCGTTAAGCCCTGCCAAGGTGGTTTCGGTGGTTGCCGATGATGAAGAAAAAACGGCTCAGGTAATCGTCCCTGATTATCAGCTCTCCCTTGCAATAGGACGTGAGGGTCAGAATGCAAGGCTTGCCGCAAAGCTCACGGGATTTAAGATTGATATAAAGAGCGAAACACAGGCAAAGGAGCTTGGACTTCTTGACATGTATTATCAGGAAGGCGGTTATGACGGAGAATATTCTGAAGAGTATGACAACGACTACTTTGATGAGTATCAGGATGAACAGTAAAAACAAAGGTAATACTTATGGCAGTCAATAAGAAAATTCCGTTGCGCATATGTGTGGGCTGCGGTGAAAATAAAGAAAAAAAATCAATGCTGCGGGTAATCAAAACATCGGACGATAAAATTCTTCTTGATGATACAGGCAAAAAAAACGGGCGCGGCGCATATATCTGTAAGACAGCCGAATGTCTTGAAAAAGCGGTTAAGAACAAGGGACTTGAACGTTCGCTTAAGGTTAAGATACCTCAAGAGGTATATGAGCAGCTTCAAAAGGAGATGGAAAAATATGATACGTGATAATATACTTTCCATGCTCGGGCTTGCCAAACGCAGCGGGAATATTGTCAGCGGTGAATTTGCCACGGAAAAGGCAATAAGGACCGGAAAGGCATTTCTTGTTATAATTGCGGGAGACGCTTCTGACAATACCAAAAAGAAGTTTAACGATAAGTGTGCTTTTTACCGGGTCCCTATCGTATTTTATTCCGATAAGGCCGGTTTGGGACATAGTCTGGGATATGAACTGCGGACTTCCGCAGCGGTTACCGATGAAGGTTTTGCAAAGGCACTTATGAAAAAATTAGATTTGTAGATTCCGCATGTGCGGAATGTGAATCCTTTGAATCAAGGAGGTTAGTTTTAACTAAATGAGAGTTTATGAATTATCGAAAGAAATAAATGTATCCAACAAAGAACTTGTGGAATTCCTTTCCAAATCCAACGGCGATATCAAGACGCACTCCAGTTCGGTTTCCGACGCGGAAGCCGAAATGGCAAGAAAACATTTTTTAAAGCCGGAGGATAATAGGGAAACGGAGAAATCACCTGTGCCGCAAAACAGGAAGAATGATTCCGGCAAAATGCAGCAGACTAAGAATGAACCGGTCAAGGGCGCTTCCGTGGCGACTGCGCCGAAGGGTGATGCGCCTAAAGCCGATACGCCTAAGAAAAAGATTTTTTCCTCATATAATCCTCAGAACAGCGGACGTAAAGAGGTCAGAGAACAGAGGAGGCCGGGAGACAGGAGACCGGACGGGAGACCTGGCGACAGAAGACAGGGAGAACGTCCCGGCGACAGGATAAGGCCGGACGGAAGACCTGTTGAAAGAATCAGGCCCCGGGATAATGCAAAGCCGGGAGAACGCCCGAGCGACAGGGTAAGACCGGACGGAAGGCCCGTTGAAAGAAAGCAGGACGCAAGAAGACCGGAAGGAAGAAGGCCTGAGGGCAGACCTGACGGAAAGCAGCCTGAGAGAAAGCAGGATGTAAGGGCCGAAGGAAGGAAAAATGACGTAAGAACCGATTTCAGAGGCCAGAGGAATAATGACAGAAGCTTCGGAGGCGATAACAGGCGTTCCGGAGGCAATGACAGGAACAGCTTCCGCAAGGATGACAGAAACGCAGGATTCGACGGCGGAGAAGCCATAAAGGACAGGGAGGCCAAAGAACAAAGGACACGGGACAGAGAGAACCGCAGAAAGAACAATAACAATTACGACAAGGCCGAGAAGCTTGAGAATACAAAGGCATTGGAAAAGAATATGAACAAGGTTAAACAGCAGCAGAAAAAAGCTGAGGAAGAGACAATCAGAACCCTTGTTCTTCCGGATTCTCTTACAATTAAAGAGCTTGCCGACATGATGAAGGTTGCTCCGGCAGCATTGGTCAAAAAGCTTTTCCTTCAGGGAACGGTTGTTACAATCAATCAGGAAATAGATTTTGATACGGCTGAGGAGATTGCGCTTGAGTTTAACTGTATCTGCGAGCATGAGGTCAAAGTAGATGTTATAGAGGAGCTTCTCAGGGAAGAAGAGGAGGACCCTTCAACCCTCGTACCGCGTCCTCCTGTAGTGTGTGTTATGGGTCATGTAGACCACGGTAAAACCTCACTTCTCGACGCTATACGTTCATCAAACGTGACGTCAAAAGAGGCGGGCGGAATTACACAGCATATAGGCGCATACACGGTAGAGGCCCACGGACAGCAGATTACATTCTTGGATACACCGGGACATGAGGCGTTTACGGCAATGAGAATGCGCGGAGCAAAATCGACGGATATAGCAATCCTTGTAGTTGCGGCAGATGACGGTGTAATGCCCCAGACGGTAGAGGCAATAAACCATGCCAAGGCGGCCGGAATTGAAATTGTCGTGGCAATCAATAAGATTGATAAGCCTAGCGCCAATATAGAGAGGGTTAAGCAGGAACTTGTAGAATATGAGCTTATTGCAGAGGACTGGGGCGGTTCCACTATATTCTGCCCTGTGTCGGCACATACCGGGGAAGGAATCGACAATCTTCTTGATATGCTTTTGCTCACGGCAGAGATACTTGAACTTAAGGCCAATCCTAACAGAAGGGCCAGAGGACTTGTCATTGAGGGAAGGCTTGATAAGGGTAAAGGGCCTGTTGCAACAATGCTTGTACAGAAGGGTACGCTCCACGTTGGAGACCATATTGCGGTCGGCTCATGCCACGGCAAAATAAGAGCAATGGTCGATGACAAAGGAAGAAGAATCCAGCAGGCCGGACCGTCAATTCCTGTGGAAATACTCGGACTTAACGATGTACCTAATGCCGGAGATGTTTTCGTTTCGCCTGAGACCGAGAAGGAAGCAAGAAACTTTGCGGAAACATATATAAGAGAAGGCAGAGTAAAGCTTCTTGAGGAAACCAAGTCAAAAATGTCTCTTGATGATTTGTTTTCACAGATTCAGGCAGGAAGCCTCAAGGAACTTCATATAATTGTCAAGGCGGATGTTCAAGGATCCGTTGAGGCGGTTAAGCAGAGCTTGATAAAGCTTTCCAATGATGAAGTTATCGTCAAGGTTATTCATGCAGGAGTGGGCGCCATCAATGAATCGGACGTTATCCTTGCGTCAGCATCCAACGCAATCATCATAGGCTTTAACGTCCGTCCGGATAATCAGGCCAGAGCGGTTGCGGAATCTGAAAATGTCGACCTGCGGCTGTACAGGGTAATATACCAGGCCATTGAAGATGTGGAAGCTGCGATGAAGGGTATGCTTGATCCTAAATATGAGGAAAAAGTCATAGGCCATGCTGAAGTGCGTCAGACATACAAAGCGTCAGGCGTAGGAACCATTGCAGGCGCATATGTGCTTGACGGTGTCATCACCAGGAACAGCTCTATCAGGCTTATGCGCGGCGGAGAAGTGATTTTTGACGGGCCTCTTGCTTCGCTCAAGAGATTTAAGGATGATGCCAAAGAAGTTAAAGAAGGCTATGAGTGCGGATGCGTTCTCGAAAAATTTAATGATATCACAGAGGGCGATATACTTGAAGCCTATGCTATGGTAGAAATTCCGCGTTAGGAGGTTGTGTCATGCGTAAAGACAGCATCAAATTGACCAGAATTAACAACGAAGTCATGCGCGAACTGAGCAATATTATCCGCGCTGAGATAAAGGACCCGAGGATTAATCCCATGACTTCCGTGGTTGCCACGGAAGTGTCCCCGGACCTTAAGATATGTAAGGCGTATATAAGCGTGCTGGGAGACGAACAGTCGCAGAAGGACACCATCATGGGACTCAAAAGTGCGGAAGGATATATAAGAAGCCTTCTTGCAAAGAATGTAAATCTGCGCAATACGCCGGAAATCATCTTTATTCCTGACCAGTCAATTGAATACGGAGTAAGCATGTCAAGGCTTATTGACGAAGTCAACGGAAAAAACAGCAGCAAGGAGGATTAGATGTATTCCATTGAAGATGAACTAAAAACCGCAAAAACGGTTGGCATAACGGGACATATCAGACCTGACGGTGACTGTACGGGTTCGACTCTCGGATTATACAATTACATCAGAGAAAATATGCCGTGGATTGCCGTGGATATATATCTTGAGCCTATTGAAAAACATTTTGAATTCCTTGCGGGGGCATCGGATATCAGGCACAGCGCGGAGAATGATATTATTTATGATGTTTTTGTGGTGCTTGACTGCGGCGACACAAGCCGCGTGGCTGAATTTTCCCGCAAATATATTGAAAACGCAGCCAGGACAGTCTGTATAGACCATCATGTAGCGTCTACGGGCTTTGCCGATGTGAATCATGTCTGTCCGGATGTCAGTTCGGTCTGCGAGGTACTTTTTGAACTCCTTGATTCGGACAAAATATCCCGCAGCACTGCAGAATGTCTGTACACCGGAATGGTACACGATACCGGAGTTTTCAAATACCAGTCCACAACAAGCCGGACAATGGAAATCGCAGGCTTTTTGATGAATAAAGGAATAGATTTTACAAGCATTATTGATGATACTTTTTTCAGAAAGACTTACCAGCAGAATCTTCTTTTGGGAAAAGCATTGCTTGATTCGCACAGGCTTCTTGACGGAAAGCTGATATACTCTTTTCTTACGGCGGATACGCTTAAAGAATACGGTGTTATCGGAAGAGATACCGGCGGGATTATAGACCAGCTCCGTTTTACAGAAGGAGCAGAAGTGGCTGTGTTTATGTACGAGCTTCCGGATGGAAAAATAAAGACAAGCCTCCGTTCGGTACACAATATTGATGTGAACAGTATTGCCGGTCAGTTCGGAGGCGGAGGGCATTTAAGGGCCTCGGGTTTTACGACCGGACTGAAGGCCGGAGAAATCGTAGAAAAGCTGGAAGAACTTGTAAAACAACAGCTTTGATGACAGAGGGCGCATGTTTAACGGAATAATAAATGTATACAAAGAAAAAGGCTGGACATCACATGATGTGGTCGCCAAATTAAGAAGCATTCTCAGACAGAAAAAAATCGGACACACTGGGACTCTTGATCCGGATGCGGAAGGTGTTCTGCCTGTATGCCTTGGGAACGGCACAAAACTGTGCGGTATGCTTACGGACCAAAGCAAAGAATACCGTGCCGTCATGCTGTTAGGCGTTGTCACGGACACCGAGGACATTACAGGCAGAATCCTGTCTGAGCGCCATGCCGACATATCAGTGCAGCAGATTGAGAAAGCGATGAAATCTTTTGAAGGAGGCTATTGGCAGACTCCTCCCATGTATTCCGCTATCAAAATCGGAGGAAAAAAGCTGTATGAGCTTGCCAGGGAGGGTGTGGAGATAGAGCGCGCTCCAAGACATGTGTTGATAGATTATATTAAAATCGGAGAGATTTGCCTGCCGAGGGTGGAATTCACGGTTGGATGCCAAAAAGGAACTTACATACGTTCGCTTTGCAGAGATATCGGGGAAAAACTCGGCTGCGGTGCGTGCATGGAAAGTCTTGTGCGCACAAGGGTAGGAAACAATACTCTTGAAAACGCGCTGTCTCTCAGAGAAATAGAACAGTCAGTTTCAACAGGCCAATTCAAAAAAATAATTCAGCCTGTTGACACATTTTTTTCATCATATCCTGGTATTATTGTAAGCGGCAGAAATGAAAGCCTTGTGCGCAACGGAAATATGTTCCCGGCCGAAAATGCGGCTGACGCCGTCGGGGAAGGGCGGTTATGCTGTTGGGGAGCTTGTGACAATCCTTACGGTGCAGATGAAAAAGACATTGTAAGGGTATATTTGGACAGAGGGGAAAACAATACGGTTTTTGCCGGATTATACCGATACGACAGGGACAACGGTTATTACAGACCGTTTAAAATGTTCCTGAACGGAGAGTGATTAGATGATTTGTATTAAAAGCAAAGATTTTATATTAGATAAAAAGACAATAGTTACTTTAGGCAAATTTGACGGCGTGCACAAAGGGCACAGAAAGCTTATCAGCGCCGCAAAAGAACTGGCCGCAGAGCATAACCTTCCTGTCGCCGTATTTACCTTTAAGGTAGTAGAAGGCGGGCATTTCCCATATATGGACGGCGCCAAAATAACCACATTTGAGGAACGTGAGCGCATTTTTGAAAATCTTGGAGTTGATATACTGATTGAATATCCTTTCGACGATTCCGTGGCCGACATGGAGCCCATAGCGTTCATCGAGCACATTATAAAGGGCAGAATGAGTGCGGAGTATGTGGTGGTTGGAGAAGACTGGACATTCGGTAAAGGCGGCGCCGGCAATACCGACCTGCTCAAGGCATCCCAGAAGCTGTTTGATTTTAAGGCAGTCATTCTTGAAAAAGAGCTCCACGACGGCAGGGAAATAGGAAGCAGCTGGATAAGGGACGAAATTATGGCGGGGCGTATGGAGACGGCGAACATACTGCTGGATTATCCGTACAGCGTGACGGGAACGGTGGTTCACGGGAACTTATTCGGAAGAACCATGGGATTTCCTACGGCGAATCTTATTCCGGATGAAGATAAACTGCTTCCGCCGTACGGCGTGTACGCTGCAAAGGTTTTCACGGTGGACGGAGAATATTACGGCGTGGCAAATATAGGCGTTAAACCTACCGTTTCCGATAAAAACACCGTCGGCGTTGAAACATATATTATAGGATATGACGGCGATTTGTACGGAAGTGATATCAGAGTGGAGCTTATACATTTCCAGAGGCCGGAAATGAAATTCCAAAGCGTGGACATGCTTCAGGCGCAGCTTATGCGTGATATTGAGTTTGCAAAAACATATTTTATGATATAAATATTTAATATTTTCTTGATTTATTATACAAAATGTGGTAATATCAATTAGTATTAATGCTTATCCGATGCTCGGATGCAGGACACTCCGACCTGTTTCTTAGTATACGGAGATTATAATATCAAGGAGGAATATCATATATGATATCTAAAGAAAAAAAGACCCAGATTATTGCAGAATACGGCAGAAAAGAAGGGGACACAGGTTCACCTGAGGTTCAGATTGCCCTTCTTACAGAGAGAATTAAGGAGCTCACAGAGCACCTTAAGGTTAATCAGAAAGACCATCATTCCAGAAGAGGTCTTCTTAAGATGGTTGGACAGAGAAGGTCTTTGCTTGAGTATCTCAAGAAGAATGATATCGAAGCATATCGTTCATTGATTGCCCGTCTGGGAATCAGAAAATAGTTTATGGTGTGGGCGGAGTTCTCCGCCCATTTTTTACCGTAAAGAACAGAAGATGGCAGGATGTGCGAGACCACTGAAAAGCTTGCAGATAATGGAACGGGCAGTACCTGAACCGGGCTGTGATTTTTTCAGTTGTTTCGATGTCTTGCCGTCGCAAAAAGTTTAAGCCCGTAAGGGCGGAATAGGAGAAAATATGTACAAGAGTTATAGTATGGAACTTGCCGGAAGGACACTTACGGTGGACATTGACAGGGTTGCAAAGCAGGCCAATGGAGCGGCATTTATGCATTACGGAGATACGGTTGTGCTTTCGACGGCAACGGCATCGGAGAAACCGAGGGAAGGAATTGATTTCTTTCCTCTCAGTGTGGAATATGAAGAAAAATTATATTCGGTGGGCAAAATTCCGGGCGGATTTAATAAGAGAGAGGGAAAAGCTTCCGAAAACGCGGTTCTGACATCGCGTGTCATAGACAGACCTATGCGTCCTCTTTTCCCGAAGGATTACCGCAATGACGTAACAATCGACAATCTTGTAATGTCGGTGGACCCTGAATGCAGTCCTGAGCTTACGGCTATGTTAGGCTCGGCAATTGCTGTTGCAATATCGGACATCCCGTTTGACGGACCATGCGCCTCAACACAGGTAGGGCTTATTGACGGAGAATTTGTAATCAATCCTAACGGAGCGCAGAATGCGGTTTCGGATTTGAAGCTTACCGTAGCTTCCACCAGAGAAAAGGTTATAATGATTGAAGCAGGCGCCAATGAAGTGCCTGAAGATAAGATGATTGAGGCTATATACAAAGCTCATGAGGTCAATCAGCAGATTATTGCGTTCATAGACAGGATTGTTGCGGAATGCGGAAAACCTAAGCATGAATATACAAGCTGTGCAATTCCTGACGAGCTGTCGGATGCAATTAAAGAGATTGTTCCTCCGGCAGAGATGGAAGTAGTCATGTTTGCGCCGGAAAAACAGGTTCGTGAAGAAAGAATCCGCAGCCTTAAAGAGAAGCTTGCAGAAAATTTTGCCGACAGAGAAGATTGGCTTCCTCTTATCGACGAGGCGGTTTACCAGTATGAAAAGAAAACGGTCCGCAAGATGATACTTAAAGATCACAAGAGACCGGACGGACGTGAAATTACCCAGATACGTCCGCTTGCGGCAGAGGTTGATATAATTCCGAGAGTTCATGGCTCGGCCATGTTCACGCGCGGTCAGACTCAAATCTGCAATGTATGTACGCTTGCACCGCTTTCCGATGCACAGAGAATAGACGGTCTTAACGAGCAGGAGACCTCCAAGAGATATATGCACCACTACAATTTCCCTTCATATTCCGTCGGGGAAACCAAGGTATCAAGAGGACCGGGACGACGTGAAATCGGACACGGTGCGCTTGCCGAAAGAGCGCTTCTGCCTGTACTTCCTTCAGAGGAAGAATTTCCGTATGCGATCAGAACCGTTTCGGAGACATTTGAATCCAACGGCTCAACATCAATGGCATCAACATGTGCTTCATGCATGTCGCTGATGGCAGCCGGTGTTCCTATCAAAAAAATGGTTGCCGGCATTTCCTGCGGGCTTGTGACAGGAGAGACCGATGATGATTACATCCTTCTCACTGACATTCAGGGACTTGAAGACTTTTTCGGGGATATGGATTTTAAGGTTACGGGTACGGATGCTGGAATTACGGCAATCCAGATGGACATAAAGATTCACGGACTTACCAGACCTATCGTTGAAGGGGCGATTGAAAGATGCCGTGAGGCAAGGATGTTTATTATGGATACCTGTATGAAGCCTGCAATCGCAGAACCGCGCAAGGAAGTCGGACCGTATGCCCCGAAGATTATCCAGATTCAGATTGACCCTGTTAAAATCGGAGATGTTGTGGGACAGAGAGGAAAAACCATCAACGCCATAATTGAAGAGACCGGAGTTAAGATAGATATTACTGATGACGGCGCAGTATCCGTCTGCGGAACAGATAAAGCTGCAATGGACAAGGCGGTAAAGTATATCCAGACTATTGTGACGGATTATGAAGAGGGCCTTGTGCTTGAAGGCAAGGTAATCAGCATTAAGGAATTCGGCGCGTTTATAGAGTTTGCACCCGGCAAGGAAGGAATGGTTCATATTTCCAAGATATGCAAGGAAAGAATCGACCATGTGGAAGACGTGCTTACACTGGGAGATAAGGTTAAGTGCGTATGTCTCGGAAAAGACAAGATGGGAAGATACAGCTTCAGTATTAAAGACGTAAAGGAAAACTAACGGAGGTGTC
>CALWMX010000068.1 GCA_944382105.1 uncultured Butyrivibrio sp.
TGGGTGGTTCTTGAACCTCTGCCTTTGGAGCAGTTGCAGTAATAGTGTTTTCTGGTGCTTTGGGTTCTGTTATTACTTCCTTAGCCGGAGTTGTAATAACCTCTGCGGTGTCCTCTGCTTTAATAACAGACATGCTTCCGTATTCTTTTTCAAGAGCTTCGTGGAACAGCTTGTTTTTTAGTTCCCTTGCGGCGGTCAGTACCTTGGAAATCAGAAGTGCAAGTTTCGCTGTGGCTATTGTGATAATGCCTGTCAGTTTCTCAGGACACTTGCCGAATACATCAATGGATAACCGGATACGCTCCGTAATCCATTTCTGCTTTATCTGCCGTATCTCATCCTCCGGCACTTGGCTGACTAAGGCACGGTCTACTTCGTGATTCCACTGCATACGCACCTCGTTATCTTCCTTTATCTGTTCCGCGTTGGGATTATTCTTACCGATTTTCTTAGTAGCAAGATACAATCCGTTTCTATCGAATACATGGAGCTTGTCTTTATCATCCTCTATCAGAAGATTGATAAGGTCGGTATAGAAGCGTTTTGTTTCGTCCAAATAATGCTCCTGCTTGAACAGCTTGTTCTGCTGAAGATTCATAGATTTGCTTATTCTTAGCAAAACACATTTAATATGGATTTTTGAAATGGTCAAACGGAGTCTCATCTGGAAGAGGCTCCGTTTCAATCGTTTGCCTGACGGAAAGCGGAGAATGGGCCATCATCCACCGCTGCAAAGTGTGCGGCAAATTCAGTTTCAGCCGTATTGCGGCGGATGCGAGAATCCCTGTCGCCATTTTTGCAGTTATAAAATAGGTTCAATAACCGCCCGGAAATAGCAGTCTAATTCCTCCGGCGTGTGTTTTTTCTTGTCTTTAAGCCACCACAAGACCATTTCTACAAAGCTGCCGGAGATATGGTTGATAAGAAAATCCTGCGGTATATTTTGATTGTTTCTTCGGTTTTGATTCACAAACTGGTTTTGTGTCAGATCGTTTAAACTGTCTTTAAAATACCGCAGGAAAAGCTCGCTGCTTTCACAGGAAAGCAAACCAAGAATGTTATTTTCATTTTCCTGCAAGTGCTGTAACAAATGACAAAACACAGATTCCGGTGCATTTCGGTCAGAATATAATCCGTGCGTATGGGTACAGTCCAATGCACTGGTGATAATATGACCGAACAGCTCCTCACATAAAGCTTTCAACAAATCATCCTTTGTTTCAAAATGAGCATAGAAAGTCGTTCGTCCCACATTGGCAGTATCTATGATTTCCTGCACAGTGATTTTACTATAGCTTTTCTGTGCCAAAAGTGTGCTGAATGCAGTAAAGATGGCTGTCCTTGTTTTTTGCTGCCTTCTATCCATAAAAACTCCTTCCGTACAATTTCACTAAAATGTTCCGTACCAAACACAGGGCTGATATTATCTCTTGCTTTTGGCTGCTTGATTCCCTAAAATAAAAAAGAACAATATGTTCGTTATCAAATTTAATGTACGGTAAATACAGGCGGTTGTCAAGAATAAAACCGTTTGAAAACCGTATTGATTGGAGGCGTAACGATGTTAAAGAAATTCATTGACTTTTTAGCCGGACTTCCTATGACGATTGCAGCCGGTGTATTTCTGCTTTTGGATTTGGTTCCTCACTTGATAGAGGAATTTGGCGGTGAAGCGATACACCTACCGTTTCTTCTGTTTGATCCTGCGTGGGTAACGATTGTGATTAGCGGTATTCCCCTCTTGTATCTTGCTATATGGAGAATTATACATAATCCCGGTATCAGCAAAATTTCATCTGCTCTGTTGATATGTATTGCGATGTTTGCAGCAATCTATATAGGGGATTTGTTTGCAGCCGGTGAAGTCGCATTCATCATGGCAATTGGGGCGCTTTTGGAGGAAGCTACTACCAAGAGAGCAAGAAAAGGATTGAAAAATTTAATCAGCCTCACACCTGCAAAAGGGCGCAGGCTGAAAGATGGTAAAGAAGAAATGATACCGGCAGAAGACATCAAACAGGGAGATATTCTGCGTATTCTTCCCGGCGAAACCATACCGGCAGACGGAAAAATTATAAGTGGCGAAACATCTGTTGACCAGTCTGTTATGACGGGCGAATCTCTGCCTGTTGATAAAGGCGTAGGAGAAGATGTTTTCTGCGGGACAATAAACCGCTTTGGCTCTATTGATATTTCAGCAACCAATATAGGCGAAGACAGTTCCTTACAGAAGCTGATCCGTATGGTACAGGACGCAGAAAATAAGCAGGCTCCCATGCAGCGTATTGCAGACAAAATAGCCAGTTGGCTGGTGCCTGTTGCACTTTTGATTGCCGTAGGCGCATATATTTTCATCGGCAATATTGTTACTGCTGTTACCGTGTTAGTAGTATTTTGCCCTTGTGCGCTTGTACTGGCGACGCCTACCGCCATTATGGCGGCGATCGGCCAGGCAACAAAACACGGCGTAATTATCAAGTCCGGCGAAGCTCTTGAAAAAATGGGAAGAGTAGATACGATAGCATTTGACAAAACAGGTACGCTGACCTACGGGCGTTTGGATGTAAGCGACATTCTTTCATTCGACGATTCTATCAGCGAAACAAAACTGCTTTCTCTGGCAGCGTCTGCCGAAACAAAAAGTGAGCACCCGCTTGGAAAAGCAATTGTAGCTTGTGCAAAATCAAAGGAAGTTGAAATCAGCGAATCAACTTCTTTTAAAATGATGACCGGCAAAGGTATTTACGCAGAGGTTGAAGATTTCAAATTGCTTTGTGGGAATGAAAAATTCCTGATTGAAAACGGGGTTTCCATTGAAAGTGATATTCAATCTGTGTTAGATCGTCTTAGGACACAGGGAAAAGCGTCTATTTTGATAGCGGACGAAAAAAAGTGTTTTGGCTTGATTGCGCTTTCGGATGTTCTGCGTCCTGAAGCAAAAGATATGGTTTCCCGTTTAGCTGATATGCAGACGAAAACGGTGCTGCTGACGGGAGACAACAGAAAAACGGCAAATTACTTTGCCGAACAGGTTGGTATATCCGAAGTTAGGTCAGAACTGCTGCCGGAAGAAAAAGTACAGAATATTGAGGATTTGCAAACTAAAAATCACAAGGTTTGTATGATTGGTGACGGTGTCAACGACGCACCTGCTTTAAAGACTGCCGATGTAAGTGTGGCAATGGGAAGTATGGGAAGCGACATCGCAGTGGATGCCGCAGATATTGCCTTGATGAGTGATGATATTTCCAAAATTCCATATTTAAAACGGCTGTCTAACGCTACGGTTAAGACAATTAAAGCAAGTATCGCCTTGTCCATGTGTATCAATTTTGTTGCGATTGTTCTTTCCCTGATGGAAATTCTGACTCCAACTACCGGAGCGTTGGTGCATAACGCAGGCTCCTGCTTTGTTGTGCTGATTGCGGCACTGTTGTATGACCGCAAGTTTGAATAAATATTGGGAGGAAGACAAGCGAAGCTGTCAGATTTAAAGGAAAAATCGATTATCAAAAAAATTTAGATACAAATATGAAACGGATTATAATATAATTAGAACAGAAAACGGGGATTTTCTTCATGAGCTGCCAAAAGCGATGAATATTTGAAGTTCATGAAAAAACATAATGGCGGAGAGGGAAGTGTAGGAGGAAAAAGAATAACAATCATGGAAAATAATATGAAAAAAATAACCAAAGAAGAATGTTTAATTTGTAAAGCGCCTTTGAAATATCTCAATGAAGATACGGAAATGGAGTGCGAACTGTGTCATAAAAAAGAAAAAAGCAAAACCCAATGCACTAACGGGCATTATGTATGCAATGAATGCCATATGGAGGGAATTGACAGTCTGATCGGGATATGTATGGACGAAACATCAAAAAACCCGGTTGCGATTCTCAATAAAATGATGTCAATGCCATTCTGCCATATGCATGGACCGGAGCATCATATCATGGTAGGGATGGCGCTCCTGACGGCCTACAGGAATTCCGGCGGAGATATCGAGCTTAAGAAAGCATTGGTGGAGATGAATGCCAGAGGCCGGTCCGTACCGGGAGGAGCGTGCGGCTTCTGGGGCGCCTGCGGAGCGGGAATCAGCACTGGAATGTTTATTTCAATTATTACCGGTTCTACACCTTTAGGTATAGAAAATTTCGGCCTTTCTCATAAAATGACCTCCGATGCCTTGGGGGCAATCGGAAAAATCGGAGGTCCCCGGTGCTGCAAACGGGACTCATATATTTCTGTTCTCCGGGCAATAGATTTTGTAAAAGAAAATCTGGGAATAAACATGGAGCGTTCAAATATACGATGCACTTACAGCAGCCGTAATAATCAATGCATCGGAAAGCGATGTCCTTTTTACAAAGAGAAAAAGAAGCTTGCGTTTATATGCGTCCACAATTCCTGCCGCAGCCAGATTGCGGAAGCGTTGGGGAGAAAATATCTATCCGGTATTTATGACTGTTATTCAGCGGGAACGGAAACCAAGCCGCGGATTAATCAGGATGCGGTAAGGCTTATGAAGCTGGAATACGGGATTGATATGGAAAAAGACCAGTATTCAAAGCTGCTTGAGGATATACCTGAAGCGGATATTTACGTGTCCATGGGGTGTAATGTGGCATGTCCCAATGTTCCCGGCAAAACGGTGATTAACTGGGGGCTGGACGACCCCACGGGAAAAGATGATGAGACCTTTATGGAGATAATAAGACAGATAGAAAAGAATATTCTGGAATTAAGAGAGCATGTTTTGACATAAAACCAAAGACCGGCTCCCAATGTCTGCGCTGTCTATACAGAGGAAGATAAACGCGGCAAAGGGAGCTGCCGGAGCGCTTCTTAATTATGTATGGGTAAGGAAAAACAGGGGCGATACGGAGGTTGAACCTGACAATATCCTGTGCCCCTGTTTTATGATGATAAATTATTCCGGCGACTGTGCCGCTTTCATCATTTCTTTTCCTGCATTCCATGCCTGTCCGACCTTTTCCGCCGCCACATAATAACCGGACTGGAACTGGTCAAAAATCAAGGCGTTCAATTTCAGTGGGTCAACCTTACCGTTATCGTCAATCACTTTTTCATCTGCACTGACATTGACAATCTCGCCGACCACCGCATAAAGATTTTCCGTTTCAACGATTTCGGCAAGCTTACATTCGAGAGCTACCGGAAATTCCGTGATGACCGGAGCATTCACATGAACGCTTTTTTCGGCGTGGCATCCGGATTTTTCAAATTTATCCGGCATTTTGTTTCCGGTGGCAATGCCGAAGAAATCCGCCGCAGCCATATGCTCCTTGTCTGCCAGACTGACCGTAAATGCTTTTGTGGTAAGAATGTTCTTTGTAGTCTTATGATCCTCGTCGATAAAAAGTGCAATCTTATCCATACCGCATATCATTCCCCATGCGGCATTCATCACATTGACGGTTCCGTTTTCATCATATGCCGCCACCATCAGAACCGGCATGGGAAATACCGCCGGCTGCTTTCCTAAATTTTTTCTCATATTGAATTCACCTCCTTAAAATAAATTTTTGATTATTATAGCTCTATTGTTTTGGTTGCAATCTTTTCGCGAAATCTTATGTCGTGCTCTGTAAATAACATCGTCGGCCGATAATCTGACAGCAGTTTCTCAATCTGCATCCTTGAAAATACGTCAATATAGTTCATAGGTTCGTCCCAGATGTAAAGATGAGCGGGCGTCAATAAGCTTGCCGCCAACAGTATTTTCTTTTTCTGCCCTTCTGAATAATCTTCTATATTTTTCATGAACTGTACCCATTCAAAATCAAGCTTCCTGAGTATTGCGCAGAATAAACTCTTGTCTAACTCATGTTCTCTGCAAAAGGCTTCAATATCGCCTTTTAAGCCGGTCGTATCCTGTCCCACATAAGAAATCACAAGTCCGGACGCAGTTTCACACACGCCTTTCTCTGAAACCGCCGTTCCGATATCATTGGAAAATGTTTTTTGAAGAATAATCTTAATAAGCGTTGACTTTCCCGATCCGTTTTTGCCGGACAAGGCAATTCTGTCGCCTTTGTTAATTGTAAATGTCAGACCCGTAAAAACCGGAAGCTCTGCGTCCGCATATTTTACACTATAGTCTTTTATATTTACCAGTGTGTCTTTGTGATGCGAAAGCTGAACCAGCTTTAAATCGGCAGTGGTTTCTAAATCCTGCAAAAGCCCTTCCTTTTCCTCTATCTCACGGCTGATTCGTTTTTCCATTTGTTTAACTCTGTTCTGCATTTTTTTGGTTTTAGCACCGATATATGGCCTTGTGCCTATGGATCTGTCATGCTCTTTTACCGGATCATATCCTATCTTGGAGTGTTCATTTTTGTCCGCCCATTCAGAGGTACGCATCGCTGCCTGCTTAAGTTTGGCAATCTCCTTACGGTGTTTTTCATTTTCCGATATAACAAACCGGTCTTTCCTCTGCTTATTTTCCCACCAGACGGAAAAATTGCCGTTCTGCACTTCGATACTTTTCCGATTCAACACTAAACAGTGGTCAATACAGGCATCCAGCAAATCCCTGTCATGGGATACCAGAATAAAGCCTTTTTTTGACGCCAGATATTTTTTTACTGTTTCTCTGGCTTCCCAATCCAGATGATTGGTCGGCTCGTCTATCAGAAGAAAATCGTTCTCTCCGGAAAACAGAACAGCTAATAAGACTTTTGTGCGCTCTCCCTGACTCAGCGTATGAAAGGGTCTGTAGAGAATTTCGGCATTTTCTCCCAAGTCCGCCAATTCGCATATTACACGCCATGGTTCGCAGCCCGCCTTCAGTTCTTCCATAAAGTCGGCTGCCGGTAACTGCATCCTGCGCTCTGTAATCTGATAAGGAAAATAATCAAATGCTGCATTAGTGTCTATAGAGCCTTCATATGCGTATTTTCCCAATAATAAATTTAAAAATGTGGTTTTTCCCTTTCCGTTTCGTCCTATAAAGCCCAGCTTCCAGTTGGTATCGATAGAAAATGAAACATTCTCAAAAATATTATCAAAACTTCCGTCATAATAAAAAGTAAGATTGTTTACACTTATTTGTGACATATACATTCCTCCTCGCATGATGATGTAAACAATAAAGGAACCATTCGTTGCCAAACAGTTCCATTACATACTATAACCTCATACAACAGGAGGGATGATATTATAACCATCGCTTACAATAAATTTTATGCACACAAAAGAAGAGGTTATGAGAACATAATCCACTTTTGGCAACATGACAGACAGTATGTATATAGATTTTCATACCGTCAAAAACCTTCATGTAATCAAAAGTAAATTATCTTCTCATCTTTTCACCTCTTTCCTTGAGATATCCCCATTTTAACACGCTTATTCCAAGGTGTCAATAATGGGCGTGATTTCCTTGTTTTACTTATAAATAAAATAATTTAATCTTGTAATCGTTGACATTACAACAATAACGGATTAAAATAAGGCGGAGGTGATGAGCTTTATGCAGATATCAAGTCGTTTTACATTGGCAATACATATTTTTGCCTGTATAAATACTTTTGAAGACGAATACAAGGTTACAAGCGATTTTCTTGCGGAAAGCACCAATGTAAATCCCGTTATCATAAGGAAAATTTTAGGACAATTAAAGGGAGCGGGGCTGATTAATGTGGCGCGCGGAACAGGCGGAGCTTCCGTTGCAAAGCCGCTTAATCAAATAACTTTTTTAGACGTGTACCGTGCCGTGGATTGCGTTGAAAACGGCAATTTATTTCATTTCCATGAGAATCCCAGCACTAATTGCCCGGTAGGCAGAAATATTCATCACATTTTAGATGATAAGCTGGTTCGGGTACAGGCTGCAATGGAAAATGAACTTGCGTCTATTACGCTTGAAGATTTGAAACGGGATACGGAAAAGTATCTGCTTCAGGAAAAGGAAGCGGCGCAGGGAAAGTAAATAAATTTATAACATTAAACTAAACAAATTCAAGGCATTGCGGTGATAATCCGGGTGCCTTGAAATTTTTTAAAAAATTTTGATGTAACTATTGACATTACAACCATATGGTGTTATTATCTGGTTGTAACAAAGAAGATTACAACAAATGCGAAAGACACTTACAAGTGTACTTTTTCAAAATTTATTTTCTAATTGTAAGGAGGAAAACACTATGACACAGATTGAAAAGGCAAAGGAACTCATCAACACATTTGCAACCGGTGACGCGGATAAGGCGGCTTCTCTTTTG
>CALWMX010000069.1 GCA_944382105.1 uncultured Butyrivibrio sp.
GGAACATTTATATTTATAAATATAAAATACGTTGGTAGAATAACCTTAGGAATTGCGAAAACTACTAAACAATGTTATATTAATAGTTACTGTTTACGGAAGTATTAAATAATGACTATTCAGCATAACGCAGTACCGAAGGGGCAGACACTATGAGAAAAATATACAGGATAGCGGCTTTGATTATGTCGTTGGTAATCGTTTTTGCAATTGCAGGCTGCAATCAGAATGCCCACAGACAGCATGAAGAACAAACGACGGATTTTTACGGTCCTACCGATGAAGATATAAAAGATACGGCTCAGGAAACGCCTGATGATATTACGGTAAATCTCCATTACTTAAGGGAAGACGGGGAATATGACGGCTGGAATGTGTGGTTTTGGACCACCGGCGAAGGCCGTGCATATGAGTTCGGCAGTGAGGCTGACGATGACGGCGTAACCTGCAGTGCGCATTTTGAGGCGGGGACCAAAGAAGTGGGTTTCATTGTCAGGCTTAACGACTGGGATGCAAAGGACTGTGAGGAAGACCGTTTTATTGACACTTCCAAAATCCTTGCCGGCACCATAGATGTGTATGTAATATCAGAGCGCGAAATATTTGATGTAAAATATAACGAAGACTGTGTCAGAGGAGTCTCTGTAACTTCGGCGGTTATGTCCGACGATTACAGCACGGTCATGGTATTTCTGTCGGAAATATGGAACGAAAATACCACGCTGGCAGTTCTGAATGGTGACGGAACGGAAATTCCGGTTAAAGAAATCCTGATTGACGACAAAAACCGTAAAAAGGTTACGCTTACACTGGAGGACAAGGCGGACTGGTCAGACAGCTACAGAATATTACTTAACGGAGCGTACAAGTATATGATTGAAGTACCTGATTTCTACTCTACTGAAGATTTCGAAAGCCAATATACCTATGAGGGCGGTGATTTAGGCGCTGTTCTCAAGGACGGAGAGACGGTTTTTAAGGTATGGGCGCCGATGGCCGACGCCGTTTCGGTTAACCTTTACGAAAGCGGAGATGCGTCTGAGGACGATCTAATCAGAAGCATATCCATGGCTTCCGGTGAAAACGGCGTATGGGAGGTTAAAGCCGATGAGGAACTGGACGGCATATATTATACATTTGCCGTCCGGCGGGACGGCGTGACCACCGAAGCATGCGACCCTTATGCCAGAGCGGTGGGAGTCAACGGGGACAGAGCCATGGTTATTGATATGTCGGATACGGATCCTGAAGGCTGGGAGGATGACGTTAATCCCAACAAGGGGATGAATTATACCGACGCGGTTATATATGAGACTCATATCAGGGATTTCTCGATAGATTCATCATCCGGAATAACCAACAAGGGAAAATATCTAGGTCTGATTGAGACAGGAACCGTCAATTCATCAGGAGAAGCAACGGGGCTGGACCATATTAAGGAATTGGGAATTACTCATCTTCAGCTTATGCCGGTATTTGATTTTGCAACGGTGGACGAGAGCAGGCTTTCCGATACGCAGTATAACTGGGGCTATGACCCTAAAAATTATAATGTGCCTGACGGTTCCTATTCAACCAATCCTTATGATGCCGCGGTAAGAATATCGGAATTCAAACAGATGGTCAAAGGGCTTCATGACAACGGTATCAGCGTTGTCATGGATGTTGTATACAATCATACCTATGACTCGGATTTCTGTTATAACAGGATAGTGCCGGATTATTTCCTTAGGCCGGACTCGAACGGTTCGCAGTGCGGCAATGATGTTGCCTCCGAGAGACTCATGGTAAGAAAATATATTGTGGAATCGGTTGTATACTGGGCCGAGGAATATCATATTGACGGCTTCAGATTTGACCTTGCGGGACTTATTGATGTGGAGACGATTCAGGAGATACGTAAGGCCCTTGATGAAATAGACCCTTCGATTATGCTTTACGGCGAAGGATGGTCGCTTTCCACCAAGACTACCAAGGATTACACTTTTCTCGCAACCCAGAATAATATTTCAAAGCTTGACAATTTTGCAATGTTTAATGATTCCATAAGAGATGCCCTTAAGGGAAGTGTATTCAAGCCTGCCGAAAAGGGATATATAAACGGTGAAACTGAAGTAACCGTCTCTATCAAAAGATATATTCAGGGTAAGGTTTCATGGAGTATTCTGCCGTGGCAGCAGATTAATTATGCGTCATGTCATGATAATATGACGCTGTGGGATGAGATTTCTTCCTCGAATCCGTCGGATACGTTTGAAAACAGGCTGAAACAGAACTTAATGTCAGCGGCCGTGATATATACGGCCCAGGGCGTGCCTTTTATCCTTTCGGGAGAAGAAATGCTCAGGACAAAAACAAATGCGGACGGAAGCCTTAACGATGACAGCTATAATGCACCGGATTCTGTAAACAGCATCAAATGGGATACGCTGTCTCAGGATGAATACAGGACTGTGTTTAACTATTATAGAGGATTGATTGCTTTTCGCAAGGCCCACGCTTCGTTAAGAAGCACAGAATCAGCACAGAGTCATTATACTTTTGACGATTCCGTTACGGAGGGCGTAATCGCCTATGAACTGGAACCGTTTAACGGAGAGGCGGCCGGAGGAATTTATGTTGTCCACAATCCTCTGTCATCTGCAGTTACCGTAGACCTTCCGGAAGGCGACTGGACAATATGCGTTCAGGGAATGACGGCAGGGACCGAGAGCCTTGGAACCGCAAACGGTGAAATAACGGTTGAACCGATATCAACGACAATTCTTGTAAAATAATTAATATTTTCCGGCATCCGGTTTTTACGTATACGGGTGCCGGAATTTAAAATGTTCTGTGAAAATCCATTGATATTCATGTTGTTTTCGTGCAAATCTTAATTTTTTATTAAATTCTCCACAAATGGTCTAAAGTATGATATAATAGTAAGGAACATTTATTATCATCCCGCGTTTGTCTGATGAACATGGCTGTTCAATCGGCTTTTTTGTAGATGATGTATTCAAAAAAATATTCTATAATAAGGAGGAACAGCAAATATGGTAAAAAGTGAGATTACGGAATTCACTGAGAAATATGCAGCCAAGTGCTCAAAGAAGGAGAAGATAGACCCGGCGCTTTATGATGAATATGGAGTAAAAAGAGGACTTAGGGATAAGAACGGCAAAGGAGTTTTATCCGGGCTGACTACCATCTCCCTTATTAAGTCATCTGAAGAAGTTGACGGCAAAACAGTACCTTGCGACGGAGAGCTGTATTACAGAGGATATAATATTTTTGACCTTGTAAAAGGTTTCAGGGCAGATAACAGATATGGATTTGAGGAAACGGCTTATCTGCTGCTGTTTGATGAACTGCCGACCAAATCACAGCTCAGCGAATTTACGGAAGTGATGAATTCCAGCAGAAGACTTCCGACCAACTTTACAAGAGACGTTATTATGAAAGCGCCGAGCGGAGACATTATGAATTCTCTTACCAAAAGTGTGCTTACACTGGCATCATATGACAATAATGTATCTGATTTGTCAATCAGCAATGTTCTTCGCCAGTGTCTTATGCTTATAAGCGTTTTTCCTATGCTTTCTGTTTACGGATATCACGCATACAATCATTACGAATGTAATGACAGCCTTTATATTCACAGACCTGACAATAAGCTGTCATTTGCGGAAAACATATTAAGGCTTCTGCGCCCGGACAAAAAATACAAAGACATTGAAGCTAAAGTTCTTGATGCGGCTCTTGTGCTGCATATGGAACATGGGGGAGGAAACAATTCCACGTTTACAACCCGTGTCGTCACGTCATCCGGTTCCGATACATATTCGGTTGTAGCGGCCGCATTGTCTTCGCTTAAGGGACCAAAGCATGGCGGAGCCAACATTAAGGTTGTGAAAATGATGTCAGACCTTAAGAAAAACGTAAAAGACCTTAAGGATGAAGATATGGTCAGGGATTATCTGAATAAAATTCTCCGCAAGGAGGCATTCGACAGGAGCGGCCTTATATACGGAATGGGCCATGCGGTTTATTCCATATCAGACCCGCGGGCAAGGATTTTTAAGTCATTTGTCAAGGAGCTTGCAACGGAAACACATCACAGTGATGAGTTTGAGTTATATTCCATGATTGAAAGGATTGCGCCGGAGGTTATCGGACAGTCGTGCCATATCTATAAGGGAGTAAGCGCCAATGTGGATTTTTACAGCGGATTTGTTTACAGCATGCTTGATATTCCGCTTGAGCTTTACACACCTATTTTCGCTATTGCCAGAATAGTAGGCTGGAGCGCACACAGGATAGAGGAGCTTATCAACGTGGATAAAATTATCAGACCTGCGTATAAAAGCATTATGGTTCCTAAGGTGTATGAAAGCATCAGCAAGCGCAATCTCAAAATTAACACGTCAGATGATGTCAAACACAGAATTACAATGAAATAGCGCAGATGTGCGGGCAGTAGGTACAATATAGGTACCCGGAGCATAATCATCAATACCGAAAGCCTTAAGAAAGGCTGTAATTGCGGACTGATGATTATACTCCGGGTTTATACGAATATTATAGCGAAACCTGAGACAATCATGCGCCAAGAAATACTTTCCACAGTTTTCCGAAATAATCCCCGTACTTAGCTTCTTTTATGCTTTCGGATGCAAGGATATCGACGGTTCCCAGAGTGGTTCCGTCGTATTTATATACAAGCTGGCCGACTACGCTGCCCTTTTCTATAGGAGCGGTAAGCCCGTCAAGATATTCAATCTCCTTTGTAATCAGGGAAGCGTCATAATTTTCCAAAAATAGATAAGAAAAATCATTGTCATAGCAGATTTCGAGAGTATCCTTAATACCGTTTTTTATTGAAACAGGCTCAAGGGAAGGCATATTGTCGTCACTGTAAAGAGAACAAATTCCATAACCGTAATTGAGGAGTGTGATTGAATCGGATACTCTGGTTTTGCCGTCAGGGGAAGCCATTACCACCGATATAAGTTCTATTCCGTTGCGGTCGGCGGTTGCGGACAGGCAGAATTTGGCAAGGCTTGTGGAACCGGTTTTCAGACCTGTTGCCCACTCATACTGCTTAAGAAGCTTGTTTGTGTTGGTCAGTGTAAACTCTGTTTCACCGCGTCTGGTCACGTGGGTAATTGTATCCATCCATATCGTTGAATATGTATGAATCTGAGGGTACCGTGTAATCAGCTCCCTTGACATAAGCGCCACGTCTCTGGCCGTAGTCATATGACCTTCCGTGTCAAGTCCGCAGCAGTTGACAAAATTTGTGTTATTCATTCCCAGTCCGGCAGCCCTTTCATTCATTCTGTCTACAAAAGCGGATTCGGAGCCGCATATGTACTCGGCCATGGCAACGCAGGCGTCATTGGCACTGGCGATTGCAATGCACTTTATAAGCGTTTCCGCGGTTTGCGTTTCGCCGGCCTCAAGAAAAACCTGGCTTCCCCCCATGGAAGCGGCGTGCTCGGACACCGTGACCGTATCTTCAAGTCCGATTTTTCCGTCTT
>CALWMX010000070.1 GCA_944382105.1 uncultured Butyrivibrio sp.
TTTTTTTTATTTTTTACACAGATTGTCGTTAGATGCTTTATATTCAAGATTTTAGTTATACTCCGCTGCATTTTCGTTACTTCTTTGTTTTCTTTCAAGCATCTGTCTCGACTTTCTTAGCGCTTGCTGCTTTGCGGCAGTATCATTTATAAGGTTATTTAATTCATCAAGCTGTACATACTCCGCCTCGATTTCTGCCGAAGCTGCTTTTTGCGACTGGCACACATAATCCTGCTCAAGCTGCACCTCTCTGTTCTCAAGCTCCTCAAGCTGCGCTTTTTTGCCGGCAAGCACTCTGCGGCAGGCAGACAGGCTCTATACAAGCTCGTACTCCGCACGCTCCTTTTCACCGTAAAGCTCTTTGAGCTTACCAAGCTCCGCCGCAAAACCCTCAAGCAGTTCAATCTGTTTATCGTAATTACCGATTTCTTTTTTGCGTCCGGACAGCTCGATTAACTTATCCTTAATGTCAAGAAGCGTCTGCGCCATTCCGTCATCGTCGGAGCCGTCCTTGCGTATCCGGTTATTGTAGGATTTTTCGATTATCTCCTCAATCAGCAAATCCTCAACAACCTTTCGCGTTGTTTTATAGCTGTTTTCAAAATATGTACGTACATGTCCTTCGGTCTTGTTGATGCCGCGGATAATCTCCCACTGACTCTCAAACAATCCGTAACCGCTTATAAAATTCTGGTAATCTCCCTTGCGCTCAAATATATGTACGGAAACTCCCAAATCCGTTTTTTCCAGATTGCGCAGATACGCCTTCAGTCCGTTATAAGTAATACGCTCTCCGTTTGTACATAACGGCAGGTTTTTGATATCGTTATCTCCGAATTCCTTATAAAAAATACAGTAATTGAAATATTCTATGCCGGACGTGTCGCGCAAAGACTTTTCCTCTCCGTTGTCACGTCCTTTTCTGGCGCAAAAACCCGTAGTCATATATCTGTAGCCGTCATGGATGTCGCAAGCGTCCAGCTTCCATTCTATAAGCGAATGTATCGCGGTGTTTGTCCCCGCCGTCCTGAAAAGCTTTTCAACAGGCTGCTTGTCATCCAGCGTACAGTTCGGTATAAGGTTCTGCAAAAGAAGCAGCATAAGAACGCTTTTGCCTCCTCCGTTGGCCAAATCATAGATGGAGTTGCGGCACGAAAAGCGCATCATAAAATCGTCATAAAACTGAGTGCCAAAATTATATTTTATATTATTTACCCTGATTCTGTTAATCTGCGGCATTATTTTCCTCCTGTGCCTTAAAAGTCTCCTTACTTCCGGCAGATTTCGCCCACATTATCTCGTAAAGCCTCCCCCTGTTTTCATCAAAATAATTTTCTGCAATCGCCTTAAATCTGTCAGTGGGATAATATCTTTCTTCCGCCTCGGTAAAAAGGTTCTGGGACACAAGAAAATTAAATGTCAGCTTGACAAATCCCATCCGGGAATTCTTGGCGGCCCTCCGGTCGTTTTTATCCTCGACACTCACATCGGGAAGCTCATCCCACAAAAGCGCTATCGCTTTAAAAGAATCTGTTTCTGTTTCCTCCATTACAATTCCCGAAGAAAAGTCGATTATACCGTTAAGCGAAGCGCCCACCGCCCTTACCACATCCTCAACCCTCAAATATTCCAGATATGTGCTGTTTGACGAATCTCTGTAAAATTCGGTTATTATGTTATATATTATAAAATACGATAGAAACAATTCCTTGTTTAGACGAAGTCCCATCACCCGTTTCAGTTCCTCATTGGAAAATCCGAACACACGGTTTTGTGTTCCCGCGCTTATAAAGAGCGAATTATTATATTCATAAAGACTTATATCAAGCTTTTTAAATATCTGCATTACACCGTCATATACCTCGCTGTTGCGGCTGTACTCCTCATAGAGCATAACGTTGTTCCCATTGGCGGACACTTCTTCGCCCATAAAAAGTGCCGCTGCAATATCAAGCGCTTTATCAAGATTTCTGTTTTCCATTTCAATACCTCACACTCTTCTTATCACAAAATCTGTCACGCTGGCAAAATCTCCAATCGCAATTTCATTTTCGCTGCCGTCCGCCAGTTCAAGCAGAAAATGCATACCGCCGTATTTGATAAAGGCCTCCTCTTCCATAAATCCGGCAATTATTTCGTCCAGAAATGTTTGTTCCATGTTTTCCCCCGTCCTGAGAAAATAATCCGTCTTGCCGCACAGGTGAACCAAAAAGGTATAATAATCACCGTTTCTGAATATCTCTTTTGAAAATATTTTTTGAATTACTTCATTGTATTCCTTAAGTCTGAAACATCCCCTGCGCTCCAGCATTTCAAGCAGAATAAGCATCAAGGTCCTTGCATTGTTCACAAAGCGCTGCTCGTCAAGCTCGTCCTGAAAAATTATATCCTCCGCCGGCCGGTTATCGGCGAGCTCCGCCGGCTCCGTTACCTGCGGCCTGTAGCTTAGCATATCCTCAATTTTTCCCAAATCAAAGGTTTTATGTATATTAAGTCCCAAAAACGGCTTCACAACATATTCCATCGCCCGGGGATTGTCATTCTTTATCATCGTGTCAAGAACATTCCTGAAATCAAACTTGCTGCGCAGCCTGCTTAACTTTGCTTTGCGGATTATCTCATCGGCCCTTATGCCAAGCTTCGTACAGGCTTTCAAAAGCTCGCTGTGATTGTTCATGGCAATTTTAAGCTCGGTATCAAGCCTGTAAATTTCTGCCGCGGTCCTGTCAAACCGTCCTGTATCCCCGGCTGCGCCATTGCTTTCCGCCCGGCTTAACGCCGACTCGATAAGCTCTTTATTTTTAACGAAAAGCTTCTGTTCATCCTCAAACCATTTTATGCCCGTATCAAAAAATTTTTCATATGCTTCAACTCCCGCGAAAACATCGGATGCCAGAAGTTCAACAACCTGATTTTTGCGCAGCTTAAGGCGCTCAACCTCTTGATTTATGCGTTTAACCACTTCCGTGCCGCCCTTAAAATCCTCCGAACGTATCATTTTCTCCAGAAGAAGCTGCTCCACGCTTATCTTGCTTTCATCCCTTATTTCCTTGGTATCAAGATAAAATTCTATGCCGTCCGGACTTATGGAGTACCATACTGTTCCGTCCTGTATGCGGCTTTCAAGCAGCTTTATCCGGGAAACCTTTTTGACACGGTCAACCGGGTCGTAATACTCAAAAGAAAACGGTTTTCCGTCATTTTTAAGCTTGTCAAAAATATAATCGACCAGCACCTTATTGTCATGTTCGCCAAGCTTGATATCGAAGTCTCTGCGTATGCACCGGCTCATGAACTCATAATAGGCCTGATATGTAACATCACGCTCTTTAAAGTTGTTTTCCTCAATAAAAAAACGCAGTACCGCCATAAGAATATATCCCATATCAAGATTAGGAAAGCGTCCGTCCATAAACCATGAAAAGGACACCTCCGAAAGCTTGAAAAAGGGATAATATTTCTTAAGGTTAAGCATGCGCTCCCTGTGTTCTGCAATTATATCATTAACCAGAATATGCTCCTGCGGCATAAGTGCCTCCGTATATTAAAGCTCCATGCGTCCCTCCAAAGCACGCAGAAGCGTAACTTCGTCTATGTATTCCAAATCGCCTCCGACAGGTACGCCGCTGGCAATGCGCGTAACCTTTATTCCCGTAGGCTTAATGAGTTTTGAAAGATACATGGCGGTTGCCTCACCCTCAAGGCTTGAATTGGTGGCAATAATAACCTCGTCCACATCTCCCTGGAGCCTTATCAGCAGCTCCTTAATCCTGATATCATTGGGACCGATCCCGAGCATGGGTGAAATAGCTCCATGCAGTACATGGTACACGCCATTATATTTGCCGGTTTTTTCATATGCCGCAAGGTCCCTGGTGTTCTCCACAACCATAATTTCCTTGTGGTTGCGGGTCTCATCACTGCATATCGGGCACTCTTCTTTGTCCGTAAGCGTCTGGCATGTCTTGCAGTAACATACATTATGTCTGGCGTCTATGATTGCCTGTGACAAACCTTCCGCCCTTTCTTCCGGCATATTGATAATATGAAAAGCAAGGCGCTGCGCCGTCTTAGCGCCAACGCCCGGAAGTGCCGCCAGTTCTTCAATTAGTCTGCTGATTTGCTTTCCGTAGTAGTCCATCAGAACGGGAATCCTCCTCCGAGTCCTCCCGTGATTTTGGCCATGGATTCCTGCGACAATTCTTCAATCTGTCTGATTGCCTCATTTGTTGCAGCCATAATCAAATCCTCAAGCATCTCGATATCATCCGGGTCTACCACCTCAGGCGATAATTTCACCTTGGTAATTTCTTTTTTGCCTGTAATCGTAACCTCTACGGCGCCTCCCCCAGCAGAAGCCGTGATTTCCTTCTCCTCAAGCTCCTTCTGGGATTCCTCCATCTGTCTCTGCATTCTCTGCGCCTGTTTCATCAGATTGTTCATATTGCCCGGCATTGCTCCGCCCGGATATCCTCCACGTTTTGCCATTTTTATATTCTCCTTTAAAAATAATAACCGTCAGCCGCCGGTGTGTGCTTTCTCCGCCGGCTTTCTAATCTTCTATGGATATATTCATTTTAACGTATTCTTCCACATCTGTAAATGCGTCTTCAAAAGATGTTCCGCTCTCCAGAAGCCTCACGTCGACCTCCACGGTCTTGCCTATAGTGTTTTCTATTACGCCCTTCAGCGCATCAAGCGCCTTGTCCGTACTGAGAAAATCATGGACAAATTTGCTTTCCGTAACAAGTACCAGCTTTTCCCCTTCAACGGTGATTCTCACCGACTTAAGGAAATTTTCGTATACATTCTCTGACTGTCCTATTATCCCCCGCCAATTTTCTGCAACGAGACGTAAATCCTCCGTCAAAGCCTTTATGGGCTGTCTGATGCTTTTTGACGCCGGCGGTGCGGAAACAGTCATCTGAGTCACTGCCCCAACCGGCACTTCCGGTCTCACAGCATTAAGAGCTATAAGGTCCTCCTTTTCCTTTACAAGCTCCTCAAGCCTCCTGAGACGTTCGTTCACGGAAGCCATATCAGGCTCCATCTGAGGTTTTGTAAGCTTGATAAGCGCCACTTCAACCTGCACCCGTTTCTGTCCGGTAAATTTTATGGACTGAGTAAGCTCAGACAGAATCCGAATATATCTCATAATAACGTCTTCGTCAATCATAAACGCTTCTTCTTTAAGGCGTTTAAGGTTTTCGCCGGACATGTCTATCATTTCTTCCGCTTCCGGAGACGTCTTGAGCATAAGAAGGTTACGCATATACCATGTAAAATCGGATACGAACTGAGACAAGTCCCTTCCTGAAAGCAGCAGATTGTCGAGCTCCTTGATGAGCGCAGTAACATCTCCGTTGATAACAATCCTGAGCATCCTGGAAAACACTTCCGTATCGACGGCTCCCAGAACCTCAAGCACATTCTCGTATTTAAGCTCGCTGCCCATATAAAAAGCAGCGCACTGGTCAAGCATGCTCAGAGCGTCTCTTAACGCCCCGTCCGCCATTCTCGCAATGTACCTCAGCGCTTTGTCCTCAACCGCTATATTCTCTGCCGTGACCAACTCCCTCAGCCTGTCGGTAATTACCTCCGCAGAAATACGTTTAAAATCATATCTCTGGCATCTGGACATGATGGTGACGGGTATTTTATGGGCCTCTGTTGTCACCAGAATAAAAATAACATATTCCGGAGGCTCCTCAAGGGTCTTTAAAAGTGCGTTGAAGGCTCCTATGGAAAGCATATGAACCTCATCGATTATATATACCTTGTATCTTCCCTCCGTGGGCCTGTATGATACCTCTTCACGGATTTGCCTGATATTGTCAACGCCGTTATTGCTGGCAGCGTCAATTTCAATAACATTAAGCGAAGAACCGTTGGCTATCGCCCTGCATACGGCGCATTCTCCGCAGGGGTTCCCCTCTGACGGATGTTCGCAGTTGACTGCCTTGGCAAGGATTTTGGCTACCGTAGTTTTGCCTGTTCCCCTTGTCCCGCAGAAAAGATACGCGTGTCCTATTCTGTCCGTTTCTATCTGATTGGTTAATGTTTTAACAATGTGCTCCTGCCCTTTAACATCCCTAAAGGTATCAGGCCTCCATTTTCTGTATAATGCTGTATATGACACGGCTAAACTCCTGTTTAATCCCCGAACCCGATTCCGAGAAGCTTGGCCTCCTTGATTATTGCGCATTCAGGGTCAATTGATTTGAGCTTACCTGCCACCTCGCTCAGCGGCACAGAGGTAATCTCGTTATTTTTCATGGCTACCATTTTGCCGTACTCTTTATTAATTATCAGCCTCGCCGCCTCCGCTCCAAACATCGTAGAAAGCACTCTGTCGTACGGGCAAGGGCTTCCTCCTCTCTGCATATGTCCCGGCACGGTAATTCTTACCTCCTGTCCGGTACGTTCTTCAATTTCATGTCCTATCTTATATGACACAGAAGGATAAGGGCTGTCCGCCATTTTTTTCTTAAACTCCTTCTTGGAGAGTGCGGCATCTTCCTTGGAAATTGCACCCTCAGCCACTGCAAGAATTGAAAAATTCTTGCCTTTCTTGCTGCGCTCGTTGAGTTTTTTAATCACTTTATCTATATCATAGGGAATTTCCGGTATGAGAATTATATCCGCCCCCGCTGCGATTCCGGCGTGAAGCGTAATCCATCCTACCTTATGTCCCATAACCTCTACTATAAATACACGTCCGTGTGATGAAGCCGTGGTGTGTATGCAGTCAATCGCATTGGCCGCCACATTGACAGCGCTTTGAAATCCGAACGTGATATCCGTTCCCCACAGGTCATTGTCAATCGTCTTGGGAAGCGAAACAACGTTGAGGCCTTCTTCCCTGAGCAGATTGGCTGTTTTCTGCGTTCCGTTTCCGCCGAGGATAACAATGCAGTCCAGCTTAAGCTTGGTATAATTTGATTTCATAGCCTCAACCTTGTCAAGTCCGTTCTCATCCGGCACACGCATAAGCTTAAAAGGCTGTCTTGAACTGCCGAGAATAGTTCCTCCCTCCGTAAGGATTCCGGAAAAATCGCTCTCCTTCATCTCACGGTAATTGCCGTATATAAGGCCTTTATATCCGTCCTCAAACCCGATAATCTTAACATCCTTCCTTGAATTGTAAAGAGCTTTGGCTACTCCTCTCATTGCGGCATTAAGGCTCTGGCAGTCTCCCCCGCTTGTCAACATTCCGACTCTAAGCATTTTCCTATCCTCCATAAGTATATTCCCGCTCCATACCAGGTGAAATCATTTTATCATATTTTTGCCGGAATCTCAAGAATATACAAACAAAAAAGAGGTTACCGCAACAACCATAACACATAATTAATTTTAATACATCAGCTCTATTTTCTCCTCAACCGTATAATTATCCGGATCAAGCCCCGCTGATTCCATGTTAAAATTCATCACGTCCAGGTTTTCACGATAATTACATATTTGTCCGTCTCCTGTTTCAGTCACGCCTTCAAGCGTGCTGACAAGCAGTCTGGAATTTTCCAAGTAAAAGTTGACCGTGTTAATAAACTCCGTAATTTCTTCCTTGGAGGATGTATGCTGTCCTCCCATGGTATTTTGGCTGTCGAAAACTATGTTGTTTTCGTCTGCCACAACTTCTTCACCGCTTTCATTGATTTTAAACAGTTTGTAATCATAATCTGCCATTCCCTGCTGCGCATACGGATTATATCTTAAAATATAATCTTCTCCGTTGATACTGCACGCAAAGTACGCCGCCCGGCTGCTATGGCTTGTATCAATTTCATCACTCCAGATCCTCACTGCGGAGGCATCCGGGCATACCATAATAACTGCCCATGAATATGTGTCATCCCCCACTGTGCCAACCAGTATAGAAGCGTCCTCACCATGGAGCACTTTATAATTACCCATATATTCGAACTCGCTGTATCTTACGCTGTCCAGAGAATATTTTCCGTCAGATTGATAATATGTATATAAATCAATCATTTCCATATCCATGCGGACTGTTTTTTCCACTCCGTCCGTATATGTAACTATTTCTTGCACATATTCAGAACTCTTCACTCCAAGATTATATGTGTACTTTACGGCCGGCATTCCGTCATATTCAACAATTACGGTTGAAAAAGGAGTATATCTTGCATTTTTGGATTTTTCATCTTCCTCAGTAATAAAATAGCAATATTCCAGTTCGTTCTCCGTAAGGTTGCGGTATATGATATTCGTATCCGTATCGGGGCAATATACATTTAAAGTATAACGATCATTGTCCTGCACAAATTCCAAATTAAAATCATGCCCCCTCTCATCTATATTCAGATGCATCCGCCTGTACTGACCATCTTCCCATTTGAATATGCCGGTGTTGTAAATGCCGTCTCCCGAAGACCAGCCCGATGAATACAATGCAATTTCATCCGTTCCGTCCCCCGTCAGGTCGACAGTGCTTAGAACACAGTTGTATTCTCCGGCATAGAAAATTCCCAAATCATATTTTTCTCCGTTTCCCATGTGAAGGTAATAATGCATCCCTTCATTTTCTTCATATTCCCTGTATATTCTGTCAATCAGCCGGTCCCCGTCAAAATCATTGCCTGTAAATCCTGATACTGAGCCCTTACCGCTTAATACGCCCTCGGGGCGCGATTCACAATGGCTCTCCAGCTCGTCCATATATCCCTCGTATCGTACAATACTCCAATCCACCCCATCATCCCCCATCATCGAGGACCATATGTCTGTCTCCAACTCCTGTTCTGTTGCAGGCTCTTCCGTAGTTTCGTCCTGTGATGTCTCATTATTTGCAATAATATCATCCGTGTTACCTGATTTTTCATCCCCTGCCGTTGTAAAAAAAACAACTGCCGCGGCCGCCACCGCTGCCAGAAGTACGCATGACACAATTATTCCCGGTCTGCGGAAGCGGAAAATATTTTTTATTCTTCTCTCAACATTGCTCTCCCCAAAAGACAAAACCGGGATTATCCCGCTTTGCCTGCATGCGTAATTAAGAAGTGCGTTAGTA
>CALWMX010000071.1 GCA_944382105.1 uncultured Butyrivibrio sp.
AAAGCCAACCCGTATAAAATACATTTGGTTTTGGTTGATGATTACATAGAAAAGAGGGGTCTAAACGGAGAAAGTTATTATGAGTATTATATTTCTGATGAATTTAAGCAATTCTATGATTCTGACAATATTAAAATAACCATTATCAAAAATAAACAACATGAATATCAGGGACATAGCAGGGAAATCGGATATATGGCTGGGGATTATCCCTTTTTTCTTTTAATAGACTGTGATGATATGTTAGCTCCTAACGCTTGTGACAGGTATTTAACTATCATCCGGCAGGAAAACGAGAAAGAAGATGCTCTGCCCATTGCTTGTATAGAAGGATTGTTATACGGATTTGATACTAATGGATATGAACAAATAATCAACGGTGACAACATATGGGTTCAGAGCAGATGTTATAACAGAGAGTTCCTTGTCAAACATGATATTCATTTTCCCACAGGCACTAACAGTAAATGCAGTGAGGATTATCCGTTTATCCGCAAACTGGATTACGCATTGAATCATGATAATGAGTATGTAGTGGCTAAAATTAATTTTGATAACCATGAACAGCATTGTCAATGTACTGCATACTGGTTCCCCAACGAAAACAGTCTTTCAAGAAAAGATCCTCATTACGGACAGCATTTAAGCGGATGGACAATGGCAAGCAGCAACGCAATCCTTGATTTCTTTGAAGATTTTAATAAAAAAAATGGTTTTGAAGATATGGAAGACGAATTCATGAAACATGAATATCTGAATATGGCTGTTTATTCTTTTTATAATCTTCTGGATTTTATTAAAGAAACATCTTCTACAGATTATGTACCGATTGAGGAAGACTGGTATGCTATCAGAGATAATTCTGCAAAACTTAGAAAAAGATTGAAAGATAAATATTGGGATGAAATTGTGTATTCAGATGTTGAAGACATGCTATATCAAGTCAAACATTTTTCGGATATTAGGTTTACGGAGAGCTGGATTGGAACTTTCTATGATTATATGAATAATGGCACTGATATTTTCAACATGGATTATAAACAGATGATGCAATATGCCAAATCACTTGCATTTGATGGAGCAGGACATGAAATTCACGCTCCATATGTAAAAGCATGGGAAAAACGGCATATAAAATATAACTAAAAAATCAAAAAAATTAATAAACAGGAGGAATAGAATTATGGCAACTTTAACAGCAACTACAGTAGGAAAAAAGACTATGTCAGACGTTTGGAATTATTTTCAGGCAATTATCAAGGCAGACAACAATGTTTATGCAAACGGTAAATGGGGACAGTTTGCAAACGGTAAACAGCAGTTTGACTGTGTATGCACAATCAAGGCGTGCGGCTGGGGCGTACCCGTTAATGTGGATATCACCGCCAATCAGTACGACTACATAGCTAAAAACAAAGCAACAATGCCTGACGTAAGTATTGCATACTTCTATAATAATGCAACACGTAAGGGGACAGATATTTCTAAGATACCTACGGATATTCTTACATTTGTATATAAGGACACAAACCATATAGGTATTTACAATCCTGCTACAAAAACCGTGTGTGAGACTTGTGCGGGCGCAACCATGGGTACTGTTGAACGCCCTCTTTCCGAGTATCCGGCCGGATATTGGAACAAATGGAGCAACGGATATTATTTTACGGATTCCAAAGTATCTTCTTTACCAACTTCTTCTTCGTCCGTTTCTTCATCAAACCCTTCTTCATCCAACACATCCGGTATAAAGAGTTATAACTATCAGGGGTATCTTGACGGCGCGACCACAAACTCATTTGCCGGGTGGTGCTGGAACAGTGCTGATGATGAACCTTGTACGGTGACAATTAAGATATATGAGGGAACATTACTCAGACAGACAATTTCCGGAATTGCCAACGTATACAGAGCGGATTTAAAGACAGCAGGAAAGGGCAACGGTTATCACGGGTTCAGCATAAAAGCAGATTTCAGTCTTTTGGCAGACGGAACATATACGGTTAAGGCTTATGCCCCTGACGGAACACAGCTTATTAATGCCAAGACAGTTACCGTGAAAACGGCTTCCTCTCTTAATAAAACATCATATAAGGACTACACGGAAGCAAATGATTACTACAGAGTAAGAAAGTCTTTTGACGACAGCGCATCTTCAAAGGGTTCTTTTAAGGTGTGGAAATATGCTTATAATGCATGGATGTCCGGAAAAGCTTCGGGATATCATGTTTATGATAAGGACGGGAAACAGTTGGATTAAAGACGGCTTGATTTATTTGAGATGTTCCATGTAGCTTTTTCTGAGCTGTCCGCAGGCGCCGTCTATATCCCTGCCCATTTCTCTCCTTACGGTAACAGTTATTCCGTTTTTCTCCAGTTTGCTTTTGAAGCGGCTGATTCTTACGGCATCAGACTGCCTGAAATCACGTTCCTTTATAGGATTGACCGGTATCAGGTTGATATGGCAGTTCATACCCTTTACAAGCCTGGAAAGCTCCATGGCGCACAGGTCCGTATCATTTTCTCCCTTCACAAGACTGTACTCAAAGGTGACCCGCCTGCCCGTTTTGTTGATATAATAGCGGCAGGCCTTCATAATTTCATCTATGGAATATACGTTCGCTATCGGCATAAGCTCTCTGCGTTTCTCGTCGTTTGGGGCGTGCAGGGATATGGCAAGCGTAAGCTGCAGTTTCATATCTGCCAGCTCATATATCTTCGGAACAATCCCGCAGGTTGAAACGGTAAGGTTTCTGGCGCTTATATTCAACCCGTTGCCGTCCGTCAGAAGCCTTTCAAACCTGATAAAATTATCAAAATTATCGAAGGGCTCTCCCGAACCCATGACTACCACATTAGACACTCTCTCGCCGGTATCCTGCTGTATTCGGTATATCTGGTCAAGCATCTCGGAAGGCGTCAGGCTTCGTGCAAGACCGTCAATGGTGGATGCACAGAATTTACAGCCCATACGGCAGCCTGCCTGGGACGATATGCATACGGAATTACCGTGATGATAACGCATAAGAACGCTTTCTATTAGATTTCCGTCAGAAAGCATAAATAAGTATTTGGCGGTCCCGTCTTCTTCAGATACCTGCACCCGAACTTTTTCCAGAACCGTCAATTCACATTTTTCCTCCAGTTCCCGACGGAGCTTTAACGGAATATTGCTCATTTCTTCAAAGCTTGCTGCAAGCTTTACATGCATCCATTCATAAAGCTGTTTCGCCCTGAACTGCGGTAAACCTTGTGACTTTATATATTCGGTTAATTCCTCCAAATCCATCGATTTGATGTCTGTCCTGTTCATTTTCCTATTCCTGTCTTTTAAACGCCGAGATAAAAAATCCGTCGTACTCATTGCCGAACATTCCCGGCCTTATTTGGGCAAAACCTTCTTCGCTGACACAGGCTCCAAGCTCCTGCGGTATTCTGTCTCTGAGATTAATTATGTCAAATTCCGTTTTTTCCGCAAAATAAAGTGCATTGGCAGTATTCTCATCCGGATTAAGCGTGCATGTGCTGTACACAATCGTGCCGCCTTTTTTTACATAACGGCACACCACATCGAGTATGCGTCTCTGAAGTCCGGCAAGCTCTGCATTTTTCTCAGGAGATGCATGATATTTTATATCAGGTTTCTTGTTGAGTATACCAAGTCCCGAACACGGCAGATCCGCAATGACTATGTCTGCACGTTCTTCCCATTCCGGGTCAAAATCCTGAGCATCTGCAAGCTTTACCGATATATTACCCGCACCCATTCTTGCAATATTATTTTCTATGAGGGACAATTTGTTATATGATATATCTCTTGCTTCCAAATATCCTTCGGGCCCGAGGCTTTCGGCAATATGCAGGCTTTTTCCGCCCGGAGCGGCACACACATCCAGAACCCGTTGCCCGGCCTTGGGCAATGCAGCATATTTTACCAGCATGGAAGACGCATCCTGCACCGTAAAAAGTCCTTCGTTAAACTCCTCCAGACCTTCAAGATAATCAAATCCGGATATCATCAAAGCTTCGTCTATGCAGCTTGAACGCTTTACGGCTATTCCATGCGTCTCAAGCTTTGCCGCCAGTTCATCCGGCGTTGTCTTTGCAGTATTACACCTTATGGTAAGAGGTCTTTTTGCAAATTGCGCCTCAAGCATTTCCAAGGCGTTTTCATACCCGTATGCATTTACCCACAGCCCTGCAAGCCACCCCGGAACCGAATATTTAACCGCCAGATAATCAGGAGAGCCCGTTTCAGGGTATTTTATGTCCGATTTGCTGCGCGCAATATTTCTCAGAACACCGTTGACAAACCCTTTAAGCGTTCCGAACCCTCTTTTGACCGCAAGCTTTACCGCCTCGTCGCAGGCCGCAAAATCAGCGGTTCCGTCCATATATATTATCTGGTAAGCCCCGATTCGCATTATATTGCGGATTACGGGCTTCATTTTACGTACCTTTACACTTGAAACGCTGTCTATAATATAATCAAGCGTTATTTTTCTCTCCACACAGCCAAGCACAGTCTGAGATATAAAGGCACGCTCATTTCGGGCAAGATACTGATATTTTCTCAATGCGTCGGACAGCACAAGATTTACAAACTGCTCTTTTTCATTGACCTCAATCAATATGTCTAAAATAATGCTTCTGGTATTGACACGCATCCGGTTTTACGCCCTTTCTTTATTCTTAAACAGACAATCCTGATAACGGATTATCCGAGCTTTGTGCCCTCGCTGACATCATATCCCAGCAAAAAAGCTCCCGCCGGCATTCTTTTTTTGCCCTCAAGCTGAAGTTCTTCGATTATGATCCCGCCATTTCCCGTTGCGGCATAAATGCCGGATTTGTCCGTCTTATAAACCGTTCCCGGCTCATATGACGCGCAGTCCGTATCGTCCACCGAGGCCTTCCATATTTTGAGAATCCTGCCGTTAATATGTGTAAATGCGCTCGGCCACGGGTTCAATCCTCTGACAAGGCGCTCAAGCTCCTCCGCGCTCTTTGTAAAATCCACCTGACCGGTCTGTTTGTCCAGCTTGCCTGCATATGTGGCTTCTCCCGACTGGGCAACAGGCGTTACGGTACCGTTTTCCAGACCGGAAAGCGTATCCACAAGCAACTGTGCTCCTATGGCCGAAAGCCTGTCAAAAAGACTCCCTCCCGTCTCATCAGCCGCAAGCTCATATTTCTTCACAAGCAGCATGTTGCCGGTATCAAGCCCTTCATCCATCAGCATGGTTGTCACGCCGCTTTCCTTGTCACCGTTGATGACTGCCCATTGAATCGGCGCAGCTCCCCGGTATTTAGGCAGCAGCGAGGCGTGAACATTGACACAGCCGTATCTGGGAATCTCAAGAATACTCTTGGGCAGAAGCTGTCCGAATGCCACAACGACAATCACATCGGGATTGATTTTCTTAAGTTCTCCGATAACCTCCGATTGTCTGATTTTGACCGGCTGATACACCGGTATTCCATATTCAACGGCTTTTTCCTTGACCGGCGGGAATTTAAGCTTTCCGCTTCTGCCTTGCGGCTTGTCAGGCTGTGTCACCACGGCCTCAACTTTATGTCCTGCTCTAATTACCGCCTCAAGCGTATTTACCGCAAAATCAGGCGTACCCATAAAAACTACTCTCATTATTGCTCCTCGTCAGCAACCACGTCCATCAGCTCGCCTTCAACATGGTCTATATACAAATCTCCGTCAAGATGGGCAAGTTCATGACATATAGCCCTTGCCATCAGTTCTTCTCCTTCAATAATATACTCTTTCATGTCGGCATCAAAGGCCTTTGCCTTGACATGCATAGGTCTTGTTACTATTCCTGCCTTTCCCGGCACGCTCAGGCATCCCTCCTGGCCGGTCTGGCTTCCCGATGACTCAATAATCTCCGGATTAATCATCACAACAGGACCCTCGCCTATGTCAATAACCACTATTCTCTTAAGTATTCCGACCTGCGGGGCCGCAAGGCCTACTCCGTCCGCATCATACATGGTTTCAAGCATATCGTCTATAAGCTCCCTGGTTCTTTCGTCAACCTGGCTTACAGGCTTGCACACCTTACGTAATATAGGGTCTCCTTCAATTCTAATATTTCTTAATGCCATATGAGCCTCCTTTTTACTAACGAAAATCAAACATAACACGGCAGTCCTTAAACCGCTCTTTATTGTCTTTCATATACTCTTCGATTATATCTTTTATTTGTGTCAGCTGTAAATATTCCTTGCATTTATAATAAATCATCCTATGATAAATGTCATTGATTTTATATACGGGAGCATCTGCAGGCCCGACAATTTTCAGTTTTTCCTCATTGAATGAATCCACAGGTGTCAAATCCCGCAGCCTTTCGGACAAATTTCTTGTACTTGTCTCATCCGAGCCCGATATTCTCACAGACAACATATGATTTGACGGCGGATAATCCATAAGCTCACGGTAACCCATTTCTTCATCATAGAAAGCGTCATAGTCCTGCGCCGCCGCGCGGACAATACTGTAGTGATCCGGGTCATATGTCTGTATCACCACGTCTCCCGGTCTTGAACCTCTTCCGGCCCTTCCGGCAGCCTGCGTAAGAAGCTGGAAAGTAATTTCCGCCGCACGGTAATCGCTGCTGTGGAGCGACATGTCCGCCAGAAGTATTCCCACAAGCGTCACATTCCCGAAATCATGCCCCTTGACTATCATCTGCGTACCTATGAGTATATCGGCCTCATGGCATGCAAATTTTTCAAGTATAGCCTGATGTCCTTCCTTTCCTCCCGTGGTATCCATATCCATTCTGAGTACCCTTGCATCGGGAAAAAGCCTGCATGTCTCTTCCTGAACCTTTTCCGTCCCGGCCTTAAAGGCTCCTATATGTCTTGAGCCGCATTTGGGGCATTTAGGGTCAAAAAAAGTCTCATATCCGCAGTAATGGCAGACAAGCCTGTTTCGGCCGTGCAGTGTAAGCGACACATCACAATGAGGACATTGTATCACATTACCGCAGTCCCTGCAATTGATAAAGCCCTGATAGCCCCTCCTGTTGAGAAAAAGCATAATCTGTTCCCGGGCATCAAGTCTGTTTCTGATAAGCTCCTTAAGCCTGACGCTGAACATTGAACGGTTTCCTTCGCGCATTTCCTCCCGCAGATCAACAATCTCAACATTGGGCAGCACGGCGTTGCCGGCCCGCTTATCAAGCCTGTAAAGCTTATAAATACCGTTCCTGCATCTGCTGTAAGCCTCAAGAGACGGCGTTGCGGAACCCAATATAACCTTAGCGCCGGTCATTTCGGCAAGGGCTACGGCAGTCTCCCTGGCA